>JAFMMJ010000048.1 GCA_017859785.1 Ilumatobacteraceae bacterium
TGAGGGTGGTCGCACGGTTGGTGCGGGTCGCGTCACGAAAATCATCAAGTGACCCGATCACTCTGATCACACGACTCTGACGTCGAAACGACAGAAACGACGATGAGGGTGCCCGGGCCGGCGAAGAGCTGACCCGGGCACCGTCACGAACGAGAAACGGACAAACGGCCATGGCCAAGAGCGACAAGCGGGTGAAGATCACCCTCGAGTGCACCGAGTGCAAGCGACGCAACTACATCACGATGAAGTCGAAGATCAACGATCGCGAGCGACTCGAGATGAACAAGTACTGCAGTCACGACCGCAGGCACACCCTTCACAAGGAGACCCGCTGACCCCAACCGCCCGCCTCGCCGCTCGGTGAGGCAAACGGGAGGTGGCTGGTACGCTTGCCAGCCCCCGAGGGCAGTAGCTCAGTTGGTAGAGCATCGGTCTCCAAAACCGACGGTCGGGGGTTCGAGTCCCTCCTGCCCTGCTGTCCCAACGGGACGAGAACACACACAGACCCAAACGACATGTCACTCGACGATCTGAACCGCGAACAGAAGCGCCAACTGCGGCGCCAAGGTGCCCTCGATGAGAAGGGCGCCCCGACGCGCGCGCCCCGTCCGGCGCAGCGCGAGAAGGTCGGCCCCCGTCAGTACCTCCGCGAGGTCCGCGACGAGTTGCGCAAGGTGGCCTGGCCCACCAAGCCCGAGGTCATCCGCTACTCGACGATCGTCACCGTGACCGTCGTCGTCTACACCGCGATCGTCGCGGGTCTCGACTTCGGCCTTCGCGAGATCATGGATTGGTTCTACACATGAGCACCGACGACACCATCGAGACCGGCGAGTCCGGCTCCGGCCTCTTGGATCCGGAGGTCCGCTTCACGGAGGACGCCAACGAGTCGCTTCCGGCTGAGGACCTGCTGCCCTCGGGCGACACCGACGGGGCCGCCGATATCGCTGACGCGTCGCCCGCTGACGCCGACGATGCAGCAACCGAGCCCGAGTCCGAGGCCGACGCCGACGAGCAACCGGCCGCCGATGCCGACGACGCGCCGATCGAGGACGACCCCTGGACCCGCCCGGGTCAGTGGTACGTCGTGCACACGCAGTCGGGTTACGAGAAGAAGGCCACAGCCAATCTCGAGGCGCGAATCCAGTCGATGGACCTCGAGCACAAGATCTACGAGGTCGTCATCCCGACCGAGGAGGTCGTGGAGTTCAAGAACGGCAAGAAGCAGACCGTCAACCGCAAGGTGTTCCCCGGCTACTTGCTCGTGCGCTGCGAGATGGACGACGAGTCCTGGTACTGCATCCGCAACACACCGAACATCACCGGTTTCGTCGGTCAGAACGATCGCGGTCAGCGGCCCTCGCCGCTTCGCCGTCGCGAGGTCCGAACCTTCCTCGCCCCGAAGACTCCGGCCGAGCAGGCCGCCGCGCGCCCCAAGCCGAAACTCGATTACGAGGTCGGCGAGGCCGTGCGCGTCAAGGAGGGTCCGTTCGCGGACTTCGCCGGGGAGATCGCCGAGATCAACGCCGACCACCTCAAGTTGAAGGTGCTCGTCAATATCTTCGGCCGCGAGACACTCGTCGAGATGGATTTCAGTCAGGTCGCCAAGCTCTGAGCGGCCCGAGACACGAATAGCGAGAGAGACACCAATGGCCAAGAAGAAAGTCGCAGCGATCGTCAAGATCCAGATCGAGGCTGGCAAGGCGACGCCCGCGCCGCCCGTCGGCACGGCGCTCGGACCCCACGGCATCGCGATCATGGACTTCGTCAAGGCGTACAACGCCGCGACCGAGTCGCAGGCCGGCACCGTTGTGCCGACCGAGATCACCATCTACGAGGACCGCACCTTCACGTTCATCCTGAAGACGCCGCCCACGCCGGTATTGATCCGCCAAAAGGCTGGCATCGACAAGGCCTCTCAGCGCCCCGGCACCGAGACCGCCGCCACGATCACCGAGGCCGATGTCGAGGAGATCGCGAAGATCAAGATGCCCGACCTCAATGCCAATGACATGGAGGCGGCCAAGCAGCAGGTGCGAGGCACCGCGAGATCGATGGGTGTGGCGATCGCCTGATCGCCGCCCCACGAACCACGATCCGGCCCGGGACGACCTCGCCCGGGGGATCACCCGACGAACAGAGGGAGACTCACATGTCAGGGAAGAAGTACAAGGACGCGGCCGCCAAGTTCGACCGCGACACGTTCTACGCGCCGACCGAGGCGCTCGGGCTCGTCAAGGACATGGCCTCAGCCAAGTTCGACGAGACCGTTGAAGTGGCCATTCGCCTCGGGGTCGATCCCCGCAAGGCCGACCAAATGGTTCGCGGCACCGTCGCCCTGCCCTCTGGCACCGGGCGCGACGTGCGCGTCGCTGTCTTCGCCACCGGCGCCGCCGCTGATGAGGCCCGTGCCGCCGGAGCCGACATCGTCGGCGCCGACGACCTGGCCGCCGAGATCGAGGCCGGCAAGATGGACTTCGACCTCACCATCGCGACCCCCGACATGATGCCCCTGGTCGGCCGCCTCGGCCGCGCCCTCGGCCCCCGCGGTCTCATGCCGAACCCGAAGACCGGCACGGTCACCACCGACGTCGGCCGCGCGGTCGGCGAGTTCAAGGGCGGCAAGGTTGAGTACCGCACTGACCGCTACGGCAACGTCCACGTCCAGCTCGGCAAGGTGAGCTTCGACGCCCCGGCGATCGAAGCCAACTTCCGCGCTGTGATCGATGAGATCCAGCGCGCCAAGCCAGCCAGTGCCAAAGGCCGCTACATCAAGAAGATCACTGTCTCGTCGACCATGGGCCCCGGGGTCCGCGTCGACACCGGCCGCCTCCGTCCCGACCAGGACTGAGTCGGTGGGAGTCGCGACCGCCCGCCGGTAGCGTCCCCCGCACAACAGAAGAACGCTCGCCGAAGACCGTCGGTCCCGAGAGGGGTAATGGAGGGGAAACCGTCCGCCGACCGAGGTGCTGCCTCCCCGGACGGCTCACGCCGCTCGGCGTGGTGTCGCCCTTGCGAGCCACCCGAGCATCCGAGAGGAGGTAACACATGACCGACACCGCAACCGCCGAAGTCCGAGCGCCGCGACCCGAGAAGGTTGAGACCGTCGCCAAGATCGCCGAGCGCCTACGAGGCAGCGACGCCGTCTTCGTGACCGAGTACCGCGGTCTCACCGTGACTCAGCTCGCGTCCCTCAGGAACTCGCTGCGTCCCGCCGGAGCCGAGTACGCCGTCTACAAGAACACGCTCGCACGCTTCGCCGTCCGTGAGGTGGGTCTCGAGGGTCTCGAAGAGATCCTCGTCGGACCGACCGCGCTGACGTTCGTCGCTGGCGACGTCGCCGCCGCCGCCAAGGCGCTCCGCGACGTCTCCAAGTCGAACCCGAATCTCGTCCTGAAGGGCGGGGCCCTCGGGGCGACGCTCCTCGGAGCAGGCGATGTCGCCGCGCTCGCGGATCTTCCCTCGCGGGAGGAGCTGCTCGCCCGGTTCGCCGGAGCGCTGCAGGCACCGCTCACCAAGACCGCTGGCCTTCTGCAGGCGCTGCCGCGGAACTTCGCCTACGGGCTCTCCGCGCTCATCGACAAGCAGGCGGCCTGATCAATCGGACCACCCGTGGAGCGTTCCTACGCCCCACACCAGAACAACCACTCACAACACACGAACGGGGCGATGCCCCGACAACACAAGGAGAAAAGAATGGCAACCAAGGATGAGGTTCTCGACGCCATCTCGAACATGACCGTCATCGAGCTCAAGGAGCTCCTCGATGCCTTCGAGGAGCGCTTCGAGGTGACCGCCGCCGCGCCGGTGGCTGTCGCCGCAGCCGCTCCCGCCGGCGGAGCCGCCGGTGGTGGCGATGCCGCCGAGGCCGACAAGGACGACTTCGATGTCATCCTCGCCGACGCCGGTGGTCAGAAGATCCAGGTGATCAAGGTCGTGCGTGAGCTGACCAGCCTCGGCCTCAAGGAGGCCAAGGATCTCGTGGACGGCGCCCCCAAGCCCGTTCTCGAGGGTGCGCCGAAGGAGGCCGCCGAGGCCGCCAAGGCCAAGCTCGAGGAGGCCGGAGCCACCGTCGAGCTCAAGTGAGCTGATCGCCCCCGCGTGAGCGGGAAGCGGACCGCAGATGCCCCGGGCTTGCCCCGGGGCATCGGTCGTTTTCGTCCCCGGGCTTGCCCCGGGGCATCGGTCGTTTTCGTCCCCGCCTATCGCTCGGGCTCGCTCTGCTGCGTGGTGGAGCCATTCAGCCCGATGGTGCTTGACAACCGGACGTCTCGTTCTTTACCTTGTCGCTCAACAGGTCGGGCCGTCCGATAGGGCGTCCGAACCGGGGGAATCGACCGGTTGACGATCCGCCGCAAACAGCGGTAGGATCGTCCGTTGCTGTGCGTCGTCGTCCCCTCACAAGGTTTCTCGTGTGTGGCCGCTGCGCGCCCTCCCGCTCCTGCCGACCCGCATTGAGGTGAAACGTGGCCAATCGCTCGAACATCCGTGAGCGCTACTCGTTCGGAAACCTGGACGAGCCCCTCGAACTCCCAGATCTTCTCGCCGTCCAGCGCGAGAGCTTCCAGTGGTTCCTCGAGGAGGGTCTCGCGAATACGTTCCGCGACATCAGCCCGATCAAGGACTTCTCCGAGAAGTTGCAGCTCGAGCTCGAGTTCGACCCCTTCGATGAGGATCTGCGTCCGCCGCCCAAGTTCACGGTGGAGGAGTGCAAAGAGAAGGACATGACCTACGCCGCGCCGGTGTTCGTGCGCGCGCGCTTCCTCAACGGCGAGACCGGTGAGATCAAGGAGCAGACGGTCTTCATGGGCGACTTCCCCGTGATGACTGAGAAGGGCACCTTCATCGTCAACGGCACCGAGCGCGTCGTCGTGTCGCAGCTCGTCCGCTCTCCCGGCGTCATCTTCGAGCCCGGTGAGCGTTACCGCCTCCGTAACCTCACCAAGCACCAGCTCGTTAAGGGAACCATCCACCCCTACCGCGGTGAGTGGATGGAATTCGACGTCGAGCAGCGCCCCGGCAAGGACGTCACCTGCGGCACCCGTGTGGCTCGTAAGCGCCGCCTCGGCATCTTTACCCTGCTCCGCGCCCTCGGCTACGACGAGGAGAACGCCCCCGGCTTCCTCGACCAGTTCGTGCGCGAGTTCGACTTCCTCGAGGGCCAGTGGGACCGCGAGCGCGAGGTCGCTCCTACCCAGGATGAGGCGCTCGTCGAGATCTACAAGCGCGCCCGTCCGGGCGAGCCGCCGACCGTCGAGTCGGCGAGGGCGTACTTCCGCAACGCTTTCTTCGAGAGTCGTCGCTACGACCTGAGCCGCGTTGGCCGTTACAAGCTGAACCGCAAGTTGGGAGCCGAGGTCGAGCGCATCGCCGAGCAGTTCTCCCTCGCCGGACGCACCAACCTCGAGGGTGAGCCGTTGCTCGATTTGCCGGAGGAGGGCCAGCACGTCCTCAGCCGCTGCGAGGTCCTCGCCTCGATCACCTACATGCTCAACCTCGTCAAGCAGGAGCCCGGCTACCGCCTCGACGATCAGGACCACTTCGCGAACCGCCGCATCCGCTCGGTCGGCGAGCTGATCCAGAACCAGGTGCGTATCGGTCTCAGCCGAATGGAGCGTGTCGTCCGCGAGCGCATGACCACCCAGGACGTCGAGGCGATCACCCCGCAGACACTGATCAACATCCGGCCGGTCGTCGCCGCGATCAAGGAGTTCTTCGGTACCTCGCAGCTCTCGCAGTTCATGGACCAGGTGAACCCACTCTCGGGCCTCACCCACCGTCGCCGACTCTCGGCTCTCGGCCCCGGCGGCCTCAGCCGCGAGCGCGCGGGCTTCGAGGTCCGCGACGTTCACTTCTCCCACTACGGACGCATGTGCCCGATCGAGACCCCCGAGGGTCCGAACATCGGTCTGATCGGCGGCCTCTCTACCTACGCTCGCGTCAACGAGTTTGGTTTCATCGAGACTCCCTACCGCCGCGTCGAGAAGGGCCGCGTCACGGGCGAGATCGTCTACATGGCGGCTGACGAGGAGGAGAACTACGTCGTCGCCCAGGCGAACACCCCGTTGAACGCCGACGGCTCCTTCCGTGACGATCGCGTCCTCGTGCGTCGCTCGCCGCAGGCGGCGAGCCTCGACGACCTCCGCAAGATGCTCGAGCAGGAGAGCTTCTTCGGCGCCACGACCGACATCGCCTCCGTGCCGCCGTCCGAGGTCGACTACATGGACGTTTCGCCGAAGCAGATCGTCTCGGTCGCGACCGCCCTCATCCCGTTCCTCGAGCACGACGATGCCAACCGCGCGCTCATGGGCGCCAACATGCAGCGTCAGGCTGTTCCGTTGCTGCGCGCTGAGGCCCCCTACATCGGCACCGGCATCGAGCAGCGCGCCGCACACGATGCAGCCGACCTCATCGAGGCGCTCGACAACGGCACTGTCACCGACGTGACCGGCGAGCTGATCTCGGTCACCTACGACAAGCTCGGCAAGAAGAGCCACCGGCTCTCGAAGTTCCGTCGGTCCAACCAGGACACCTGCATCAACCACCGGCCTCGCGTCGTCGAGGGCCAGAAGGTGAAGCGCGGTGAGGTGCTCGCCGACGGCCCGTCCACCGACCACGGTGAGCTCGCCTTGGGCAAGAACCTGCTCGTGGCGTTCATGCCCTGGGAGGGTTACAACTTCGAGGACGCAATCATCCTCTCGGAGCGTCTCGTGAAGGACGACGTCCTCACGTCGATCCACATCCACGTGCACCAGATCGACGCCCGCGACACGAAGCTCGGGCCTGAGGAGATCAGCCGCGACATCCCCAACCTCTCCGACGACATCCTCGCCGACCTCGACGAGCGCGGAATCATCCGTGTCGGCGCCGAGGTCGGTCCGAGCGATGTGCTCGTCGGCAAGGTCACCCCCAAGGGCGAGACCGAGCTGACCCCTGAGGAGCGCCTGCTCCGCGCGATCTTCGGTGAGAAGGCGCGCGAGGTGCGCGACACCAGCCTCAAGGTGCCCCACGGCGAGTCCGGCAAGGTCATCGACGTCAAGGTGTTCAACCGCGACGACGGCGACGAGCTGCCTCCCGGCGTCAACCAGTTGGTCCGGGTCTTCGTCGCGCAGAAGCGCAAGATCTCCGTCGGCGACAAGCTCGCGGGACGTCACGGCAACAAGGGAGTCATCTCCAAGATCCTGCCGGTCGAGGACATGCCGTACCTCGCCGACGGCACGCCGGTCGACATCATCTTGAACCCGCTTGGCGTTCCGAGCCGTATGAACGTTGGCCAGGTCCTCGAGGCCCATCTCGGCTACTGCGCTCGCTGGGGCTGGACTGACCCGAACACCGGTGAGGTGATCGGAGCCGAGCCGGCCCGTGGGACAGAGCAGAAGACCCGTCCGAACACCGCTCCGGCGACGTTCGTGGCGACCCCGGTCTTCGACGGCGCCAACTGGGACGAGGAGGAGAAGTCCGGGAAGCACCCGACCATCCAGCAGATCTTCGAGAACCTCAACCCCGAGTCGGTCGACGGCGACCGTCTCATTGGTTCCGACGGCAAGACGACGCTCTTCAATGGTCGCACTGGCGAGGCCTACGACAACCCGATCACCGTCGGGTACATGTACATCCTCAAGTTGGCGCACCTTGTCGACGACAAGATCCACGCCCGCTCGACGGGCCCGTACTCGATGATCACCCAGCAGCCCCTCGGTGGTAAGGCCCAGTTCGGTGGCCAGCGCTTCGGTGAGATGGAGGTGTGGGCACTTGAGGCCTACGGAGCCGCTTACTGCTTGCAGGAGTTGCTCACCATCAAGAGCGACGACGTGCTCGGGCGTATCCGCGTGTACGAGGCGATCGTCAAGGGCGACAACATCCCCGAACCGGGTGTGCCCGAGAGCTTCAAGGTGCTCATGAAGGAGATGCAGGCACTCTGCATCAACGTGGAGGTGCTCGGAGACGACGGCCGCGAGATCGAGATGCGCGACCTCGACGACGACATCCACCGCACGATGGAAGACCTCGGCATCGACATCTCGCGCCCGGAGCGCGGATCCGACGACGACGACCGCCGGGCCGTCCGCTGAGACCGGCCGGACCGAAGAGGAACTGAGGAAGAGACATGCTCGACGTCAATATGTTCGACCAGCTGAAGATCGGGCTGGCGACCGCCGACCAGATCCGCCTGTGGTCCCACGGCGAGGTCAAGAAGCCGGAGACGATCAACTACCGCACGCTGCGCCCCGAGAAGGAGGGGCTCTTCTGCGAGAAGATCTTCGGACCGACCCGCGACTGGGAGTGCTACTGCGGCAAGTACAAGCGCGTGCGGTTCAAGGGAATCATCTGTGAGCGCTGCGGCGTCGAGGTGACCCGCTCGAAGGTGCGCCGCGACCGTATGGGCCACATCGAGCTCTCGGCTCCGGTCGTGCACATCTGGTACCTCCGCGGCACGCGCTCCTGGCTGGCTTACCTGCTCGCCGGACTCGAGCCCCGTGAGGAGCTCAAGGCCAAGCAGCTCGAGAAGGTCATCTACTTCGCGGCCAACCTGGTCACTTGGGTCGACGAGGACAAGCGCCACGAGGACCTCACCAGCCTCGAGGCCGAATACCTCGAGGAGCGCAACGAGATCGAGAAGGAGCGCGACCGCGCTATCGACTCTCGCTACAAGGAGCTTGAGTCCGAGGCGGAGATCGCCGAGGCCGAGGGCGTCGACCAGAAGAAGTTGAAGCGCGACGCCGAGAAGGAGATCGAGAGCCTCCGCGAGCGCTACGAGACCGAGCTCGACCTCGTCGAGCGGGCCTGGGACGAGTTCAAGTCCCTGCACAGCCGCAAGATCATCGAAGACGAGCTCCTTTGGCGCGAGCTGACCGACAAGTACTCGGACTACTTCGAGGGCGGCACCGGCGCCGACGCCATCAAGTCACTTATCGATCGAATTGACTTCGCCGAGGAGGAGCGCAAACTCCGCGACGCGATCGATCCATCCGAGGGGCAGAAGCCGCTCAGCGCGCAGCGTCGCCAGAAGGCCATCAAGCGCCTCAAGATCGTCGCCTCGTTCAACAAGCGCGACGAGTCAGGCCACCTGGTCAACGACCCGCGGGCCATGATCCTCGACGCTGTCCCGGTCATCCCGCCAGAGCTTCGTCCGATGGTGCAGCTCGACGGCGGCCGTTTCGCTACCAGCGACCTGAACGACCTGTACCGCCGCGTCATTAACCGGAACAACCGACTCAAGCGACTCCTCGACCTCGGCGCGCCCGAGATCATCGTCAACAACGAGAAGCGGATGCTTCAAGAGGCCGTCGACGCGTTGTTCGACAACGGCCGTCGCGGGCGCCCGGTCACGGGACCTGGCAACCGCCCTCTCAAGTCGCTCTCCGACATGCTCAAGGGCAAGCAGGGACGTTTCCGTCAGAACTTGCTCGGTAAGCGCGTCGACTACTCCGGTCGTTCGGTCATCGTCGCCGGTCCGACCCTCAAGCTTCACCAGTGCGGACTGCCGAAGCTCATGGCGCTCGAGCTGTTCAAGCCGTTCGTCATGAAGCGCCTCGTCGAGCTCGACCTCGCCCAGAACATCAAGACCGCGAAGCGGATGGTCGAGCGCCGCCGCCCGCAGGTGTGGGACGTTCTCGACGACGTGATCAAGGAGCATCCGGTGCTCCTCAACCGCGCTCCGACCCTCCACCGACTCGGTATCCAGGCCTTCGAGCCGGTGCTGGTTGAGGGCAAGGCCCTCCAAATCCACCCTCTCGTGTGCACCGCCTTCAACGCCGACTTCGACGGCGACCAGATGGCGATTCACGTGCCGCTCTCCGCTGAGGCTCAGGCCGAGGCGCGGGTGCTGATGCTGAGCGCCAACAACATCCTGTCGCCGCAGTCGGGTCGCCCCATCGTGACCCCGACCCAGGACATGGTCATCGGCGCCTTCTACCTCACCGAGCAGGTCGAGGGAGCTGCCGGCGAGGGGTCGGTGTTCCGTCACACTTGGCAGGCGATCGCCGCTCAGGAGCAGGGGCTCCTCGACGTTCACGCCGCGATCACCATCCGCTCCGACTCGTTCCTCGTCGAGGGCGATCAGCGCGAGTGGGTGCAGACCACCCTCGGCCGAGCCCTCTTCGAGGAGGCGCTCCCAGCCGACTTCGGTCGCCGCTTCGGTCACGTCACTTCGACGCTGCGTAAGCGCGAACTCGGTGAGATTGTCGAGATCCTCTCCGACAACTACACCAACGCTGAGGTGGCGGCGGCTCTCGACGCGATCAAGAACCTGTCTTACCGGTTCGCCTCGCAGTCGGGTCTCACCGTCTCGATCGACGACGTCAAGACCCCGGCCTCGAAGAAGGAACTCCTCGACGAGTTCGAGCAGCAGGCCGACAAGGTCGAGCAGCAGTTCCGTCGCGGCATCATCACCGACGGCGAGCGGCGCCAGCAGGAGGTCCGCATCTGGACCGATGCGACCACGCGCGTCACGGCCGAGATGGAGAAGGAGTTCAAGGCGCAGCGCTTCAACCCGATCGACATGATGGTCGGATCCGGCGCCCGCGGGAACATGACGCAGATGCGCCAGATCGCCGCCATGCGCGGTCTCGTGGCCAACCCTCGCGGTGACATGATCCCCCGTCCGATCAAGTCGAACTTCCGTGAGGGACTCGAGACCCTCGAGTACTTCATCGCGACCCCGGGTGCCCGTAAGGGCCTCGTTGACACCGCGCTGCGTACCGCCGACTCGGGCTACCTGACTCGTCGTCTCGTCGACGTCGCCCAGGAACTCATCGTCCGCGAGGACGACTGTGGCACCAACCTCGGAATCTGGGTGGAGGGCGTCGTCGCTGATACGGCGAACAGCCGCTCCTACCTCGAGACCAAGCTCTTCGGTCGCGCGTTGCTCAACGACGTCGAGTTGTCGGCGGCGTTGCCTGACGGCCGCAAGGTGCTCGAGCGCAACACGATCGTTGGAGACGTCGAGATGGCCGCGCTCCGTGACGACGCCGCGGTCGATCGCGTTCGCGTGCGCTCGGTGCTCACCTGTGACGCTGAGCTCGGCATCTGCGCGCTCTGCTACGGCCGCTCGCTCGCGACCGGCAAGCGGATCGAGCTCGGTGAGGCGGTCGGCGTTATCGCCGCTCAGTCGATCGGCGAGCCCGGCACCCAGCTCACCATGCGGACCTTCCACACCGGAGGTGTGGCCGGCAAGGACATCGCCGGCGGTCTGCCTCGCGTGGTCGAGCTCTTCGAGAGCCGCACTCCGAAAGGCGCGGCCCGCCTGGCCCCCGCCTCGGGTGTCGTGCGCATCGGCGAGGACGAGGGCAAGGGAATCCCGGTCACCGTCGTCGACGACGCGGGCGAGGAGTCACCGGTCGTGCTGCCGCTTGGCGCGCGTCCGGTGGTCACCGACGGTCAGGAGGTGCGCGCCGGTGACCCGATCACCGACGGCCCCTTCGACCCGAAGGAGCTCATGGACATCAAGGGCCCCCGCGAGACGCAGATGTACCTCGTGGAAGAGGTCCAGCGCGTCTACCGCGATCAGGGCGTGTCGATCCACGACAAGCACATCGAGCTCATCGTCCGGCAGATGACCCGCCGCATCGCAGTGAGCGAGACCGGCGACACCGACTTCCTTCCGGGGGAGCGGGTCGACGCCAAGCGCTTCCGCGACACGAACCGTCGGATGGTCGAGGAGGGAAGCCGTCCCGCCGAAGGTCGGCCCGAGATCATGGGCATCACCAAGGCCTCCCTCGCCACCGAGTCCTGGCTCTCGGCCGCCTCCTTCCAGGAGACGACCCGGGTGCTCACCGAGGCCGCCATCGACGGTCGCGGCGACGGGCTCATCGGCCTGAAGGAGAACATCATCATCGGCAAGCTCATCCCCGCCGGCACCGGCATGATGAAGTACCGCGAGTTCTCCATCGACGCCCCCGACTACGAGCCGATGACCTATTACTCCAGCGACAGCGAGGAGGACGACGCCACGGCGATCGAATTGGCGCGCCGGTTCGAGAGCGCTGGCGCCGAGGTCGGAGCCGAGTGATTCGGCGGCCGGCACCGCAGGTTGCCGGTCGAACGGGTCGCCCATAACCTCTCAGGGTCCCGGTCGGGTCCCCGGCCGAGTTCGCCGGTCCCGGCCTCGCCGGACCCTGAGCAGTACCAATCGGTCGTCGTGGCCGGAGGGTGCCGAAGAACGAAGCACACGACAGCGACAAACACACCCAGGAGAAGGTCCGAAGACGTGCCCACCATTCAGCAACTCGTCCGACAGGGTCGGTCGTCGAAGTTCACCAAGAGCAAGACCCCGGCGTTGAAGGGCTCGCCCCAGCGCCGCGGTGTGTGCACGCGCGTCTACACGACCACCCCGAAGAAGCCGAACTCGGCTCTCCGCAAGGTGGCCCGTGTCCGGTTGTCGAGTGGAGTTGAGGTCACGGCGTACATCCCCGGTGAAGGCCACAACCTCCAGGAGCACTCGATCGTGCTGGTGCGCGGCGGTCGTGTTCGCGATCTCCCCGGTGTGCGCTACAAGATCATCCGCGGCGCGCTCGACGCGGCCGGCGTGAAGAACCGCAAGCAGGCCCGCAGCCGTTACGGCGCCAAGGTGGAGAAGTAAGACCCATGCCTCGTAAGGGACCAGCCCCCCGTCGCGAACTCGTCGCCGACCCCATTCACCGTTCGCCGCTCGTCACCCAGCTCATCAACAAGGTGATGCTGCACGGCAAGCGCAGCGTCGCTGAGCGCATCGTCTACGACGCCATGGAGCTCATCGCCTCTCGCACCGGCGACGACTCGCTCGACACCTTGAAGCGTGCTGTCGAGAACGTCAAGCCCCCGCTTGAGGTGCGCAGCCGTCGTGTCGGCGGCGCCACCTACCAGGTACCGGTTGAGGTGCGCCCCCGGCGAGCCTCAACTCTGGCGATTCGCTGGCTCGTCGACTTCAGCCGCGCCCGCCGCGAGCGGACGATGGCCGAGTGCCTCGCTGGAGAGATCATGGATGCCGCCAACGGTCTTGGCGCCGCCATGAAGAAGCGTGATGACATGCAGAAGATGGCCGAGTCCAACAAGGCCTTCGCCCACTATCGGTGGTGACGGGTCCGCCCATCACCTTCCGCCCCGCCCCTTGACAACACACAGATCGAACACCGAACGGAAGTGACCTGCAATGGCCAAGCGTGAGTTCCCCCTCGAGCGCACCCGCAACATCGGCATCATGGCCCACATCGACGCCGGTAAGACGACGACGACCGAGCGCATCCTCTACTACACCGGCAAGAGCTACAAGATCGGCGAGGTCCACGACGGCGCCGCGACCATGGACCACATGGCGCAGGAGCAGGAGCGCGGCATCACCATCACCTCCGCGGCGACGACCTGTGTGTGGGACAACCACCGCATCAACATCATCGACACCCCGGGGCACGTCGACTTCACCATCGAGGTGGAGCGTTCGCTCCGCGTCCTCGACGGAGCGGTCACCGTGTTCGACTCCGTCGCTGGTGTAGAGCCCCAGACCGAGACGGTTTGGCGTCAGGCCAACAAGTACAACGTCCCGCGGTTCTGCTTCGTCAACAAGATGGACCGCATCGGCGCGAACTTCTATCGCACCGTCGAAATGGTCGAGTCGCGCCTCCAGGCCAACCCGCTCGTGGTGCAGCTGCCGGTCGGCGCCGGCGGACCCGAGTCGAACGAGCCCTTCGCTGGCCTCGTCGACCTCATGAAGATGAAGGCCCTCATCTGGCGTGACGAGGAACTCGGAGCGAAGTGGGACGAGGTGGATATCCCAGCCCACATGGTGGATCAGGCCGCCGAGTACCGCGAGAAGATGATGGAGACCATCGCCACCTCCGACGAGGAACTCATGGAGAAGTACCTCGGCGGCGAGGAGGTTTCCCTCGAGGAGATCAAGCGCGCCATTCGCGCCGGCACCCTCGCTGGAGACTTCGTCCCGGTGCTCTGCGGTTCGGCCTTCAAGAACAAGGGCGTCCAGCCGATGCTCGACGCGGTCATCGACTTTCTCCCGTCCCCACTCGACATTGAGCCCGCCCACGGCTCGAACATGCGCGGCGACGAGGAGATCACTCGCGGCCCGAACGACGACTCCTTCGCGGCCCTTGCCTTCAAAATCGTCGCGGACCCCTTCGGCAAGCTCACCTACTTCCGGGTCTACTCCGGAGAGGTCACCAAGGGTGACGAGGTCTATAACTCCACCAAGGAGAAGCGTGAGCGTCTCGGTCGCATCTTGTTGATGCACGCCAACCAGCGCGAGGATCTCGACATCGCCATGGCTGGCGACATCGTCGCCGGTCTCGGATTCAAGGAAGTCACCACCGGTGACACCCTCTGCGACCGTGACAACCCGGTGATCCTCGAGCGGATGGAGTTCCCGGAGCCCGTCATTCATGTCGCCATCGAGCCGAAGACGAAGAGCGATCAGGACAAGCTCGGCAAGGCGCTCAAGTCGCTCTCCGACGAGGACCCGACCTTCCGCGTTCGCACCGATGAGGAGACCGGCCAGACGGTCATCTCCGGTATGGGCGAGTTGCACCTCGAGGTGCTCGTCGACCGCATGATGCGTGAGTTCAGCGTCGAGGCGACCGTCGGGAAGCCGCAGGTGGCGTATCGCGAGACCATCACGAAGCGGGTCGAGTCGGTCGAGTACCGCCACATCAAGCAGTCCGGTGGTTCCGGCCAGTTCGCCGTCATCAAGTTGACGATCGAGCCGAACCCGGGCAACGGCTACGAATTTGTCGACAGCATCACCGGCGGCCGCATTCCGCGCGAGTACATCCAGCCGACCAACCAAGGCATTCAGGCCGGTCTCGAGTCGGGCGTTCTCGCCGGATACGGCATGGTCGACGTGAAGGTGGCGCTGGTCGACGGTCAGTACCACGACGTCGACTCCTCAGAGATGGCCTTCAAGGTGGCGGGCCAGATGGGTCTCAAGAAGGCGGCCGAGGCCGCCGGACCGGTCCTTCTCGAGCCGATCATGGCCGTCGAGGTCGTCACCCCTGAGGACTACATGGGCGATGTGATGGGCGACCTCTCGAGCCGTCGTGGACGAATCGAGGGTATGGAGGCCAACGGCAACACCCAGACCGTGCGGGCGCAGGTGCCGCTCTCGGAGATGTTCGGTTACTCCACCGATCTCCGCAGCCGCACCCAGGGCCGCGCGACCTACACCATGCAGTTCGACAGCTACCAGCAGGTGCCCGGCGCGATCGCTGACGAGATCGTCAAGCGCGTGCGGGGCGAGTGACCGGGTCGACAGCCCACCAACGAATCAATTCAGATAGATCAACCGAGATAACAAGGAAGAAGTAGGAGAGAACGATGGCGAAGGCGAAGTTCGAGCGTACGAAGCCTCATGTGAATATTGGGACGATGG
>JAFMMJ010000102.1 GCA_017859785.1 Ilumatobacteraceae bacterium
GGCTTAGAGACGCGCGAGGCGCCACACGAACCGGTGCCGGCCACCGGGAACGATGACGTCGGTGTCGGGTCCACAGGCTGCGGTGCCGACTCCCCGGAGCGCGGAGTCGATGTGCAGGTGCACCCGGTCGGATGGCTCGAGATCGGCGAGCGTCGCTGCTCGCGTCAACTTGTCCACCGAGTAGACGGAGGCATCGAAGGCGAGCCCATCGAGCCTGAACGCCCACCCCCGACCACGGGTGTCGGTGAGCGCTAACCACCGGGCGTCGATGTGGGTTCCGTGATGCTGCGGCGTCATGTACGGCACGAACTGCTCAGCGACGCTCGACGACCACACACCGAGAGGCGCCGCAGGTCGGTCGACGGCGGTCTCCCAGGGGCCTCGCCCATACCAGCGAAGGCGGTCGAGGTCCGCGGACAGCCCGAGTGAGACACCGACCCGGGGCAGATCGGTCCAGGACCGAGGCAGGGCAAGGTCTTCATCCACGACGATCCACCCGTCGTCGAGGCTGATTCGTCGACGGTGAGTGAATCGCTCGCCGGTCGCCGTGACGCAATCGAGAACCAGTGTCTCGGTGTCGTCGCCGTGGCGGTGAGATCGAACGGTTGAACTGATCTCGTTGAGTCCGAGGCGGCGCCAGAGGGGACTCACCCCGGCGATTCCTGCCAACGGGCCGACCTCGACACCGTCGTTGTCGATCGGGGCTCGCCAGAGAGACACCTCTGCTGAGCGCGCCAACTCCCTCGCTTCAGCGAGTGCGTCGGTGGAGCCGCGACGGCGCATCGGAGGATCGACGCCAGCCGCATCGCTGAGGACCGTTTGATCCCAGGCGACGCGGTGGCCGGCGGGAGCCCATGAGGCGCGGCGCGCGGTTGTCCACTCGACGGTCACCGTTACCTCGCCGGTCCGCTTCGGCATCGCGCCGAGAGCGAAGGTGCGGGAACGTCCAGGCCGTAGGCGTGAGGCATCAATGGCGCGCTCGATGACCACCTGTCCATCGACTGCGACCGCGACCGAGCCACGCAGGTCGGCGAGATCGGTCCACGACCGCCGGTTCTCGACGTCGAGGACGATTCGCCCGGCATCCACGCGCGCCTCTGATCGCACCGGCCGCGTCAGCCAGCGGTGCTCCTCGACACCGGGGTGCGGCGTACCGTCCCATCCGACGATCCCGTTGCAGCAGAACGCGGCGTCGTTCGGCTCATCATCAAATGCGCCTCCGTAGCCCGGGTAGGGGCGTCCTGACTTGTCGGTGGTGATGAGGCCCTGGTCGCGCCAATCCCAGACGAATCCGCCTTGGAGTCCGCGGTGGGTCTCGAATGCTCGCCAGTAGTCGCGAAGACCACCGTTGGAGTTGCCCATCGCATGGGTGTACTCGCACAGGATGAGCGGGCGCACGGGGTCTCCGTCGGTCACCCAACGCTCGATCGCGTCGACCGAGGCGTACATCGGGCACTCGATGTCGGTGGCGACGTTGCGACGGTCGGTGGACTGCCCGCGCCAGAACCGGGTGATCGCTCCCTCGTACTGAACAAAGCGACGTGGGTCGGTGCGGCGCACCCACGCGCTGGCTGCATCGTGAACCGCGCCATGTCCGGATTCGTTGCCAAGCGACCATCCCATGATCGAGGGATGGTTTCGATGGGTGAGCACGGTGCGCTGAACCCGCTCCATGAACGCGGTAGCGAAGCGCGGGTCGTTCATCACCTCGTTCCATCGGGCGTGGCTCTCCACATTGGCTTCGCATACGACCCAGAGTCCGATCTCGTCGCAGGTGTCGAGCACCACCGGGTCGGGCGGGTAGTGGGAGGTCCGGATCGCGTTGAAGCCGCACCGCTTGATGTTCTCGACGTCGGCTCGCAGGTCGGCGTCGCTCGCCGCCTTGCCGCCGAGGTGATGATGGTCGTGGCGGTTCACGCCGGCGATCAGGAGTGGGGCACCGTTTAGCAACAGTTCAGGACCGACGATCTCGACCCGGGTGAACCCTGTGGTGACCGGCACGACCTCGCGCACGCGCCCCCGAGGATCGACGAGGCTCACCATCACGCGGTAGCGGGTCGGATCCTCATGGGACCAGACCGCTGGTCGGTCCACCCTGACCGAGGTTCGAGCGAGCGGCCCCGGGTGCCGGTAGCCATCGGCTTGAGCGGCGATGTGAGAGGACACGTCGAGCATCGACACGGGGGACTCGCTCGCCGTGCCCGCAACGCGCCGGCCGCCGAGGGTCTCGAGATGGGTTCGCACTCTCCAGCCGCGCACATCGCCGTCGACGCGACACGAGACGCGGAGATCGCCGCGGCGGAGTGAGTTGTCGAGACGGGCGGAGACCGAGACGTCCGCCAGGTTCGTGCGTCCGCAGGTCCGCAGTGCCACACGGCGAGCCATTCCGCCGTGGAACCAGTGGTCTTGATCCTCAATCCAAGTCCAGGCGGACCATCTCACGACCATGACCGCCAAGTCGTTCGCCTCATCGCGCACCAACTCGGTCACGTCGAACTCCGAGGCGAGCCGACTATCGGAGGCGATGCCGACGAAGGTGCCGTTCAGCCAGATCGCCGCGGCGCTCTCGGCCCCGCCGAGGTGGAGGATGACTCGGTCACCGCGTCGATGTCCAGCCCGGCGGAGGTCGGAACTGGTGATGCGACGACGGTGCAGACCGGTCGGGTTGTGCTCGGGAACCGTCGGCGGGTCCCCGGGGAACGGCATGACGACGTTCGTGTACTGGGGAAGGTCCCCGGTGTCTTGCATGGTCCAGTTGCCGGGAACATCGATCGGCCGCCAACCCGCCGCCTTGGTCGTGCGCGCCATCGTCCAGCCTGCGGGTGCCTCGACGGGAGAGTCGAGGAGGCGGAACCACCAATCCGAATCGAGGTCGCACCACCTCGCGGCAGCTCCGGAACGTGCCTCATCCAGACTCCGGTGGCTGCGTGTGGAGGCGCGCGCGGGGAGGCGGTTGAGGCTGGTGAGGGTGGGGTCCTCCCACCAGTGGCCGACCACCTCGGTCAGCGCGTGATGCTCGTCGATCGCTCCGGGCTTGACCATGTTCGAACTCCTGTCAGAGCGATCGCAGTTGAGCCGCAAGCGACTCGGGGACGATCTCGTTGATGTACTCGTCGGTGGCCAACTCAGCCGCGGCGACGAACCGCATGAGGCCCTTGCCGCGCCACGGGGAGACGATCCGAATGTGGAACCAGGCGTCGTCGTAACCCTCGTCGACCGTTGGACGTTGGTAGAGCCACAGCATGTACGGCAACGCGGCGTCGTGGAGTCGATCGAGCCGGTCGAGGACATCGACGAGGAGGGCGGCGAGGT
>JAFMMJ010000103.1 GCA_017859785.1 Ilumatobacteraceae bacterium
CACGGCGAGATGGTGACGTTCGGCGCGATGATGGCCTATCTGTTCCACGTGACCGGAGTGTTCGGCTGGCAGTCGTCGCTCTTAGTAGCCGCGGTGTTCGTGCTGTTCATCACCGGTGTGGCTGGAGGTGTCTTCAACCAGTTCGTGTGGCGGCCGCTCCGCCGTCGCGGCGTGAGTCTGATCGCCGCGCTCGTCGTCTCGATCGGCTTCTCCATCTTCCTCCGCTACGTGATGCTCTATCGGTTTGGCGGTCGCGCCGGCTTCTACCGCGACTACCGAATTCAGGAGAAGTGGGACTTCGTCTGGTTCACGGTCGCCCCGAAGGATCTTGTGATCATGGGCCTTTCGGTCGTCATCCTCGTTGGCGTCGGGTCCGCTCTTCAATTCACGCGGATCGGCAAGGCGATGCGGGCCGTGTCCGATAACCGCGATCTCGCGGAGTCGTCGGGAATCGATGTCGAGAAAGTCATCCGATGGGTGTGGGTGTCAGGTAGCGCACTCGCCGGACTCGGTGGCGTGATGTTCGGTGTCACCGAGTCGATCGGGTGGGAGATGGGCTTCCGTACGCTGCTGCTGATGTTCGCCGGCGTGACCCTGGGCGGTCTCGGCACCGCTTACGGCGCGCTGTTCGGCAGCATCATCGTTGGCCTGTTCATCCAGATGTCGTCGCTGGTGATCCCGACCGACATGAAGAACGTCGGGGCGTTGGTGATGCTCGTGGTGATCCTGCTGGTGCGTCCGCAGGGTCTGCTCGGTCGCAAGGATCGGATCGGCTGAGGGGAGGGTCATGGACTGGGGAGCGATTATTGAGAACACCGCCCGCGGACTGTTCGGGGAGCAGTTCATCTACTTCGGGCTGGCCGCCCTTGGCCTGAACATCCACTTCGGATACACCGGCCTACTCAACCTCGGTCAGGCGGTCTTCATGGCGGCCGGCGCCTACGGACTCTCGATGTCGGTAGTGACCCTCGGGCTCAACTTTTGGTGGGGTCTGCTACTCGGCATCATCGTGTTTCCGCTCATCCTCGCGGCGATCATGGGTGTGCCGACGCTTCGGCTCCGCGCTGACTACCTCGCCATCGTGACGATCGCGGCGAGCGAGATGTTCCGAATCATCGCGAGGTCTCCGTCCCTCGACCGCTGGACCGGCTCATCTGACGGCCTCACCGGGTTCGCTACTACCTTCTACGAACTCAGCCCCTATGACCGCCAAGAGCGTTATCTCTTCGGTCTCTTCATCGGCAATCAGATGTGGGTGGTCACCGTGGGGTGGATCACGCTGGCCATTGTGCTCGTGATCAGCCTCCGCCTCATGCGCAGTCCCTGGGGCCGCGTGCTGAAAGCCATCCGAGAGGACGAAGACGCGGCGCGCAGCCTCGGCAAGAACGCCTACTGGTACAAGATGCAGGCGCTCATGATTGGTGGTGTCTTCGGTGCGATGGGTGGCATGCTCCGCGCGATCGGCACCCAGTCGGCCCAGCCCCAGAACTTCATCACTGACGTCACCTTCTTCGCTTGGGTGGCGTTGATTCTCGGTGGGGCGGCCAAGGTGCTCGGGCCGATCGCGGGCGCCGCGATCCTCTACGCGATTTTGTCGTTCTCCGATGTGGCGCTCCGGCAACTCGTTGACAACGGCCACGTGCCGGAGTGGCTGATGACCGGCACCCAGGTCGGCCAGGTCCGGTTCATGCTCATCGGACTCGGCTTGATCCTGCTTGCCGCCTTCCGACCACAGGGCATATTCGGCAACAAGGAGGAGATGGCTCTCGATGACCGCTGACTCCATCCCTGTGACCGCGGCCCTCGCTGGCGTCCCCTGGGAGCCGGGGGCACCGAAGCCCGATGCGATTCTGACCGCCACCGGTGTCCGCCGTACCTTCGGCGGTCTGACCGCGGTCGATGTCGATCACCTCGAGGTGCAGCGTGGTGTCATCACCGCGCTGATCGGTCCGAACGGCGCCGGCAAGACGACCTTCTTCAACTTGCTCACCAACTTCGACAAGCCTGACTCCGGCTCACGCAACTTCGAGGGGCGGGATCTCGACGGGGTGGCCGCCCACCGCGTGGCCAATCTCGGAATGGTGCGCACCTTCCAGCTCACCAAGGCCCTGTCGAAGATGACGGTGATCGAGAACATGCTGCTCGGCGCCACCGGGCAGGTGGGGGAGCGGCTCTCCCGATCGTTGATTCCGGCGCTCTGGAAGGCGCAGGAGCGGGCGAACACCGAGCGAGCAGACGAACTGCTCGTCCGGTTCAAACTCGACCACATGCGCGAGGAGTTCGCGGGCACCCTTTCCGGCGGTCAGCGGAAACTCCTCGAGATGGCGCGCGCTCTCATGGTGAACCCGACGATGGTGATGCTCGATGAGCCGATGGCCGGGGTGAACCCGGCCTTGAAGCAGTCGCTGCTCGACCACGTGAAAGGACTCCGCGACGACGGCATGACCGTGCTCTTCGTCGAGCACGACATGGACATGGTGCAAGAGATCAGCGACTGGGTCGTGGTGATGGCCGAGGGTCGCATCATCGCCGAAGGCCCACCCGCCTCGATCGGCCAGAATCAGGCCGTCGTCGATGCCTATCTCGGATCGCACCACGACTCTGCCCTCGATTTGGAGGCCGACCTGTGAGTGACGCGACCGTCGAACCCTTGTTGATCGCTGATGACCTGACCGCCGGCTATCTGCCTGGGGTCAACATTCTGAACGGCTGCTCCCTCGAGTTGCACCAGGGCGAGCTGGTGGGCATCATCGGGCCGAACGGAGCTGGCAAGTCGACCTTGGTCAAGGCGATGTTCGGTCTGGTGAACGTCCGAGCCGGATCGGTCCGGCTCCGTGGCGAGGACATCACCAACAAGAAGGCCCACTCGCTGGTGTCACGCGGCATCGGCTACGTGCCCCAGATCAACAACGTCTTCCCAGCGCTCACCATCGAGGAGAACCTCGAGATGGGCACCTTCCTCAAGCCGAAGATGTTCTCCGAACGCTTTGAGGTGGTCGGGCAGATGTTCCCGAAACTCGCTGAGCGCCGTTCCCAGCGAGCGGGTTCGCTCTCGGGCGGAGAGCGTCAGATGCTCGCCATGGGACGCGCCCTGATGATGGATCCGTCGGTGCTGCTGCTTGACGAGCCCTCAGCGGGTCTGTCGCCGGCTCTGCAGGACGAGGTCTTCGTGCGGTGTCACAAGATCAATCAGGCGGGCGTGTCGATCGTGATGGTCGAGCAGAACGCCAGCCGGTGCCTCCAGATCTGCCATCGCGGTTACGTGCTTGACCAGGGCGCGAACGCCTACACCGGCACCGGCCGCGAGCTGC
>JAFMMJ010000104.1 GCA_017859785.1 Ilumatobacteraceae bacterium
CCGATACGGTCGCCCCATGGTCGTGCGCCGACTGATCGTCGCGATCGCCTCCCTTGTCGCTTCCATTTCCCTTCTCGCATTCGTCCTGTCGAGAGTGCTGCTCGGTATCGCGGGATCCGCCGAGGCGACCGCCGGACTCGCCGAGGAACTCATTGACCTGCCGCCCGTCCGCGAGGCGATCGCCGAGGAGGTCGTCGGTCGGCTGATGGAGGAACCCGAGATCGCCGAGATCGGCGCGCCCGCCCTTCGCGCGGCGGTCGATGAGGTGCTCGCCTCTGGCGAGGCGTCGCGGCTGGCCGGAGAGTTCGGAGCCGCCGCCTACGACGTGTTCGTCGTGGGTGAGCCGGTGCGGGCGGTGGAGATCGCGCCCACAGCGCGGGCTGCGATCGATCGTGTGCTCGGACCAGAGCTCGGCGCTCGGGTGGATCTCGCCGAGGTCGGTCCGGTGGAGATCGTCCGCACCGAACGCGATGTCGATCTCTCCTGGTCGGTCGATCGGCTCCGTTTCTGGTCGAACACCGCGCTCGCCGTCACGCTCCTCTCCACCGCCGTCATGGTCGTCGCTTCGCCGGTGGGCGCACTGCGACGACTCCTCCCGATCGGCGCGGCTGTCGCAGCCTCGGGACTCGTGCTGATCGGCATCTCACGCTCGTCGGGAGTGATCGATCTCTCATCAGCACCACGACCTGATCTCGTCCGCGCGATCGCCGACGACCTCCTCGGTCGTCTCGCCCGGCCCGGCGTCATGCTCTTTGGAGCGGGAGTTCTCGGCGTGGCAGTCGGGCTGCTCGCTCGGCTCGTCCCCGGACGCTGATCAGCTACCAGCCGCGACGATCGCGTCGAACTCGTCGTCGGTGAGGGGAATCACCGACAGGCGGTTGCCGCGGGCGAGGAGGCGACACTCGACGAGTTCAGGCATCTCCCTGAGTTGGTCGAGCGAGATGAAGCGGAGGCGCTTCTTCGGGGCGACCGTCACCCAGTCCCAACGCGGATCGTCAGGGGAGGACTTCGGATCGAAGTACTTCGACTTCGGGTCGAACTGGGTCGGATCCGGTTCGGCACCTTTCACGATCTTGCAGATCCCGGCGACCCCGGGAGGAGTGGCGTTCGAGTGGTAGAAGATCGCGAGGTCGCCAACAGCCATCTCCCTCATGAAGTTCCGCGCCTGATAGTTGCGCACACCGTCCCAACCCTCGCGCTTCGCCGCGACGAGATCGTCATAACCGAAGACATCGGGTTCAGATTTGAGAAGCCATCGAGCCATAGGGCGAACCTAGTTCGGGTCACCCAGTCGATGTCGGGGTCAGACTGGCCGGACCTCGACGAGGGTGTCGCTGAACGCCACGCCGCCTCCCCAGTCGGTGAGGGTGTCGTTGGTGAGGCTGTTGGCGACTCGGCCGTCGGGGTGCTGGTCGGCGACCCATCCCCACGGGATGACGACGGTGCCGGGCCGAACGCGATCGGAGATTCGAACCGGGAGTGACATGGATCCACGGTCGTTGTGGATCTCGGCCTGATCGTCTTGGGCGAGGCCTCTCTGGTTCGCGTCGTCTTGGTGCATCTCAACGAAGGGCGCGCCTTCCCGGTCGCCATGTCCAGGGAGGTGGGAGTAACTCGAGTTGAGGAACCGTAGGTGGTGTTTCGGGGTGAGGAGCTGCAGGGGGAAACGTTTCGCGAGGGGCCCGGTCGGGCCCTCGTTGGGTGGGATGAAGTCGGGGAGGCGCGGATGACCGAGTGTTTCGAGTTGCTCGCTGGCGAACTCGACTCTGCCGGTCGCGGTGGGGAACCCGCCATCAGCCCAGGGTCGCCCGTCGTTCGGGTAGGGGACTCGAAGGTGATGATCGGCTCGTAGCGCGTCGATGTCGACGGTGGGCAGCGCGGCGCGGATGAGGGTGACGTCGTCGTCGAACAGCGACGGTTCATCGAGCCTCATGGCGGAGGCGATCCGCCGGAAGCATTCGGTGTTCGACACCGCCTCTCCGAGGGGTTCGATCGCCGCCTCGTTCCAGCCAAGCCAGAGGTGACCCCATGCGGGGACCACATCGACCGATTCGATGTGGGTGGTCGCTGGCAACACGATGTCGGCGTATCTCGCGGTGTCGGTGATGAACTGATCGTGCACGACGCAGAACAGGTCCTCGCGCTCGAGTCCCGTGCGGACGAGTTCCCGGTTGGGGATGGTCACCATCGGGTTGGCGTTCCAGATGATGAGGTCGCGCACGGTTGGATCGGCCGTGGTGAGCGCTTCTCCCAACCGGCTCATGTTGATCGCCCGCGGGCTGCGACCGGCGAGCAGGTCGGGCCGCTCGAGGGCGACATCGTCGATGAGCTCCTCCTGCCAGGAACCAACGCTTCGGGACAAGCCGCCGCCGCGGTCGCGCCACGCGCCGGTGAGCGCGGGAAGGCAGGCGAGGGTTCGGAAGAACATGGCGCCGTTCTCGTGATGCTCGGGGCCGACGAGCGTGCGGATCGCCGCGGGTCGAGTCGTCGCGTACTCACGAGCCAGCCGCACGATCACCTCGGCGTCGACACCGGTTGCTTCAGCGGCCCGCTCTGGTGTCCAAGCGGCGACGTGCTCCGCGAGTTCGTCGAAACCGAGGGTGTGCGCGTCGATCCACTCTCGATCGACGTGCTGCTCGCCGATGATCACGTTCATCATCGCGAGCATCATCGCGATGTCGGTACCGGCGCGGGGTTGGATGAACTCGTCGGCCGAGTCGGCGGTGATCGTGCGAAGCGGATCGATCACCACCACGCGGGCGCCGCGTTCACGCGCCGTCTCGATCGTCGGCCAGAGATGCCGGTTGGTGAGCCTGGTATTCGTGCCCCACAGGAGGATGAGTCGGGAATGCTCGAGGTCGAGCGGATCGAAGCCGAGCGATGAGCCGTTCGTCATCTTGACGCCCGCTCCAACCGTCGGGCCACAGAGCGCCCGGATCAACCGACTCGCTCCGAGATGATGGAAGAAGCGCGCGGAGATCCCCGACATCGCGAGCATCCCCTGATTGCCGGCATCGGAGAACGGCAGGATCGACTCGGCACCGCTCTCGCGGATCGTGGCGTGAAGACGCTCGGCGATGATGCTGGTGGCTTCATCCCAACTGATGCGTTCGAAACGCCCCTCACCCTTGGCTCCCACCCGTCGAAGCGGATGAAGTACTCGGTCAGGGCTGTACACCCGGTCGAGAAAGCGGTTCACCTTTGGACACAGTTCACCGCGCGAGAACGGATGGTCAGGATCACCCGACATGTCGACCGCGCGACCTT
>JAFMMJ010000049.1 GCA_017859785.1 Ilumatobacteraceae bacterium
CGGCGTCAAGACCACCCCGAAGGTCGGTGGTGCCATGACCTCGAAGGGCGAGCATTCGCTCAACCGTCTCATTGGGTTCCACCGGGTCGTCGAAGGCGACATGGTGGGTCACGTCACCTGCGAAACTGATGACCGCGTGTCGTCGAGGGAGACGCAGGCACACGGCGGCGGCCGAGAGCGCCGCGGTGGCGAGAGCGGCACCACTCATTGAGCCGGATCGGTCGATGAGGAGACACGCCGAAGTCGGCGGCCTCACCCAGTTCACCTCGTGCACCTCATCACCGGTGAGCACCCCGTGTCGGCGGAGGGCGAGTTCATCCGGCGATCGGTCAATGTCGAGATCGCCGCCGGAACCCGGTCGAAGCGGCCTCGAGACGAGGTGACCCGAACCCGATGAACCCTGCGTGCCGCGCGCCAGATCGACGAACACCGAGCAGGCGAGCATGAGGGCGAGCCGTCGCAGTTCCTCATCGACGGCGTTCGCCATCGAGGCAAGCAGGGAGAGCGCGTGGTCGGGCTCACCGGCAAGCGCGGCCTCAAAGGCCTGCTCATCGAGGCGACCAACACCCGGTGAGAGATCTCCGAAGAGCGGATCGGACTCGAGTTCGAAACGATTGACCCTCGGGGAACCGCCAGCCCCGCCCGGAGAGGGGCGCTTCAGCCCGCCGGACGAGCCGTCCGGCCGCTCGCTTTTCCCGGATCGTTCTCCTCCGAGCGGCTGGCACCATCGGTCGGCGCGAGATACCGCTCCCAGAGCTCGGTGATGATCTCCTCGGCGGTTCGCGCGCTCCCCTCGCGAACCCGGACCCGACCCGAGAGCGCGACCAAGGCCGCGTCGAGCGGCACTCCTGCACCGCCGCGGATCGAAACCAACTCGCGAGCAACGAGCACCATGTCGATCGCCCCGCGCACCGACGACCCAGATCGCAGATCCGAATGCTCTCGCGTGGCGCGAACCATCTCGACGACAGCGGTCAAGGACGCGTCGGCGACCGCTCCGGTCGCGCGAGCAACGATGTCGACCTCCTCCTCGGCACTTTGGTAACCGAACGTGAGCCGACACACCCGGTCCATGACCGCACCTGAGATCCGCCCAGTGCCGACCGCGTCGAACGGGTTCATGGCCGCGACCAACCGGAAGCCATCCTCCGCCTCCACCCGACCGAGCCGAGGAACGACGATCTCGCGCTCGCTCATCACGGTCACGAGCGCGTTCAAGGTCTCCTCGGGAACGCGGTTGATCTCCTCCACATAGAGCAAGGCGCCCGAACGCATCGCGCGCAACAACGGCCCGTCAACGAAGACCTGAGGGGAGTACCCCTCGGTCAGCACCGTCGCCGGATCGAAATGGCCGACGAGGCGAGCCGGAGTCAACTCAGCGGTTCCCTCGACAAACTCGAAATCGGCACCCGCCCCCTCCGCGAGGGTTCGCAGCAACGTCGATTTGCCGGTTCCCGGTGGGCCCTCAAGGAGGATGTGCCGGCCCGAGCGAAGCGCCGCGAGCAACACCTCGATCTCTCGACCCCGGCCGACGACGGATCGTCGGAGAGCGTCGATGGTGAGAGTCGGGTCGATTCCCAACCGGTCAGTCGAAGACGATGACACCGCGGATGTTCTCTCCGTTGCGCATCGCGTCGTAACCCTCGTTGATCTGGTCGAGCGTGTACGTCCTCGTCACGAGGTCGTCGAGGTTGAGCTGACCCTGGGTGTAGAGCTCGAGCAACCTCGGGATGTCGCGGCGGATATTGCCCGACCCGAAGAGCGAACCGACGACCTGCTTCTCGAAGAGGGTAAGCATCGCCGCGGGAATAGCGATCGACTGCTCGGCGGTCGGATGGATGTTGGTCACAACGATCTTGGATCGCTTCGCGCCCAGCCAGAACGCCTGACCGAGCGCGTCACCGTCGCCGACGCCCATCGTCATGATCACCTTGTCGAAGCCACGACCCCAGGTGGAGTCGCCCATGTTCTCGAGCGCCTCCTGGATCGAGGAGTAGGTGTGCGTGGCACCGAACTCCATCGCCTTCTCGCGCTTGAACTCGACCGGGTCGATCGCAGCGATCGCCCGGGCCCCCGCCATGCGGGCTCCCTGGACGGCGTTCGCACCGATACCGCCGACGCCGACGACCGCGACGTACTCGCCGGGTTGAACATCGGCCGCGTAGACGGCGGACCCCCATCCGGTGACGACGCCGCAACCGAGCAGGCAGGCCTTGTCGAGAGGCCAATCAGGCTGGATCTTCACGCAACTCGCCTCGTTGACGACCGTGTGCTCAGCGAAGGTGCCGAGCAAACACATCAGCGTGAGGTCGTTGCCGTCGAGATCGTGGTGCCGCGCGGTGCCGTCGGTCATCTGCAGGCCAAGCGGGAAGGCCTCCCCGCCGGCGTCGCACAGGTTCGAGTGACCGGTGACGCACGACTCACAACGCCCACAGGCCGGAATGAACCCGAAGACGACATGGTCGCCAACCGCAAGACTCGACACTCCTTCGCCGACCTCGACGACGACGCCGGCCCCTTCGTGACCACCGATGATCGGCATGGGCGGAGTGGCGCCGGCGAGGTCGCCGGTAACGACGTGCTCATCGGAGTGACACATGCCGGAGGCGGAGAGCTTGACGAGCACCTCTCCCGCCTTCGGCGAATCGAGCTCGATCTCCTCCACGCTCCACGGCGCGTTCAGTTCCCTCAGGATCGCTGCGCGAGTCCTCATCGTCCACCCCCATCAGATCGGGCCACTCGGAGAGAGCGGCGTTGCTCCGACAGTAGTACCCGCCCTTCGAATGGGCGAACGGCGGTGGGTTAGCCTCGGCCCATGGACCGAACCGAGCAGCCCACGTCCGAGCAGCCCGTCTCTGAGCAGCGTCAGGTAGAGCAGGACCAGGCCACGCCAGCCGCCCCCGTTGAGATCGTCGAGGAACTCGTCGAGGAGATCTCGATCGACGGCATGTGCGGCGTCTACTGACGGCCCGCCCCGAGACCATTACGTCAGCCGGAACGATCGTGGAGCGGACCGCCCTGCGTCTCGACCCGGATGTCGCGCTGCGCCCCGAGCCCTTCGGCGCC
Organism: Ilumatobacteraceae bacterium; assembly: GCA_017859785.1. Classification (GTDB taxonomy): domain Bacteria; phylum Actinomycetota; class Acidimicrobiia; order Acidimicrobiales; family Ilumatobacteraceae; genus Casp-actino5. The sequence continues at coordinate 3,067 of JAFMMJ010000049.1, forward strand.
CTCGCCTACCACTACGGGACCCGACGCTTGGTCTTCCTCAAACATCCCGATGTGGTCCGAGTGGTGGAGGGCCTCGACGGGAGCACCCCGACTACCGAGGTGCTCGAATCATGTGGCATCCCGACCGATCGTCGAGCGGCCGTCGAGCGCGCGTTAGACGCGCTCGTGCGCTCAGGCATCATCACCGAGGTGGCGGCGTGACCGCGCTCGTCGATCAACTCTCGCGGGGCCTCATGGCCCCGATCTGCCTCACCTGGGAACTCACCTACGCCTGCAACCTCGACTGCGTCCACTGCCTGTCGTCGTCGGGGCGGCGTGATCCGCGAGAACTGAGCACCGCGGAGGCGATCGCCCTCGTCGACGAACTCCGAGAACTCGGGGTGTTCTACGTGAACATCGGCGGCGGTGAGCCGATGATCCGCCGCGACTTCTTCACCATTGTCGAACACGCGACCACCAACGGTGTCGGCGTGAAGTTCTCCACGAACGGCACGTTCATCGACGAAGCCGCCGCGAAGCGGATCGCCTCGATGGACTACCTCGACGTGCAGATCAGCATCGACGGGCTCGACCCTGACACCAACGACGCGGTGCGCGGCGCCGGCACCCACGAAACGGCGATCAGGGCGGCACGACGGCTCGCCGACGCCGGTATGCGCGATTTCAAACTCTCCATCGTGGTCACCCGCCACAACGTCGACCAGCTCGATGGCTTGCTCGCCCTCGCCGACAGCCTCGGCGCTCAACTCAGGGTGACCCGCCTCCGGCCGTCAGGACGGGGAGCACAGAGTTGGGACGAGCTCCACCCCACCGATGACCAACAGCGCGTCATCCACCGCTGGCTGCTCGACCACGGCGACCGCGTGCTCACCGGCGACTCGTTCTTCCACCTCAACGCTCTCGGCGAGAGCCTTCCCGGGCTCAACATGTGCGGGGCGGGACGCGTCGTGTGCCTAGTCGACCCGGTTGGCGACGTCTACGCCTGCCCCTTCGTCATCCACGAGCAGTTCCGCGCCGGCAACACCCGCGACCACGGAGGATTCACCACCGTGTGGCGCGAATCATCCCTCTTCGCCGAACTCCGCGAGCCAGGCTCCGCGGGAGCTTGCGCGTCATGCGGCGCCTACGACGTCTGCCGCGGGGGCTGCATGGCCGCGAAATTCTTCACCGGCCTCCCACTCGATGGCCCCGACCCGGAATGCGTCGGTGGTGAGGGAGAGCGTGCCCTCGCCGAAGCCGGACCGCGACCGGTCTCCGATGTCGACCACTCCCGACGACCGCGACCCATCACCCCCGTGCCGGTCGCCCTGGTGACAAAGTGACGCCGTGAACATCGCGGCCTGGGTGGCGATCCCGTTCGCCTACCTCCTCGGCACCTTTCCGAGTGCCACCCTCATCGCCCGGGCCTCCGGCATCGACATCACCAAAGTGGGCTCGGGCAACCCGGGAGCGTCAAACATCAGCCGAAACCTCGGCTGGCGCAAAGGCGTGTGGGTTTTCGTTCTCGATGCAGCCAAAGGCGCCATTTGCGCCGGAGCTGGCCTGCTCATCGCAGGACGCCCGGCCGGCTACGCCCTCGCCGGCGCCGCCATCATCGGGCACATCCTCCCCGTCGGCCGACGCCTCCGAGGTGGCAAAGGCGTGGCCACCGGAGGCGGCGCGTTCGCAGCGCTCTCCCCCATCGTGTTCCTCGGCGCGGTGATCCTGTGGCTCGCGGTATCGAGGCTCACCAAACTCGCCTCGCTCGCGTCGATCCTCGCCGTCGGTGTGCTGCCGATCGGCATTGTCATCGTCGGTCGCGATTCTTGGGAAATTCTCGCCACGGTTGGCCTCTGCTCGATCGTGATGACGCGCCACCTCGGCAACATGCGCCGCCTCGTGACCGCGTCAGAACACCGCATCTGACCGGCGACCCGGTCCCGATTCCTTCGGCGGACCGGCACCGGCATACCGTCGGACGGTGATGATCGACCCCGCCCACGCGATCGACCGCGAGACCCTCGAGACCGCCGATCTCCGCGTCCTCGTCATGTGCCTCGTGCACCTGACGGGCGACCTCCGGTGGCTTGAAGCGCCTTTCACACCGGCCCGCGATGTCCGACTCGTGGCCGACCCGCGGGCCGGCTTCGACGACGCCACCCGTGACGCGATCATCGACGCCGTGATGGAGCAGATCTCCAACGGCATCCCCGCTCCGGTGATCGACCGACCCGATCCCGAACTGCTTCACCGGATGATGTCGGTGTTCCTCGGCGAGAACGTTCCCGGGGAGTACGTCGCGATGACCATGGCGGACATGGGCCTCGTCGAGCGGAGGCCACCGATCGATGCCGCCCTCCCAGTGCCCGACGTATTGATCGTCGGCGCGGGGGTGTCGGGCATCGCGCTCGCCTCTCGGCTGATCGCTGATGGCGTCAACGTGAGGCTGATCGAGCGGAACGCTGATCTCGGCGGCACCTGGTTCGAGAACCGGTATCCGGGGTGCGGGGTCGACACCCCGAACCACTTCTACTCCTTCTCGTGGTCACCGAAGCCCGACTGGAGTCGCTTCTTCTCCCCGAGGGAGGAGATCCACGACTACCTCGCCAGCGTGGCCGAAGAGCGCGGAGTGCTCGACCGGACACGCTTCGGCATCGAGATGGTGCGGGCCGAGTGGAACGAGGGCGACGCTCACTGGGCGGTCACGCTGAGGCACGTCGACAGCGGTGAGACCTGGACGGAGTCGACCCGCGTGCTCGTCCCAGCCACCGGCCACTTCAGCGAACCGCACCGCGCTCACTTCGACGGCGAGGAGTCGTTCACCGGACCGATCTTCCATACCGCACGCTGGCCCGGTGACGTCGACCTTGACGGTCAGCGGGTAGCGGTGATCGGCACCGGAGCGACCTCAATGCAGTTGGTACCGACGATCGCCGACCGCGTCGCCCACATGATCGTGTTCCAACGCACGCCCCAATGGGTGCGACCGGTCGCCGAGTACCGCGACACCGTCGACCCTCGAACCGCCGAACTCTTCGCCTCGCTGCCCTGGTACGGCCGCTGGTATCGGTTCGGTCAGTCCTGGCGTTATGGGGACGGGTTGTTGAGGTTCCTGAAGCGCGACCCCGAGTGGCCGCATCCGGAGCGGTCGATGAACCGGATCAACGACCGGCATCGAGTGGAGATGACGGAGTTCATCACCTCCTCGCTCGAGAGCCGCCCAGAGTTGATCGAGCACTGCGTCCCCTCCTACCCGCCATTCGGCAAGCGGATCCTCATCGACAACGGCTGGTTCGAGACGCTCTGTCGTCCCCATGTCGACCTTGAGGTCACACCGATCGCTCGCATCACCGAGGAGGGCGTCGTGACCACGGCTGGGACCCTCCACGAGGTCGACGTCATCATCGTGGCCACCGGATTCGACGTCGTATCTCTCGACCGCCGGGTGAACCTCGCCGGGCGAAGTGGTGTCGGATTGAGCGACGTCTGGGAGCCTCGCGACCCGCGGGCACTCCTCGGAATCAGCGTGGTCGGCATGCCGAACCTCTTCGTCATGTACGGACCGAACACCAACATGGGACACGGCGGAAGCGTCATGTGGATGTCGGACACCCAAGCAGCCCACATCGCCGCGTGGATCCGAAAGATGGCTGAGGAGCGAATCGACACCGTCGAGGTTCAACCGGACGCGGTGGAGCGATACACCGACGAAGTCGACCGGCTGCACGACGAACTCGTGTGGATGCACCCGGGAACACCGACCTACTACCGAACCGAGGAGGGTCGTGTCAGGTCACCCATGCCGTTCCGCCTCGTCGACTACTGGTCGCGTACCCAGACCATCGACGAGGACGCGTTCGTAATCACGTACCTCTCCGAGCCATCCCATGCTGAGCTCGCTAAGGAGCACCGCCATGGATGAGGCCACCCAGTCACGCCTCCTCGAACGGATCGCCGAACACCTTGCCGCCGACGGAGCGACCACCACCGATGCCGCCGAGACGACCCTGAGTGTCGATCCCTCGATCTACACCGACCGCGACCGTTGGGAACGAGAGAGGGCGCTGCTCGGCAACGCTCTGACTGCCGTCGGGCTCTCAAGTTTGCTTCCCGGCCCAGAGACCTTCGCCGCGGTCGACGTCGGTGATGTTCCCGTTGTGCTCACCCGTGACAGCGACGGCGCGCTCCACGCCTCCCTCAACGTCTGCCGGCACCGCGGCGCGACCGTCGCCCACGGCTGCGGATCGGCGCGACGGCTCATCTGCAGCTACCACGGCTGGACCTATCGCCTCGATGGCGCGGCCGGTCAACGGCGCGGAGCTGAGTACTTCGACGGCGATGCCGAGGGCCTCGTCGCGCTCCCGGTGACCGAGCGCGATGGTGTCATCTGGGTGTCAGGTGACCCCTCCGTGGTCATTCCCGACGACCCAGCCGAAGGAGCGGGTGCCGAGCTCGGGCCCCTCGACCTCGCTGGACACCGTCTCTTCGCCTCCACTCGGTTCGTTCGGCCGATGAACTGGAAGCTCGCGGTCGAGACGTTCGCCGAGTCATTCCATGTCGCGGTCCTCCACCGGGACACCCTCGCCCCGATGATCCGATCGGACGCGACATTGAGTGACACCTTCGGACGTCACGGCCGGATGGTGGTCCCGCGCCGCGGGATCGAGGAGGTCACCGAGGGTGCCTCGCTCCTGCCTCACGCGACGATCCTGTGGTTCCTCGTTCCCGGAACGGTGCTCATTCACCAGCAGGACCATGTCCAGCTTTACCGGAGTCGACCGGGCGCGCACCCCGGGGAGTGCGTTCTCGACGTCGCCCTCTACGTGCCGACCGACAGCCCGCGTTCCGAGGACCACTGGAGGCGAAATTTCGATCTGTTGGTCGAGGTCACCGACACTGAGGACTTCTCCACCGCAGCCGGCATACAACTCAGCGCCTCCTCGGGTCGTGCGCCAACGCAGATCGTCGGCCGAAACGAGCCGAGTCTCCAACACCTCCATCGCTCACTCGATCGACTACTCGACGGGGACGGCTGATGCGCGGTTGGCGAGTGGCAGCCCCCGGGGAGATCAACTGGGAGGAATCGCTACCCGAGCCATCGGTCGCCGCAGGATTAATCGGCGTGGAGGTGGTGGCCGCAGCGGTCAACTTCGCGGACAACCTCGTGGTTGGCGGGACGTATCAGACCATCCCGCCGTATCCCTTCACCCCCGGACTCGAGGTGCTCGGCCGGGTGACCATGACCGGGAGTAGTGACCTGACGGTCGGCCAGTTGGTGGTCGGGCTCACCGCCGGCGGCAGCGGGTCGTGGGCGGAACATGCGCTCTGCGACCCGCGGCAGGTCGAAGCGGTGCCCGATGATGTGGATCCAGAGGCAGCGCTCGCCGTTCACACGAACGCGCAGACGGCATGGTTCGCGCTCCATCGACGCGCTCGAGTCGCCCCGGGGGAACATGTGCTGGTGCTCGCCGCGGCCGGCGGAGTCGGATCCATGACGATCCAGTTAGCGAAGGCCCACGGTTGTGTCGTGCACGCGGTCACCTCCGCTTCCAAAGTGGACGAGGCGCGACGGCTCGGTGCCGACACGGTCTGGGATCGAGGCGACGAGGACTGGGCCCCGCGGCTGCGCGATGAACTCTCGGCACAGGGAGCCGGGGTCGACGTCGTGGTCGACCCGGTCGGTTCAACCGCCGGCGAGCAGGCGGCGCGCCTCCTGCGTTTCGAGGGACGGCACGTCATCGTCGGGTTCACCGGCGGCGGCCCGCCGACCGTGCGGGCCAATCACGTGCTCGTGAAGAATCTGGAGGTCACCGGAGTGCACTGGTGGCGATACCCGATCGAACGGCCCGACCTCGTCGCCCTCGCGGCCAGCGAGATCTTCACCCTGCTGGCGGCTGGATCTCTCGACGCGGCCGTGTCGCGCCGGGAACCACTACCCCGCGCCTGGCCCGCTGCTCAAGACGTCGCGGCCGGGCACACCACGGGCAAGGTGGTCATCTCGGTTCAGGATCCGAACTAGGCCGGCCTCGACCCCGCTCAGTCGGTGACGAGGCCGACCAGCGCGCCGAAATCGAGTTCGTCGAGTTGTGGAAGGTGTACGTCGACGACGTCGTGGAGCAGGTGCTGCCAGATATCGCGCCGGAAGAAGAAGCGTCCCTCACGCACCACGTAGTTCAGAAGGAAGAAGCGGTACGTCTCCTTCAGGAACCTGATCTCACGCTCCTCGAGGGGGAAGACCTCGTGGTAGGCGCGCAGGAACCGGACGAAGCGATCCTCGAACAGGGTGTGCGAGCCGTAGGTGAAGGTCGTGCGGTCACCCGTGCGCGACGACACCCGCGACAAGAAGTAGAAGTCGAGCAAGCGGGTCTCCACTCGGAACCAGTCGTAATCCCATCGGCTGAACAGCCGGAAACTCCCGTCGGGCTCGTTCTCGATCGAGAAGTTGCCGAGGTTCCAGTCGATCAGCACCGGCATCTTCGGCCAGTAGTCGTATCCGCACTCGTGCACCGCCATCAAGAAGCGATGAGCGTGCCGGTGGACCATGTCGAGGCGAGACGGGTCGAGACCAAGTTCCTCCCCGGCGCGACGACTCGCTGTCATCTCGTAGAGGTTCACCGCGTCCGAGGTGACGGTCTTCGACGTCGGCGGGATCAGCCGCGACACCGATGAGCAGGCCCGATGAAAACGCGCGATCTCGGCGCCAAACGACTCCACTTGGGTGGGTGTGAGAATGGCGGGCAGTCGGTCGCGCACCTCCACCTCTCGGTAGAGCACCACCCACATCTCGCCGTCGTACCAGAGGTAGGGCCGGTCGTCGACGGTGAGCGAACCCGCCATGAAGTTCTCATACGGCCCTCCGGTCAGCAGCCGCGAGCAGCGATGAAGACGGTCGTGGTCCTCGGCGAACAGGAAGAACGATCCGTAATTGGACGACTTCGCGATCACCGAGGAGCCGTCGTCGAGCGCGAGTCGGAACACCCGGTTGGTCGACACCATGGCGCTCAGTTCGTCGAGGCGCACCAGGGCGCGGCCATCGCCATAGTCGACCCAGGCGGCGCGAACCGCGTCGGCATGGCGCTGCTCGCCGTCCACCATGGCGTCATGGTGGCACACACCACCCCTCGCCGCGCCCCCGTTCAGCGGCCCGATGCGGGTCGCCTACGATCCACGCATGGAGATGCATTGGGCAACCGTGTGGGAATCGATCGCCGACGTCGTCGGAGATCGACCGGCCGTCACGAACGGCACGGTCACCAGATCGTGGTCCGACTACGAGGACCGCGCAGCGCGGATCGCCGCCGCCTACACCGCGGCCGGGCTCGGACCCGATTCGAAGATCGCCCTCTACCTCTACAACGGCAACGAGTACATGGAGGCCCAGTTCGGCGCGTTCAAGATGCGGGGCGTTCCAGTCAACGTGAACTACCGCTATCTCGACAACGAGCTGCTCTACCTCTTGGAGAACTCCGACGCCGAGGCCCTCGTCTACCACTCGTCCCTCGCCGACCGAGTCGCCCGCGTGGCGGGTTCACTTCCGGGGATCCGGCTGCTGGTGGAAGTGGACGACACCGGCACTGCCGGTGTGTCCGTCGAGGGTGCCGTCGCCTTCGAGGACCTCATCACCGGACACGACCCCATGCCGAGGATCACCCGCGAGGAGTCCGACATCTACATGCTCTACACCGGCGGGACCACCGGCATGCCGAAGGGCGTCATGTATGCCACCGGTGAGATCACCCAGTTCTTCTGCGGCCTCGGCTTCCCGGCGATCGGACTGCCGGTGCCCGAAGCCGCCGCCGATATCGCCGGCGTCGTGGCAGGCGTTCACGAGCGAGGCGAGTCAGCGGTCTCCCTCGTCGGCGCGCCGCTCATGCACGGCACCGGACTCTGGCTCGGGGCGCTCATCCCCCATCTCGGCGGTGGTCACCTGGTTACCCTCACCAGTCGCAGCCTGGATCCCCACGAGGTGCTTGGAACGATCTCGATGCGTCGGGCCACCCATGTGACCATTGTCGGCGACTCGTTCGCCAAGCCGATCATCTCCGCGATCGACGAAGCGGCCGACCGCAGCGAGGCCTACGACCTCACCTCGGTGAAGATGGTGCTCTCCTCGGGTGTCATGTGGACCTCGGAGGTCAAGGAGGCGATGCTCGACCGGTTGCCCCAGGTGTTCCTTTACGACGCCATGGGGTCGAGCGAGGGCTCCATGGGATCACAAATCTCGATGCGGGGCATGTCAACCGCGACAGCGCGCTTCTCCGCGAACCCCACCACCAAGCTCTTCGATGAGAACGACCGTGAAATCACCCCCGGTTCCGATGAGATCGGCCGGGTGGCCGCCGGCGGTCTGGTGCCGCTCGGATACTTCAAGGACCCTGAGAAGAGCGCGGCGACGTTCCGGGAGATCGACGGAGTCCGCTACTCCTTCCCCGGAGACATGGGCCAGATTCTCGAAGACGGCACGCTGGTGCTCCTCGGCCGCGGCAGCCAAGTCATCAACTCCGGCGGGGAGAAGATCTTCCCGGAAGAGGTTGAGGAGGCGGTGAAGCGCGTCGACGGCGTCATCGACTGCCTCGTGGTGGGCGTCGACGACGAGAAGTTCGGCCAGACGGTGACCGCGGTGTTGAGTGGCTCATCGGAGGTCACACCCGAGTCGGTGATCGCGGGCGTCAAGGACCAACTGGCCGGCTTCAAGGCGCCGCGCCACATCGTGATCGTCGACACGGTGCCGCGGGCCCCGAACGGCAAGGCCGATTACCAGGCGGCGCGTGAACTCGCCGTTGCCGCGCTCAGCTGAGTTGAGCCCTAGCGGAATCGCCGCAACCGAAGACTGTTCGAGACCACGAACACGCTCGACAGCCCCATCGCCGCGCCAGCGACCAGCGGGGACAGCTGCCCGGTCATCGCGAGTGGGATAGCCGCGACGTTGTAGCCGAACGCCCAGAACAGATTGACCCGGATCGTTCGGAGCGTTCGCCGCGAGAGCCTGATCGCGTCCACCACCGCCGAGAGGTCATCGCGAACGAGCGTGATATCCGCCGCCGCGATGGCGACATCGGTGCCCGAACCCATGGCGAGACCGAGATCGGCCGCGGCGAGGGCAGCGGCGTCGTTGACCCCGTCGCCCACCATCGCCACGACGCGCCCCTCTGCAGACAGGTCGCGCACCAACGTGAGCTTGTCGGCGGGCATCACCTCGGCAAGTCGCCGCTCAATGCCGAGGCGGTCAGCCACCTCGTTGACCACTTCAGCCCGGTCGCCGGAGGCGAGGACCGGTTCGAGTCCAGCTGCGCGAGCGGCGGCGACCGCCGAGCGGCTCGAACCCTTCAGGTCATCAGCGAGCGCGATCCAGCCGAGGATCGACCCATCAGCGGACACCTCGACCACGGAGACGTCAGTTCGGCCCCAGGACGCCGCGGAATCGACGGCGGTCGCTCGACCCACCATGACCCGACGGCCATCTACCGTTCCCTCCACGCCGACTCCGGGGCGCTCAACGACATCGGCCACCCCGGTGATGGGGTGGGGTGCGGCGGCGGTGATCGCCCGAGCGATCGGATGGGTGCTTCCCGACTCGACCGAGGCGGCGACGGTCAACAGGTGATCACGATCGCCACCCCCGTTCGCTCGAACTTCAACGACCGACATCACGCCAGTCGTGACCGTCCCGGTCTTATCCAGCACGAGCGTGTCGACCCGTCGGGTCGCCTCGAGCACCTCCGGTCCACGGATGAGAATGCCAAGCCGCGCTCCGCGACCGGTGCCAACGAGCAACGCGGTCGGCGTCGCGAGCCCGAGCGCGCAGGGGCAGGCGATGATCAGCACGGCGACCCCGGCCGAGAACGACCTCTCGACCGACCCGTCGATGATCATCCACGCAACGACCGTCACGATGGCGAGGCCGATCACAATCGGCACGAACACCGCTGACACCCGGTCCGCGAGCCGCTGCACCGGCGCCTTTCCCGACTGCGCCTCGTTGACCATGCGGGCCATCTGAGCGAGTTGAGTGCCAGCACCGACCGCGGTGGCGCGGACGACGAGCAACCCGGAGGTGTTGACCGCGGCACCCACCACCCGATCGCCAGCGGTGACCAGCACCGGAAGGCTCTCACCCGTGAGCAAGGCCATGTCGATCTCCGAAGTGCCCTCCACCACCTCGCCATCGGTCGCGACGCGAGCCCCGGGGTACACGAGGAACTCATCGCCGACGGCGAGCTCGGCGATGTCGACCTCGACGAGGCTGCCATCGGCTGTCCGCCGGGTAACCCGATCGACGCCGAGATCGAGCAGGGCGCGCAACGCTTCCCCGGCCCGTCGTTTCGCCCTCGCCTCGAAATACCGGCCGCCGAGGATGAACGCGACGACGGTGGAGGCCACCTCGAGGTAGATATGCGGTGTCCCGTCTCCTCCATCGAGGGACATCGACATCGTCATCCCGATGTCGCCGGCATCGGTCGCGATCAGGGCCCAGAGCGACCAGATCGTCGCGGCCGAGACCCCGACGGACACCAGCGTGTCCATCGTGGCTTGACCGTGACGCAGGTTGCGCCACATGGCGTTGTGGAAGGGCCACGCCGACCAGGTCGACACCGGCAACGCGAGTGCGAGCATCGCCCACTGCCAACCATCGAACTGCAGAGCGGAGATCATCGACAGCGCGAGAACCGGAGTCCCAAGGACCGCCGCGACGACGAGTCGACGTCGTAAGTCGGCGAGTCGGTGGTCGGATTCCGCCGGATCGTCCCGGTCACTCCGCGATGCGCCGTAACCAACACCGATCACGGTGGCGACGCATTCATCGACGATCGAGTCGAGCCCCCGATCGCGGAGCAAGGCCGGATCGATGCTGACACGAGCGCGCTCGGTCGCGTAGTTCACGCTCGCCGTAATGCCTTCCGAACGATTGAGACGCCGCTCGATGCGCGCGGCGCATGCCGCGCAGGTCATTCCGGTGACCGCGAGGTCGACGGTCGCGACGGGGTGCGTCGTCGGGTCAGCCGACATCGAAGCCGGCCTCATCGATCGCCGCGACGATGCGCTCGCGATCGAGGGAGGTTCCGGTGACGGTCACCGTCTTCGCGTCGAGATCGACCGCGACGGCCAACACTCCGTCGAGCGCCGAGACCTCCGTGGTGACCGCCGCCTCACAGTGACCGCAGGTCATGCCGGGAACACTGAGCACCATCGAGTGCGAGTCCACGCGGATCAGCCTAGGCGGACGTCTTGAGCCTTCGCTCGAGGAACTCGAGGACCTTCTCCACCGAGGCGTCATCTCGTTGCTCGGTCAACACCGAGTGATCAGACGACGTCGAACTCGGCAACTCGACCGCGATGAAAGCATCTCCGAGAAGGCGTCGGAGCGTCTCGAACCGCGTGCCAACCATCCGGTCACCGGTGAAGCGGAGTCCGAGCACCTCACACCCGTTCGCCGCCCGTTGCACCACCGCCTCGAGGTCATCAGGAGACAGGTTGAGATCACCGGCCCGGTCAGCACCCACGGCGATCGGGAGGGAGGGCTGCGACAGCACCGGGGCCTGCATCAACTCGTCGACCATCATGCCGAGAGCGAAGCCCCCCGAGAAGCACATGCCGACGGCACCGATGCCGGATCCACCAACCTCGGCGTGGAGCGAACGGCCGAGAGCGCGGAGCCAACCGATGATCGGTGAGGTGCGCCCAACCGCCCAGGTGGTGAACTCCGAGGAGACGCATACCTTCGCGAACGTCGAAGCGAGATAGCCACGGGTTGCTGGTCGGTCGGGAGTGCCGATGAGGATCGGCATGGCGACGGTGAAGCCTCGGTCGACGACTTCCTCCGCGAAGCGTCTCACCTTCGGGGTGATGCCGGGAATCTCATGGATGACGATGACGAGGGGCCCCGAGCCACGACGGAACACCCCGTGGGTGATGCCGGCCGCAGTGAACTCCGAATGCTCCCAACCATCGAGCTGGGTAACTGCTGTCATGATCCGAGTGACTCCAATGCTCGTTCGGCGAGTTCCTCGACAGCGGTGCGGAAGGTGTCGAGCAACTCGGGTGAGGCCTGATCCCCCATGGCCCCGTGGATGTAGCGGGCGTAGACACCTTCGGAGATCGCGGCGAGCC
>JAFMMJ010000105.1 GCA_017859785.1 Ilumatobacteraceae bacterium
GTGCTCTGCGAGCTCTACGCCGGCACCGAGGTGCAATCGATCACGTGGATCACCGGACGGGAATGGCTTGAGCATCGCGGTTCGGTCGGCCGGCCCTTCACCGGACAGATGAAGGCGGTCCGCGACGACGGAACCGATGCCGATGTCGGTGAGGTCGGCGAGATCTTCATGAAGGCTGACGGCGGTCGCGATTCGACGTATCGGTACCTCGGCGCCGATGCCCGTCGCCTGGGTGACTCCGACTGGGAGAGCATCGGTGACCTCGGTTGGATCGACGCCGAGGGCTACGTCTATCTCGCCGATCGACGCAAAGACCTGATCCTTCGGGGCGGAGCGAACATCTACCCAGCCGAGGTCGAGGCAGCGATCGACGAGCATCCAGCGGTGCGCTCCTGCGCCGTGATCGGCATTCCCGACGACGACCTCGGGCAGCGCGTCCACGCGGTAGTTGACGCGCCGAGTGGAGTCAGCGTTGATGAACTGCGGGCGCACATGGCCGAGCGACTGGTGTCTTACAAGTGTCCCGACTCCTACGAGTTCGTCGATGAGCCGGTCCGCGACGACGCCGGGAAGGTTCGCCGCTCAATGCTGAGCGCCGAGCGATCGTGACCGACGAGGACCGCGTCCTCGCGGCGGCGGCTGCCGTTCTCGACGATCGCGACGTCGTCGTCGATCGGGACATCCTCGGCTCCTATCGCCACGACCGCTCCACCGGCTCACCTGCGGGCGAGCCCTTCGCAGTGGTGTTCCCGCGTACCACCGACCAGGTCGCCGCGATCATGACGGCCGCCCACCGGCACCGCGTGCCGGTCGTGCCCCGTGGGGCGGGTTCTGGCCTGAGCGGCGGCTCCAACGCGATCGACGGGTCGCTGGTGCTGTGCCTCGAGCGGATGCGCGAGGTCATCGGCGTCGACGTGGTCAACGGCTACGTCGAGACCCAACCCGGCATCATGAACACCGAACTGCGGGACCACGTCGCCGGACACGGCCTCTGGTACGCGCCCGACCCGGCGAGCAAGGATTTCTGCTCAATCGGCGGCAACGTCAACACGAACGCCGGTGGCCTGTGCTGCGTCAAGTACGGCACCACCCGAGAATCGGTACTCGGACTCGAGGTGGTGCTCGCTGACGGTCGAGTGACCAACCTCGGGCGACGCACGGTGAAAGGCGTCGCCGGATACGACCTCGCCGGGATGATGGTCGGCTCTGAGGGGACGCTCGGCATCGTGACCATGGCGCGCCTTCGGCTCCGACCATTGCCTCCGCCGCCGGTGACCGCTGTCGCCGTCTTCGCCGACACCGCAGACGCCGGTCGCGCCGCCGCTGACGTTATGGCGGAAGTGACGCCGAGTGTCCTCGAGTTGATGGACAACGCGACCATTCGGATCGTTGAGAACTGGCGACCCATGGGCCTCGACACCTCAGCTGGCTGTGTCCTCATGGCCCAATTCGACAACGGCCCGGGAGCGGCGGAGGTCGACGCCGATCGGTTCGTTGCGATCGCCGAGCGGGCCGGTGCCAGCGAGATCCATCGATCCGAGACTCCCGAGGAAGCGGAGATGCTGCTCGGTGCGCGACGAATGGCGATCCTCGCCATCGAGGAGGCGGGGGACTGGCTGCTCGACGACATCGCGGTGCCGCGGTCGCGCCTCGCCGAGGCGCTTCGGCGAATCGAGGACATCTCCGCCAAGCGGGAGGTGTCGATCTGCACCTTCGGCCATGCCGGCGACGGCAACCTGCATCCGACGATCATCACCGAGCGCGGCGACATCGATGCCCGCGGTCGGGCGATGGAGGCCTTCGACGACATCCTTGAGGTGGCACTCGACCTCGGAGGCACCATCACCGGGGAGCACGGCATCGGAAACCTGAAGCAGCGCATGCTCGCCCGGGAACTCGACGAGGTCGCCCATGATCTCCACGCCCGGATGAAAGCGGCGTGGGACCCGGACAACATCTTGAACCCGGGCAAGTCGCTTCCTCGCTGGTGATCGCCGGCCCGTTCGTCGGCTAGAACCATCTCGTGACCGAACATCGCATCGCCAGCACCCACACCGGCAGCCTTCCGCGCCCCGATGACCTGATCCAGTTGATGTGGGCCGTCGGCGACGGCATCCCCGTCGACCGCGAGGCGCTTGAGGGACGGATCGCGACCTCGATCACCGAGATCGTGCGACGTCAGGTCGATGCCGGCGTGAGTGTCGTCAACGACGGGGAGATGTCCAAGCCCTCGTATGCCACCTATGTGAAGGACCGGCTGTCGGGTTTCGGCGGAGAGTCGGTGCAGGACTACCACTTCCAAGATCTGGTCGACTTTCCGCGCTCAGCCCAGGAGGTGCTCGACAACCCGGGCCGACGCAAGCGCTCCGCGCCGGCGTGCACTGGACCGATCGAGGTGGTCGACCCCGACGCCGCGCGTCGCGACATGGTCGAGTTGGTCCGAGCCGCTCGCGAGGCCGGCCACGACGAGATCTTCTCGAGCGCCGCCTCGCCTGGGGTCGTGTCGCTGTTCTTCGGCAACCAGTACTACGACTCACGCGAGGAATACGTGTTCGCGATCGCCGAGGCGATGCGCCACGAGTACGAGGCGATCGCTGAAGCGGGTGCCGTCGTCCAACTTGACTGCCCCGATCTCGCCATGGGTCGTCACTCCGCCTACGCCTCGCAGACCACCGAGGAGTTTCGGGCGACCATCGCGACGAATATCGAGGCCCTCAACCACGCGGTTCGCAACATCCCGGCCGAGCAGCTGCGTATGCACCTCTGCTGGGGGAACTACCCCGGACCGCACAACCACGACGTCCCGATCTCCGACATCATCGACATCGTGTGGGGAGCGAAGCCGCGAACGGTGCTCTTCGAGGGGGCCAATCCCCGTCACGCCCACGAGTGGGCGGTGCTCGCCGAACTCGGTGTTCCCGAGCACAAGGTGATCTGCCCCGGGGTGATCGAACCCCAGTCGAACTTCATCGAGCATCCCGAACTCGTCGCCCAGCGGGTGCAGAAGTGGGCGGAGGTCACCGACCCGGAGCGGCTGATGGCCGGAGTCGACTGCGGGTTCAGCGTGCACGTCGGCATCAAGAACATCGACCCCGATGTGGTGTTCGCGAAACTTGCCTCCCTGGCTCAGGGTTGCGAGATCGCGGCGAAGCGAATCTTCAGCTAGGGCTTAGAGACGCGCGAGGCGCCACACGAACCGGTGCCGGCCACCGGGAACGATG
>JAFMMJ010000050.1 GCA_017859785.1 Ilumatobacteraceae bacterium
ACGCTGACCGGCTTCGGGAGTCGCGGCGATGACGGTTACCGTCGAGGTGTGATCGCGCCGGTTGACTTCCCGTCCGCTCGACCCGAGGGTTACGAATGGCTCGCTGACGAGGAGCCGTTCGACCCTGAGATCCACCTCGACATCGGTGAGCCGGAGTTCTCCCACACGCTCGCCGACTTCGGCTACTCCCCAGCCGACTGCGACGGTTTGGCCACGGATCTCGCTGCTACTGGGCCGTTCCGGATCCTGTCGGATCGAGGAGCCGAGGTCATGCTCGACTCGGCGCGTCGTCTGCGGGCCTTCACTCGGCGCGCGTCAACTCGGGTCGAGAACGCCGTGCGTGGGGGCTGCTACCGCTCGAGGTTTCTTCGCGACCTGTGCCTCAGCCCTGAGGTGACGGCAGCCATGTCGCGGCTCTACGGAGCTCCGGTCGCCCCACACGCCATGCCGGTGCATCTTGGGCATCTCAATTTCGAGCCGACCGTGCTCACCGAGGCGGTCGACAAGTGGCACCACGACACCATCCCGCTCGACTACGTGATGATGGTGAGCGATCCGGCGCGGCTCGCGGGCGGGCACTTCGAGTACTTCGTTGGCACGAAGGCCGAGATGGTCGATCTGGCCAGCCGTGGCGAGCGACCGCCCGCTGATCGCGTGGTGCGCTGTGAGTTCCCGGGCCCGGGATGGGCGGTCGGCCTTCACGGAAACATGGTGGTTCACCGCGGTGCCCCGCTCGACGAGCCCGGTGAGCGCATCACCATGGTGAACGCCTACGAGTCCCTCGATGTCGCGCATGATCTGCAGTGCCGCACCCGCGACTTGATCGCCGTCGACGATCATGAGGTGCTCTTCGCCGAGTGGGCTCGTCACGTCGCGTGGCGGGCGCGTCATCGACTCGAGTTAGTCGAGCAGGAGGCGCCGTTCGGTCTCGACGCGGCCGGTGCGATCGCAATGCTCGAAAGAGCGGTTGAGGATGTTCAGTCCGCGATCAACGACATGCGCGCCGGGTACCGCGACTCCGAGCACTACGAGCAGTGAGGCGTCGAATCAGTCGCCGGGTGTGTCGCGCAGACCGTCGTTGAAGATTCGAAACATCTCGTAGACCTCTTTGCAGGCCTGGCACACCGGCAGTTGACGAGGGTCTCTCGAGGGCACCCACACGTGGCCGCAGAGCGCCTCGAGCGGGGTGCCGTTGATGCGGGCTTCGAGCACCTTCGCCGCGGCGGTCTCACCCGGTTCGACCTTCACGATGTGGGCCACCTCGGGCTCACCGGTCTCCGTGACTTCCTCGGTCTCGGGAATTGTCTCTGCTGGAAGGGTTTCGAGGTCGGTCATCTCCGCCATGACCCTAGGTGAAAAGCCAACTTCCGGCTCCGACGGGCATGTCGGGAGATCTCGGGTTATGGTGAGTTCCGTGTTCGGCCAGATGATTCTCATCATCGCTCCTGCCGCGATCGCCATTGCGATCGCGGCAGTGGCCGCACGCGTCCCCGCTGTCGTACCCGTACGGGTGCGGCGGAGGCGGGGACGGACCATCGTCCGGTGAGGACGAGCCACCCCGCCCGCTGCTCCGACAGCGGGTGCTGTTGGAGGCCGACCCCAAGGAACGAAGATGAACAGACCTACCGCCACCGACGCCGAATCAGGCGACGCGGACACACCTGCGGCGACATCAACGAGGCCGACGACGGGTTACGCCCTCGCTGTTGAGGCTCGCGCCGACACCGACGCGTTCGGGCATCTCGTCGCCGCCGTGTCGGGCCTCGGTGCTGACATCCGTCGAACCTCGAGCGATGGGGATACCCGACAGATGCTCATCGCCTGTTCGGGCACCGATCATCAGATTGCTGTGCGCGCGACCCTGGCGGGAGTCGACGGGGTCGAGCTCATCTCGCTACAGGACGCGACCTTCGCCCTGCACGAGTCCGGGAAGATCCGGGTGCAGCCGACCGCGCCGCTCGACGGCCCCGACGATCTCGCCATGGCCTACACCCCGGGGGTCGGCCGGGTGTCCACCGCCATCGCCGAGGAGCCGTCGAGTGTGTGGCACTTGACCGGACGTTCGAATGCCGTCGCGGTGTTGTCGAACGGCACCGCGGTGCTTGGCCTCGGCGACATCGGTCCCGAGGCGGCGATGCCGGTGATGGAGGGCAAGGCGGTGCTCTTCAAGCAGTTCGCTGATGTCGACGCCTACCCGGTGTGCGTTCAGGCGCCGACGGTCGACGAGATGGTGGCGATCGGCGCTGCTCTCGCCCCGACCTTCGGAGGGATCAACCTTGAGGACATCAAGGCTCCCGAGTGCTTCGAGATCGAGCGTCGTCTTCAAGAAATGCTCGACATCCCTGTCTTCCACGATGACCAGCACGGAACTGCCATCGTCGTGCTCGCCGCGGTGATGAACGCCGCCAAGGTGATCGGCCGCGATCTGTCCGAGCTCCGGGTGGTCGTGGTCGGCACGGGGGCGGCGGGAGTGGCCTGCTCGCGTCTGCTTGACGAGTCGGGTGTCGCCGACATCATCGGCGTCGACTCCAAGGGTGTGCTCTCAGCCGACCGTGAGGGGCTTGGTCCGACGAAGCAGTGGTTCGTCGATCACGGCAACCGAAGCGGTGTCTCGGGTGGGGTGCGTGAGGCGCTGGCCGGTGCTCATGTGCTGCTCGGGCTCTCAGGGCCCGGCGTGATCGAACCCGAATGGCTCGGCGATATGGCCGAGAACGCGATCGTGTTCGCGCTCGCGAACCCGGTGCCCGAGATCATGCCGGAGCTCGTTCCAAGCAACGTCGCGGTGATCGCGACTGGACGGAGCGACTATCCGAATCAGATCAACAACGTCCTCGCCTTCCCCGGCGTGTTCCGAGGCCTGCTTGACGTTCGCGCCACGAAGGCGACCGATGGGATCAAGGTGGCGGCGGCCACGGCTCTCGCGGCGATGGTGCCCGAGCCGACCGCTGACCGGATCATCCCGGGTGCCTTCGATGAGGGGGTCGCCGAGGTTGTCGCCTACGCCGTGGCCCGAGCGGCCGAGGCGGAGGGTCTCGTCCGAGATCCGGCGTGAGCGTCGCACGAGTGTGATGATCCTGATCGATCAGGCCCGCTGGTGGTTTCGAGATCGACGCTGGTGTCATCTCGTGAGCGACCGCGATCTCGACGAACTACACGCCTTCGCCGCAGCGAACGGCATCCCCGAACGTGGTTTCCAAGGTGATCACTACGACATTCCTGAGGAGTACCGAGACGGGTTGATCGCGGCCGGTGCCGTCGAGGTGCCGAGTGTCGAGTTGGTGCGACGGTTGCGTGCGGCGGGGCTCCGCCTCAGCCCGGCGGAGCGGCGCCGACGCGTCGCGGCCAACGGTCATCGACCATCGGAGTGACCGTGTCGGGGCCGAGCACCAGCCAGTCGAGGAGGGTGACCCCAGCGACGGCGCACGACACGTCGAGCAGGTGACCCGACCCTGGCATCACCGAACCGGTCGGGTCGATCGTGGCGACCACGATCTGCTCGGTCGGGTGGCGACTGAGACCGAGGGCGTGCTGCGCTGACTCCGCGAGGGTGATCACCGTGTCGAGGTGTTCGCCGATCGCCTCGATCGACCGTTCGTCGTCGGTTCCGTCGATCGCGACCATGCCGACGCCGCGTCTCCAGCGATCGAGCGTCAGCACGACCGTCTCGGCGCGAAGGGGACGTCCGATCACGAGCGACAGCGCGGCGATGGCCTCGCCACGGGAGTCGATCGGGTCGACTCCGGCGGTTGGCACATCGTCAGGATCGATGCCGGCGAGCATCCGCTCGACGGGCGAGGGGTGATGGCGGTTGGGTGATCCGCCGGTGGTCGGGCTCAAGGTGGCTCCTCTCGTTTGGCCCGCGGGCCACTGGAGGGGAGGTCGGTCCGGCCGAACCTAGGGAGGGGGTGCGACGGTACCCTCGGCCCGTAGTGTCCTCACCCGCTCCCACCGCTCAGACCGCCCCCGCGGCGGAGCCTCCGGCCGCCGGAGGAGTGCGAGGTATACGCGATACGCGCTGGGATCATCTGGCCGACATCTTGCGCGATCGACGACGCGGTCTCTCGCTCGCGATCGCGACGGGGCTCGTGTGGACCGTCGGGAAGATCTCTGTTCCTCTCCTCACCCGTGAGGCCATCGATCGAGCGATCGACGTCGGTGGTTCAGCGCTCAATTGGGCACTCGTCATCGTTCTCGCCGGAGTCCTCACCGGTTCGCTGACCGCGGCTCGGCGTTATCTCGCGTTTCGGGAGAGCCGCATGGTGGAGATGATCCTGCGGGGCCGGATCCACGACCACGTGCTCGGCCTCCACCCCGGCTACCACGACACGGCGCAGACCGGACAGTTGATGAGTCGGATGTCGAGCGACCTCAACCAGGTCCAGATGTTCGTCGTGATGCTGCCGCTCACGCTCTCCCATCTCGCCCTGATCGCTGGGGTCTCGGTGGTGCTCCTCATCACCGATCCGCTCCTTGCCCTTGTCACCCTCGTGCCGTTGCCGTTCATCAACCTGACCGCGCGTCGCTTCTCGAACGCCATCCACCCAGCGGTGCTCGCCGTCCAATCCGAGCAGGCGCAACTGTCGACGGTTGTCGAGGAGTCGGTCGCTGGGGTTCGCGTCGTGAAGGGGTTCGGCGCGGAGCGGGTGCGGATGGAGGCGCTCACCACCGAGGCTGACGACATCCGAGAGGTGTCGATGCGCGCCGCGCGCGTTAGGGCCCGATTCCTGCCGGTCATGGAACTGTTGCCGTCGCTCGGCCTCGTCGCTGTGCTCGGCCTCGGCGGCCTGCGGGTGCTCGACGGGAGTCTGACGATCGGCGAGCTCGTGGCGTTCAACTTCTTCGTCACGTTGCTTGTGTGGCCGCTTCGTTCGATCGGCATGACGGTCGCGTTCGCTCAGCGCGCCGCCGCCGCGCTCGAACGGGTGCACGAGGTGCTCGACGTCGCCCCAGCGATTGCCGATCCGCCTGAACCGGTGGCCCTGCCGATTGGCGGTGGAGCGGTGAGTTTCTCGTCGGTGACCTTCGGCTACTCGGACTCGCCGGTGCTCGACGGTTTCGATCTCGAGATCGCCGCGGGTGAGTCAGTCGCGGTGGTCGGGGCGACCGGGTCCGGCAAGTCGACGGTCGCCCGTCTCCTGCTGCGTTTCTATGACCCGAGTTCGGGATCGATCACCATCGACGGGGTCGACCTCCGCGATCTGCGGGTGGACGATGTCCGTCGAGCCGTCGGGATCGTGTTCGAGGACACGCTGCTGTTCAACGACACGGTGTCGGCGAATATCGCCTTCGCCGTTCCCGGTCTCGACCCGAGGGCTGATCTCGAGAGGATCCGTTCCGCCGCGCGGGCCGCCGGAGCAGACGAGTTCATCGAGCGGCTTCCCGAGGGTTACGACACGGTGCTTGGCGAGCGCGGATTCTCCCTATCGGGGGGCCAGCGTCAGCGCATCGCGATCGCCCGGGCGGTGCTCGCCGACCCGAGGGTGCTCGTGCTCGACGACGCGACGAGCGCGGTCGACCCGTCGAAGGAACACGAGATCCGCTCGGCGATGGGGGTCGTGATGCGCGATCGGACGACGATCGTCATCGCGCACCGACCCGGCACGGTCGCCATGGCGGACCGGGTGATCCTCGTCGACGGGGGCCGGGTCGCGGCGTCGGGCACCCATGCCGAGTTGCTCGAGTCGAACGCGCGTTATCGAGAGGTGCTCGCGGCCGACTCGGCGCGATCGGCGGCGGGGGGCGCGAGCTGATGTGGGGCGGGGGAGCGGTCGCTCCGGAGGATCGTCTCGACGGCGCCGCGACCCGTCGAGTGATTCGCCGCGCGGCTCGCCTCGGCCGCCCATTTCGACGGACGATGCTCGGTGCGGTCGGTTTCGTGGCCATGGCCACGTCGGCGACGATCGCTGGGCCGTTGCTGGTGCGCCATGGCATCGACGCGGGAATCAGGGTGGGTGATCGCGGCCAACTGGGTGTCGCGATCGTCGGCTACCTGGTGGTGGTCATGATCGCTTTCTTCGGATCTCGCGGTCAGTACCTGTTGGTGAACCGCGCCGGGGAGGGCTTCTTGCGCGAGTTACGCCTCCGGCTTTTCGCTCATATTCAGCGGCAGTCGCTCGGCTTCTTCGATGAGAACAAAGCCGGCGTGTTGGTGGCGCGCATGACCGCCGACATCGAGTCGATGTCGGAGCTCGTCCAGTGGGGCTTGCTCCAGTTCGTGTCGGCGGGAATCCTGCTGGCGGTCGCGTTGGTGGTGCTGCTGTCGCTGTCGTGGCAGCTCACCCTGGTCGCGCTTCTCGTGTTGCCGGTGATCGTGATCGCCTCGATCAAGTTCCAGCGGGATTCGAACCAGGCGTACCTCGGTGTTCGTGAGCGAGTTGGGGAGAACCTCTCGTCGATCCAAGAGAATCTCGCTGGTGTTCGGGTCATTCAAGCCTCGGCGCGGGTACCCGAGCAGCGCCGCCGGTTCGGCGAGTCGAATCGCTCGCTCTTCGACGCGCATCTGCACAGTGTCCGCGTGTCCACGTGGTACTTCGGCCTCGTTGAGCTCGCCGGGGTGGTCGCGACCGCTCTCGGGCTGGCCGCCGGAGGCTGGCTCGTCGCCAACGGATCGGTGTCGGTCGGAACGGTGGTCGCCGTCGTGTTGTTGCTCGCGAGCCTGTTCGAACCGGTCCAGCAGTTGTCGCAGCTCTACAACACGGTTCAGTCAGCTGGGGCCTCGCTGCACAAGATGTTCGCCATCCTCGATACCGAACCCGATGTGGACGAGCGGGTCGGAGCGAGCGATCTGCCTGCGACCGGGGATCTGGTGGTCGATGCCGTCACGTTCGCCTACCCCTCGACCGCGACACCGGCGCTTCGTGATGCCTCGCTGACGATCGCCGATGGTGAGCGCATCGCCCTGGTCGGCCCGACCGGTGCGGGAAAGTCGACGCTCGCGAAGTTGATCGCGAGGCTCTACGACCC
The DNA here is from genome assembly GCA_017859785.1 of Ilumatobacteraceae bacterium. GTDB lineage: Bacteria > Actinomycetota > Acidimicrobiia > Acidimicrobiales > Ilumatobacteraceae > Casp-actino5. The sequence goes on from JAFMMJ010000050.1 coordinate 6,964, forward strand.
CGATGCCGGCACGATCTCGCTCGGCGATCGCGATCTTCGCGACGCGACAATGCGAAGCCTTCGCGACCGCATCGTCGTGGTGCCACAGGAGGGGTTCCTGTTCAACGGGACGATCGCCGACAACTTGCGGCTCGCCCGCCCGACCGCTGATGACGCCGAGTTGCGTCGGGCTCTCGATCGCATCGGGGCGCTCGAGCACATTGACGCCTTCCCTGAAGGGCTTCACACCGAGGTGCGAGAACGCGGTTCGCGTCTCTCGGCCGGTGAACGTCAACTCGTGTCGCTCGCTCGGGCAGCGTTGGTCGATCCGGCGGTGCTCGTGCTCGACGAGGCGACCTCAAATCTTGATCCGGGCACTGAGGCGACGGTGGAACGTGCGCTCGAGCGGTTGATGGAGGGCCGCACCGTTGTCGTCGTCGCCCATCGACTCTCCACGGTGCAACGCGCCGACCGGGTGGTTGTGTGCGACGGGGGTCGCATCGTCGAGGTCGGCACCTGGGACGAGTTAGCGGCCCGTGACGGCGGGCGTTTCGCAGCGCTTGTCGCAGCGTGGCGTGCCGATCAGCCGGTCGGCTGAGCGGTCACGCTGGGTCGAGCACCAGCACGAACTCGATGAGGCCGTCGGGCTCAACCCGGATACCCGTGATCGACGGGTCCGTGATGCCGAAGTCGGTGAAGACGACGGGGACAGAGCCGAGCACACCGAGGCGCCCATCGGTGACTCGGGCCTCGACAGCTACCTCGACGGGCAGGGTGACCCCGCGAAGGGTGAGGTCGCCGGCGACGGTTGCCGTGACGGAAGCCCCCTCAGCGGCTTCAACTCCGAGCTCTGTCGGAGCGGTAAGGGTGAACGTGGCGGTCGGGAACTCGTTGGCCGACATGATGCGGCCCCTGAACTGGTTGTCGCGACGTCCGTCGTCGCTGGTGATTGAGGCGACGTCGACGGTGAACTCGGCTTCGGCGAGCACATCGCCGTCGAGGCGGATGCTGCCGGTCACCTGATCGGTTCGCCCAACACCCTCGGTCGGCACGCCGAAGAGCACCTCGGCGACCCGGTAGCCGAGTTCAGATCCGGGCCCGATCACCCAGACTCCCTCGGTGTCGGCGGCCGGCTCATCCGCTGGTGGCGCCTCAGTGGTCTCTGTAACCGCGGTGGTCTCGGTGATCGTGGTCGGTGGGGCCTCGGGCTCATCGTCTGGGGCATCGGCCGCGTCGACTGGTGCCTCGGTGGTCGTCGCGGCGAGCGCGGCCTCGAGGTCGCCGCTGTCGAGGGCCTCCGGGGCGTCGTTGATGACCTCGGCGTAGAAGATGATCGCTCCGTAGCCGAGGGCGACGAGGGCGAGCACCGAGGCGAGGGCGATGACGAGGCGGCGACGGTTGGGACGTGAGGGCGTGTCCATTTCTTCAGTTTGTCAGCGGGTTCCGGTGGTGTCCCCTCGAGCGCCGCTCGGGCAGAATGACGCCATGAGCGCTCCCTCCATCCCCTTCTCATCAGTTCCTGAGATCGACGTCGCGCGAGGCGTGCCACGCGCCGCCACGATCGTCGGTGTCGCGGTTGGCACCTCCGGTTCAGTGCCTCGATCGGTGGGACTGGGTCGACGGGAACTCGAACGCCTCGGCTTCTCCGGTCGAGTCGGCCAGACCCTCGTGGTGCCGCGGAAGGACGGCCCGGTTGCCGTGGCCGTAGGGGTTGGCGCCAAGCCGGATTCGGCTGCGCTCCGTGACGCGGCGGCCGCCTTCGTGCGTGCTTGCGGGCGGCATCGTCAACTCGCTCTCGATCTGTCGTCGGCTTGGTCCGGTTCGAGAGCTGACGCGCGCGCGGTCGCCGAGGGCGCGCTCCTCGCGGCCTACCGCTATTCGGGGATCACGGCGAAGCCGGACACCTCGTCGCGCTTCGATCATCTGACCCTCATCTCGCCGGCGGGTCGCGCGGTCGAGACCGGTGTTCGTCAGGGCGCGGTCGCTTCGCGCGCCGCGACGCTCGCCCGCGATCTCGCGAACACTCCTCCGGCTCATTTGAACGCCCGCGATATCGCTGATCTCGCTGTCGAACTCGGTCAGCGACACGGATTCGGCGTCGAGGTCTTCGACAATGACGATCTCGAGGAGATGGGTTGTGGGGGTCTCCTCGGGGTGAATCGAGGCAGTACCGAGCCGGCTCGCCTGGTGCGGCTCACTTTCGAGCCTTCGAATCCGAAGGGTCACGTCGCCCTTGTTGGTAAGGGCGTCATGTACGACTCGGGTGGCATCAGCTTGAAGCCAAGTGATGCCTTCCACGTCGTGATGAAGATGGATATGTCGGGTGCCGCGGCGGTGCTCTCGACGATGACGGCGCTGCGCGACCTTCGGTGTCGTACCCGCGTCACCGGCTACCTCGTGTGCACGGACAACATGCCGTCGGGTTCGGCGTTGAAGCTCGGTGATGTGCTCACCATGCGCAACGGAAAGACCGTGGAGATCCACAACACCGACGCTGAGGGTCGTCTGATTCTCGCTGACGGACTGTCGCTCGCCGTCGAGGACGGACCGGACGCGATCTTCGACATCGCGACCCTGACCGGCGCGGCGATGGCCGCTCTCGGCCCGGAGGTCGCCGCGGTGCTCGGTAACGACCAGGCCACGATCGATCGGGTTCGCACGGCGTCGGCGTCGACCGATGAGCCGGTGTGGCAGATGCCCCTCGAGTCAGGTCGCTACCGCAAGCTCCTCGACTCGGTGGCGGCTGACATGCGCAATATCGGCGGTCCCTACGGAGGGTGCATTACGGCGGCGATCTTCCTCTCGGAGTTCGTCGGCGAGGTCCCGTGGGCTCACATCGATATTGCCGGCCCGATGAAGGTCGACGGCGATGAGTCGTGGCGCTCCAAGGGGGCGACCGGATTCGGTACGCGACTGCTCATCGACACGGTCACCAACTGGTGAGCACCGCGCCGGCGGAGCGGCCGCCGAACGTCGTCTTCATCATGAGCGACGATCATGCGGCGCACGCCGTGTCGGCCTACGGCAGCCGCATCAACCGGACCCCGGGAATCGACCGGATCGCCGAGCGCGGGATCCGGCTCGATTCGGCGTTCTGCACCAACTCGATCTGCGCGCCGAGCCGCGCGGCGATCCTGACCGGCACCTACAACCACGTGAATGGGGTGACCACTCTCGACACACCGCTTGACAACTCGCTCGTGACCTTCCCCGGGTTGCTCCGCGAGGCGGGCTATCAGACGGCGATGATCGGCAAGTGGCATCTCGGTCACGGACCAACAGCCGATCCGGCCGGTTTCGATTTCTGGCGGGTGCTGCCCGGTCAGGGCCACTACTACGACCCGGTGATGTTGGCGGCCGGCGGGGAGGTGGTGGAACGCGGCGGTTACGTCACGGACCTCATCACCGATGACTGCATCGACTGGATCGATCGTCGCGATCCGGATCGTCCGTTCCTGCTGCTGTGTCATCACAAGGCGCCGCATCGTCGTTGGGAGCCGGCGCCGCGCCACGCCGCGCTGTTCGACGGGGTCGACATCCCTGAGCCGGAGACCATGTTCGAGGACCTCATCGACGGTCACGCCGATCGCGCTGCCGTGGTGCGGGCGATGCGAATGCGCCTCATGGATCTCGATCCGATCTACGACTTGAAGGCCCCGGTGCCCGACGGCCTCGACGCCGAGGCGGAGTTGCGCTGGCGGTATCAGCGCTACATCAAGGACTACTTGCGGGTGGTCGCGGCAGTCGATGAGGGAGTCGACCGGATCCTCGACCATCTCGACGCCATCGGTGTCGCCGACGACACGATCGTGGTGTACACGAGCGACCAGGGATTCTTCCTCGGCGATCACGGCTGGTTCGACAAGCGGCTCATGTACGAGGAGTCGCTGCGCATGCCGTTCCTCGTCAGTTATCCGCGCCGTGTGTCGCCGGGGTCGTCGACCGAGGCGATGGTGCTGAATGTCGATGTCGCGCCGACAATCCTCGACTGGTGCGGGGTGGAGGTGCCCGAGTGGATGCAGGGCCGCTCGGCGGTCCCGGTGCTCGAGGGGGAGGTGCCGGGTGACTGGCGGACGTCGATGTATTACCGGTACTGGATGCATCGAGACGGAGCGCACAACGTGCCCGCTCATCTCGGGGTTCGAACGGCCACTGAGAAACTCATTTGTTACTACAACGACCCGTGTGACCAACCCGGCGCGAATGGTCCGGTGGACCCGATCGAGTGGGAGTTCTTCGACCTGGCGAACGACCCGTTCGAGACCACCAACCTGATCGGCGACCCATCGCGGGCCGGTGATGTCGAGCGGTTGCGCGCCGAGTTGGAGCGACTCCAGGCCGAGGTCGGCGACCACTGGCCGTGAGCCAGGCCGCCGGTGCGGGGCTCAGCCTCTGAGTGAGACCGCCTCGCCGGCCCGAGCCGCCGCGGCGGGAGGCACTCCGGCCTCCACGAGGCTGCGTTCGAGGTCGCGTCGATCACACGAGGAACTCAGCCGCGCCCAGGCGGGGTGGTCGTCCTGGAGGGCTTCGGGCAGTCGCCGCAACTGCCGGAACGGGACATTCGGAAGCCGGCGACGTACCTCGTAGCCGTCCGCGGAGGGCCGGATGAGCCCGAACATCACGCATCGTTGAAGGGCGCGGCCGAATGGCGACTGCTCCCGTCGTCGGTAGCTCATGCCGAGTGATCGGGCGGTCGCGTCGAGATCGATCTCGAAGCCGTGGGGAGCGGTGTCGAACTCGTCGGCGAGGCGCCGGACGATCCACGCGGCCGAGGGCCCGATGGTCGCCACCCAGTAGCGCTCGACGTAGGCGCTGCGAGGGTCATGTCCGCGGGCATCGACGATCGCGTCGATCCAGGGACGGATGGTGACGGTGCTGTCCCGTGGGTTGGGTTCGGCGTGGTTGACGGGGTCGGTGTCGTGCATCTCTCCTCCTTCGATGATCGGGGCGAGAGGGCGCGCATTGGCATCGGAGGGGGAAGCGAGGCCACACTCGTTCTGTGCCGAGTGGGTCGGAGATCGGATTGGCGGCGGAGTGGATCGCCGCGGCGTCGAGGGTGACGGTGCTCACCGGGGCGGGCATTTCGACCGATTCGGGTATCCCAGACTTTCGAGGCCCCCAGGGTCTCTGGACCCGTGACCCGGCGGCCGAGAAGGTGTCCGATCTGTCGCACTATCTCGGCGATCCCGAGGTGCGGCGTGCTGCTTGGCGGAGCCGGATGGCCAACCCGGCCTGGTCGGCGGAGCCGAACGCGGGTCACCGGGCGCTGGTCGATCTCGAGCAGTCGGGCCGTCTCCACGGGTTGGTGACGCAGAACATCGACGAGTTGCATCAGCGGGCCGGCAACTCGTCGGACCGCGTGATCGAGGTGCATGGCACGGTGTGGTGGACGAGGTGTTGGTCGTGTGGGGATCGTCATCCGATGTCGGCGACGTTGGAGCGCGTCCGCGCCGGGGAGGAGGATCCGGCGTGTCTCGTGTGCGGCGGCATTCTGAAGAGCGACACGATCAGCTTCGGTCAGTCGCTGGTGCCCGAGGTGATCGAGCGGGCGCTTCGGGTGAGTGAGGAGTGCGAGGTGATGTTGGCGGTCGGCTCGACGTTGAGCGTGTTCCCGGCGGCGAACTGTGTGCCGCGGGCGCGAGCATCGGGGGCGCGTGTGGTGATCGTCAACGGGCAGGAGACGTCGATGGATCGCTACGCCGACGCGGTGCTGGTTGGCGGGATTTCCGAGCTGCTTCCCGAGCTTGTCGGTGCCGCGCTCGACCGAGGTGGGAATACCTGACCGACTAGGTAGGTTTTTGCCTGCATGGCGACCTTCAGAGACCTGCTCGCCTCCGCGAAGGCGGAGATCACCGAGGTGACCACCGAGGTCGCTGCCCAACACGCGGCTGACCGGCACATCTGGCTCGATGTCCGCGAACCCGACGAGTACGCCGAAGGCGCCATCGAGGGCGCGATCCACATCCCGCGTGGACATCTCGAGGCTCAGATCGAGGCCCGCATCCCCGACAAGTCCACCCCGGTCGTCGTCTACTGCGCCGGTGGGGTGCGGTCAGCGTTCGCCGCGCGCACCCTCGGCGAGCTTGGCTACTCGACGGTCGAGTCGATGGACGGCGGCTTCGGCCGCTGGAAGGACGAGGGCCGTCCTTGGCGTCAGCCCGCCTCGCTCTCTGCCGAGCAGCAGAACCGCTACAAGCGCCACCTGTTGCTCCCCGAGGTGGGGGTGGAGGGCCAGAAGAAACTCCTTGATGCCAAGGTGCTCCTGCTCGGCGCCGGAGGCCTCGGGTCACCGGCCGCGCTCTACCTCGCGGCTGCTGGAGTCGGCACGATCGGCATCGTCGACATGGATGACGTCGACGCGTCGAACCTGCAGCGTCAGATCCTCCACAACATCGATCGCATCGGCGATCGGAAAGTCGACTCGGCGAAGAAGACGCTGACCATGTTGAACCCCGATGTCGACGTGGTCACCTACGACACTCGGCTCTCAGCCGAGAACATCATCGACATCATCTCGGGCTACGACGTCATCGTCGACGGAGCCGACAACTTCCCGTCTCGCTACGTCTTGAACGATGCGAGCGTGAAGCTCGGCATCCCCGTGGTGCACGGCTCGATCTTCCGGTTCGAGGGCATGGTGAGCGTGTTCCATCCGCTCGAAGGCCCGACCTATCGCGACATGGTGCCTGAGCCGCCGCCCGCCGAACTCGCGCCGAGTTGCGCGGAGGCCGGCGTGCTCGGCGTGCTGCCGGGCATCATCGGTTCGATCCAAGCGCTCGAGACGATCAAAGTGATCCTCGGCCTCGGTGACGCGTTGATCGGTCGGATCCTCTCGGTCGACACCACAGAGATGGAGTTCCGCGTGTTCAACCTGCGGCGCGATCCCGCGAACCGCGTCACGTGGGAGAACCGCGATCTCATCCAGGTGCGCGACCTCGACGGTCTCTGCGCACCCTGGCTCGACGATCACTGAGCCGGTCAAGCGGCGTCGGTCGGCACCACGTCGGCTCGCTCCCGCTCCTGGGCGGCGACGGCGATCAGGACGAGCGCGATCCCGGTGAGGTCGATGCCGCTCGGGCGTTGACCGAGCAGGAGCCATCCGATGAGGGTGGCGGTGACCGGTAGGAGCGCGAGAAGCACCGAGAACCGTCGCACGCTGACCCGGCGAAGAACGTGCTGGTCGATGCCGTACCCGATCGCGTTGGAGAACACCCCGGTGGCGAGGCAGGCGAGCAGCAGCACGGGCGAGGTCCACACAGGACCGCTCCACGGCGCGCCGAAGGGTGTGAGCGCGAGCGCCCCGACGGCGAGTCCGATGCCGAGGCCGTCGACCCCCGAGGTGACTCGGGCGACTCGCGAGCCGATGACGATGTAGGCCGCCCAGCAGGCGCTGGCTGCGAGCACGAAGAGCACACCGAGCGTCTCCTCGCCGATCTCGACGCCGCCGAGGAGGGCGACCCCGATGACGGCGGTCGCGAGCGCCGCAGCGTTACGCCACGAGCGGGTGGTCGCCGCCGCGACAGCGATGGGGCCGATGAACTCGATGGCGACGCTTTTGCCGAGATCGATGCGCGCGATCGCGAGGTAGAAGAACAAGTTCATCGCCGCCGTCGCAATGCCGAAGACCGCCGCGCCGATCAAGCGCTCACGGCCCCACGATTTCGGCCGAGGCCGCGCGATGACCAGCAGGGCGATCGAGGCGCCGACCACCCTCAGCCAACCAACGGCTTGGGGGGCCACCTGATCGAAGACGCTGACGGCGATGGAGGCGCCGATGTACTGCGAGAGAGCTGAGACCGCGAAGAGACCCTCGGGCGGAAGCGGGCGTCGGGTGCCGGTCACC
>JAFMMJ010000051.1 GCA_017859785.1 Ilumatobacteraceae bacterium
TCGCCGACGTCCCGAACTCGATCGTCAAGGTGATGCAGTCGATCATCGTGCTGACCGTGGTCATCGTGAACGAGGCGACGATTCGACGCCTCAACGAACGGACCGCTGAACAAGCGCGCGCTCAGTTGGCGGGAGCGGCGGCATGAGCGGCGTCATCAGCCTGACCCGCATGCCGACCAGCGGCCCGCGGCGCCTGCTCGTCCTCGGCTTCGGCCTGCTCGGAATCATGTCGGTCGTCCGCCTGATCACCGGCTACGACGACCTGACCTCCTCGGGCACGATCGGCGCGGCGCTTCGCCTGACCGTTCCGATCCTTCTCGCCGGACTGGCCGGCCTGTGGGCTGAGCGCGTCGGCATCCTCAACATCGGCATCGAGGGCATGATGATCCTCGGCACCTGGTTCGGGGCGTTCGGCGCCTGGAAGTTCGGGCCCTGGATCGGCCTTCTCCTCGCCGTCCTCGGCGGCATGCTCGGCGGTGCGATCCACGCGGTGGCGACGATCCGGTTCAACATCGACCAGGTCATCTCCGGTGTGGTCATGAACCTCCTGTCGCTGTACGGCATGCGCTACCTGAGCGAGCTCGCCTTCGATGGAGTCCCCCAAGGTGGGATCAGCCAGTCGCCGCCCCAGCGCGGCGCGATCCCCCGCATCGACGTGCCATTCCTCTCCGGTGGTTGGTCGACCCCGGACATCCTCGGATGGTTCGAGGAGCGCGGATGGTTCCTGATCGGCGACCTGGCTGGCATCACCCGAGGACTCACGACCAACCTGTCGCTCGCCTCACTGCTCGCCGTCTTGCTCGTCCCGGCGTCCGCCTGGGTGCTGTGGCGCACCACGTTTGGTCTGCGCCTGCGGTCCTCCGGTGAGTCACCGGAATCGGCCGAGAGCCTCGGCGTCGACGTGATCCGGATCCGCTACCTCGGGCTGCTCATCAGCGGCGGCTTCGCCGGGCTCGGAGGCGGCTTCCTCGCGATCGTCTCCTCCTCGTACTACCGCCAGGGTCAGACCGCTGGTCGAGGCTTCATCGGCCTCGCGACGATGATCTTCGGCAACTGGCGTCCGAGCGGCGTGCTCGGCGGCGCGGCCGTCTTCGGCTACTCCGAGGGCCTCAAACTCGTGGCCGGAGGCTCGGTGACTGGGCTCTTCCTCTTCATCGCGATCGCCGCTGGTCTCGTCGTGATCGCGAGCGTTGTGGCGCGTCGCTCGCGTCGAGGGGTGACCGCGCTCATCACGACCGGTGTCGCCATGCTCGCCTATCTCACCGTCGATGAGGTACCCGAGTCACTCACCCAGTCGCTGCCCTATGTGGTGACCCTGGTGGTTCTCGCCACGGCGAGCCAACGACTCAGACCGCCGGCCCGCGCCGGCGTGCCATATCGTCCGGGCGGCAGCCACTAGTGGGCTCCCCGTCGCGGGGAGCCCCGATCACTCGGGAGGCGATCAGGTCGGCTCCCAAGGCCCTCCTGCACGATCACCTCGACGGAGGACTCCGCGTCGACACAGTTCTCGACCTCGCCGACGCCGTCGGCTGGACACCGAACCTGCCGACGACCGAACGCGAGGACCTGCAGGCGTGGTTCACCGCTGGAGCGGCTTCGGCTGACCTGCTCAAGTACCTCGCCACCTTCGAGCACACGCTCGCCGTCATGCAGTCAACCGAGAACATCCGCCGAGTGGCCCGTGAGGCGACGGAGGACCTCGCCGCCGACGGCGTCGTCTACGCCGAGATCCGATTCGCACCCGAATTGCACGGCCTGCCACTCGAGGAGGTCGTCGACGCGGTCGCCGCCGGGGTCCGTGAGGGTGAGGCCGTGAGTGGTGGCGCGATCGAGGTGAATCTGATCCTGTGCGCCATGCGAACCGAGCAGCGCTCGTTCGAGGTCGCCCGACTCGTCGACGCCATGCGCGCCCGCGAACCGAAGGTGGTGGCCTTCGACCTCGCCGGAGCCGAGACGGGTTGGCCTCCTTCACTACACGCCGACGCACTCGCCTTCGCCCGTGAGCGGCACCTCAACATCACGATCCACGCGAGTGAGCCACCTGACCTCGAATTGATCTCCGACGCGCTCAGCCACGGCGCGCACCGCATCGGCCACGGAGTTCGCCTCGACCGTGACACGACCCTCGACGGTGACGGCCAGCTCGTCCTCGGGTCGCTCGCCCGCTACGTGCTCGATCGCGGCATCCATCTAGAGATGGCGCCCACCTGCAACACCCAGATCGGCGCCGTCGCCTCGGTCGCTGATCATCCACTCGTCCCGTTCCTTCGCGCCGGTTTCAACGTCGGCGTCAACACCGACAACCGGCTCATGAGTGACGTCTCTCCGACGGGCGAGATGTGGGCATTGCACAGCGAATGCGGCATCGACTGGACCGAGATCGGTCGCCTGGTGGAGAACGCGATCGCATCGTCGTTCGCACCGGTGGAGACCCGCCGCCAACTGCTCGACGAGGTCGTTCGCCCGGCCTACGCGACCCTCGCCGAAGCCTGAGCGACGGCGCTCGCGCCGTACGCTGGGGGCATGGCGACCACGCTGACCGAGGAGCAGATCGAGGGTTATCACCGAGACGGTTTCACCGTCGTGCGCGACTTCGTCGATCGCGACACCTGCGCCGAACTGCGCGAGCGAGCGCTCGGTCTCGTCGACGAGTGGGAACCCGGTGTCGAGCGCACGGTGTTCACCACCGACGAGCAGGAGCGTCACTCGAATAACGAGTTCCTCTCGAGCGGCGGTCGCATCTGGTGTTTCTTCGAAGATGGCGCCCTTGACGATGCCGGGGAACTGACCCGACCGAAGGAACTGGCCATCAACAAGATCGGCCACGCACAGCACGACCTCGACCCGGTCTTCGAGTCGTTCTCATACACCGATGATCTCGCCGGGGTGGCCGCCGATATCGGTCTCGCCGACGCGCTCGCGCTACAGAGCATGTACATCTTCAAGCAGCCGGGCATCGGCGGAGAGGTGGCCTGCCACCAAGACAGCACCTTCCTCTACACCGACCCCCTCTCGGTCACGGGGTTCTGGTTCGCCCTCGAGGACGCCACCATCGACAACGGCTGCCTCTGGGCGGCGCCGGGCGGTCACACCGCTCCGCTCCGACAACTCTTCAAGCGCGTCGGCGACGACGCCGATGGCACCGTCTTCGAGCAACTCGACACCACTCCGCTGCCGACCCCGCCGGAGGATCTCGTGCCCCTCGAGGTGCCGGCCGGCACCTTGGTCGTTCTCGACGGTCGTCTGCCGCACTGGAGCGATGTGAATCGCTCCGACCGAAGCCGTCACGCCTACACCCTGCACTGCATCTCCGCGGCGGCCGAGTATCCCGACTGGAACTGGCTGCAGCGACCCGAGGATCTCCCCCTGCGCCGGCTCGACCGGAGCGATCGGTGATCGACTCCTCGATCGCGGTCCGCGCGCCGAAGGCCCTGCTCCACGACCATCTCGATGGCGGTCTGAGGCCGGCCACCGTCGTCGAACTGGCCGCCGAGTTCGGCTACTCATCGCTGCCGACCTCCGATGTCGACGACCTGGCCCGCTGGTTCAACCGGGGCGCGAAACGCAACGACTTGGTGCTCTACCTCGAGACCTTCGCCCACACCGTCGGCGTTATGCAACACGCCGACGCGCTCGAGCGAGTGGCGCGGGAGTGCGCTGAGGACCTGGCCGCGGACGGCGTCGTCTACGCCGAGGTGCGTTTCGCTCCGGAATTGAACCGCGAGGCTGGGCTGACGCTCGACGAGGTGGTCGGGGCGGTCATCAAAGGTTTCGAGGCCGGGTCGGCGGGCACCGCGCTCACGATCCGCACGATCCTGTGCGCCATGCGCACCGCGGCCCATAGCCGCGAGATCGCCGAGCTCGCTGTTCGGTGGCGCGATGCCGGCGTCGTCGGCTTCGACATCGCCGGGGCCGAGGCCGGCCATCCCCCGTCGCGACACCTCGACGCCTTTCAGTACGTCCAGCGTGAGAATTTCCACTCGACGATCCACGCTGGTGAGGCGTTCGGCCTACCGAGCATCTGGGAGGCCTTGCAGTACTGCGGTGCCGCTCGACTCGGTCACGGGGTGCGCATCGTCGACGACATCACGGGCGAGTCGGGCCACGAGGAACTCGGTCGACTCGCCTCGTTCGTGCGGGATCGTCGCGTTCCCCTTGAGCTCTGCCCCACCTCGAATGTGAACACCGGGGTCTGCGCCTCGATCGCTGAGCACCCGATCGGCCTCTTGCGCCGACTCCGGTTCCGCGTGACGGTGAACACCGACAATCGACTCATGAGCGACACCTCGATGAGTAGGGAGTTCTCGCAGCTCGCGGAAGCCTTCGACTGGGGGCTCGACGACTTCGAATGGCTGACGATCAACGCCCTGAAGAGCGCCTTCATCCCCTTCCCGGAGCGCCTGCGTATCATCAACGGCGTGGTGAAGCCCGGTTACGAACTGCTCCGCGCCGAACTCGAACTGGGGGCGTCATGAGCGACGACCGCGTCGAGGTCACTGTCCTCGATCACCCACTGGTCGCCGACTCACTCGCGGTGATCCGCGATGGCTCGACACCCAATGAGGTGTTCCGCCGGCACGTCGATCGGATCGGGACCCTGCTGGTCGCCGAGGCCACGCGCAACCTGCCGACTGTCGCCGGCACAGTGACGACTCCGCTCGCTGAGACCGCCGCGCACCGTCTCGCCGAACGGCCCCTCGTGGTTCCCGTGCTGCGGGCCGGCCTCGGATTGCTCGGTCCTGCCCAGGCGCTGCTCCCCCAGGCCGATGTCGGCTTCATCGGGGTCGCCCGCGATGAGGAGAGTTTCCAGCCGGTCGCCTACGTCGACAAACTGCCCTCCTCAGTGACCGGGCGACCGGTGATCGTGCTCGATCCGATGCTCGCCACCGGGGGCTCACTCGCTCATGCGATCGGCCTCCTGCGGCGGCGTGGGGCCGAGGGACCGATCGAGGTCGTGTGCGTGCTGGCCGCCCCTGAGGGGATCGAGCGCCTCGGCAGCGGCTGCGGGCCGCTCCGACTCGTGGTCGGCGCGATCGACGACCACCTCAACGAGAACGCGTTCATCGTGCCGGGTCTCGGCGACGCCGGCGACCGCCTCTTTGGCGACCCAGGGAACTGATCGCGGCCGTTCAGCCGAGCAGGTCGATGACGGCCTCAACGGCGCCGGTCGGGTCGACACCGACGCCCTCGCCGTAGATCTTCACCTTCGGCTCGGTGCCGCTCGGGCGCACCTGCACCCGGATACCGCCATCGAGCACCAAGCGGAGAAGGCTCGCCTCGGGGTACTCCTCGACCGAGACCACCGACACGCCGGCCACGCTCTCGGGCGGGACAGCCCGGAGTCGGGCAACTGCCGCAGACCCATCGGCCGGGTCCATCCGAACGGACCGCTCCACCATGAGGTGGCGTCCGTAGCGCTCAGCGAGCGCCTCGAGGCGTCCTTCGAGGTCGGTGCCCTCAGCCTCGGCGAGCGCGGCCACCTCAGCGAGGAGCACCGCGGCGGTGATCCCGTCCTTATCGAGGGGTCGATCGGTCACGAGGTAGCCGAGAGCCTGCTCGTAGCCGAAGACGAAGCGTTGCGAGGGATGCGCGGCGACCGTGTGAGCGATCCACTTGAACCCGGTGAAGGTCTCAACGGAGTGAACGCCATGATCGGCGGCGATCGAGGCGAGCATCGATGACGAGACGAGGGTGGTGACCACCAGTCGGTCGTCGCCGTCGGTGTGCCGCAGGATGTGGTCGGCGAGCAACCACCCGATCTCGTCACCTCCGAGACGTCGCCAGCCCCCGTCGCGCGTTGGAATCGCCGCTCCAACCCGGTCGGCGTCAGGGTCGTTCGCGATGGCGAGTCGGGCTCCGACTCGCTCAGCGAGCGCCATAACGAGATCCATCGCTCCCGGCTCCTCCGGATTCGGGAACGGCACGGTCGGGAACGTGCCGTCGGGTTCGAACTGCTCCTCGACCACCGCGGGCGGACCGAGCCCACTGCGCTCGAACGCCGCGACGAGCACCTCGCCGCCGACACCGTGCATAGCGGTGTAGGCAACGGTGACCGGGGCGACGTCGGGCCGGAGTCGCACGGCGGGCACCGAGTCGAGGTAGGCCTCGACGAGATCGGTGCCGAGGTGGGTGATCAGCGGGTCGTCCTCGCTCGCGAGCAAGACGTCGAACGGATCGATCTCACCGATGGCGGTAGAGATCCACTCATCGTGTGGGGGGACGATCTGCGCGCCACTGTCGAGGTACACCTTGTAGCCGTTGTCGGCCGGGGGGTTGTGTGAGGCGGTCACCATCACCCCTGCGGCCGCATCGAGACCGGTGATCGACCAGGCGAGCACCGGCGTCGGCACCACCTGGTCGAAGAGGTGCACCCGGATACCGGCCGCGGCGAGGACGCGGGCCGTATCGGCAGCGAACAGATCCGACTTGCGTCGCGAGTCGCGTCCGACGACGACCCCCCGTTCGGCGGCACGGCCGTCAGTCGCGAGGAGATGTCGCGCGAGCCCAGCGGCGGCTTGGCGGACTACCAGCCTGTTCATCCTCATCGAGCCAGCGCCAACGGCGGCGCGAAGGCCCGCGGTCCCGAACTGGAGACGCCCGGCGAACCGTTCGTCGAGAGAGGGATCTCGACGCTCGATCAACTCTGCGAGTTCCTCGCTTATGTCCCGATCTGGTTCAGCATCGAGCCAACGTTGGGCCGTGTCGAGGGCGCGTTGCGTCGGTGCCGTCATCGCAGCAGGGTCCGCAGTTCGACGAGCGGACGCGGTCCGACATGGCCGATGACCTCAGCGGCGGCAAGAGCCCCGATCCGCGCGCAGTCCGCGAGCCCGTCTCCGCGCGTGTGCGCGAAGAGGAACCCGGCGGCGTAGAGGTCGCCGGCACCAGTGGTGTCGACAACGTGTGACACCCCGATCGCGGGCACCTCGACGACATTCTCGGGGGTCACCACGATCGAGCCGCGGGCACCGAGGGTGATAGCAGCGAGCCGACAGTCGGCGCGAACCGAATCCACTGCCTCGTCGAGCGTCGTCGTCTCGTACAGCGCGACGAGTTCGTCGGAGTTGCCGAACAGCAGGTCGACCTCGTCGGTGACCAGCGCCCGGAAGTCCTCTCGGTGGCGGTCGACGCAGAACGAGTCGGACAGGGTCAGCGACACCAGCCGCCCGGCGTCGTGGGAGGCTCGGGCCGCATGACGGAAGGCCTCTTTGGCCTCGGGGCGGTCGTAGAGGTACCCCTCCATGTAGAGCACCCGGGCGGCCGCGACGACATCGGTATCGATGTCGTCAGGGGTGAGCAGACTCGAGGCCCCGAGATAGGTGTTCATGGTGCGCTCGGCGTCGTCGGTCACCGCGATGATGCACCGACCGGTCGGTACACCGTCGGCGGGGCCGCCGGGAGCGAAGCGCACCCCAACCGCGAGCAGGTCATGCCCGAACGCCCCACCGAGATCGTCGTCGCTCACTTTGCCGATGTAGGCGGCGCGACCGCCGAGACTCGCCACACCGCACACCGTGTTGGCCGCCGAGCCGCCGCTCATCTCGACCGAGGTGCCGAGGTTTCGGTGGAGGTGAAGAGCACGGTCGGTGTCGACCAGGGTCATCGAGCCCTTCACCAAATCGTGCGTGTCGATGAAGGCGTCGTCGACATGGGAGATGATGTCAACAAGGGCGTTGCCGATCCCGACGACATCGAAGACCGTTCCGTCCTCACGTGGGGTCAGCCCGCGCACGCTCGCCTGTCCGTGTCTCGCACCCGTTCGACGCTAGTCCGACGCATCTCAGCCCAGGGGTAGTGTCGCGCGGGTGATCGACCCCCATCGCCTGCCCCGCCACGCCCTGCCGTCCCGCTACGAGGTCCGTCTCGAACCCGATCTCGAGGCGGCCACGTTCACCGGGTCGGTGCTGATCGATGTCGATGTCGCCGAGAGCGATCCGACGGTGGAGGGGCTGGTGTTGAACGCGGCCGAGTTGACGATCCACTCGGCTCGTATCGACGGTGCCGAGGCGACCTTCGTGGTCGACCCGGAGCTCGAGCGGGTCTCGGTGTCGTGCGGAGCACCGCTCTCGGCCGGCGCTCATCGGGTGGAACTCGATTTCGACGGCATGATCAACGACCGACTTCGCGGTTTTTATCGTTCAACCTTCGTCGATGCCGACGGGGTTGAACGGGTGATCGCGACGACCCAGATGCAGTCGACCGACTGCCGGCGGGCGTTTCCGTGCCTCGACGAGCCGGAGTTCAAGGCGGTGTTCTCGATCACCCTCGTCGTCGCTGACGGCCTGATGGCGATCTCGAACTCGCCGGAGGTCTCGCGTCGGACAGTCGACGACGACGGCGCCGCTCGCGTCGAGGTGAGCTTCGCCGACACGATGGTGATGAGCTCGTATCTCGTCGCCTTTGTGGTCGGTCCACTCGAGGCGACCGAGCCGATCGATGTCGACGGCACACCGGTGAGGGTGGTGCACACACCCGGCCAGGGGCACCTCGCCGGCTTCGGACTCGAGACCGCGGCGTTCTGCCTGAGGTGGTTCCGCGAGTACTACGGCATCGATTACCCCGGGGAGAAGATCGACCTTGTCGCGCTACCGGATTTCGCGGCCGGGGCGATGGAGAACCTGGGGTGCATCACCTTCCGAGAGAACCTGCTGCTGGTGGACCCCGATCGCGCTACTCAATCCGAGCGCCAGTTGGTGGTCGATGTCGTCGCCCACGAACTCGCCCACATGTGGTTCGGCGATCTCGTCACCATGCGCTGGTGGAACGGCATCTGGTTGAACGAGGCGTTCGCCACGTTCATGGAGTTGGCCGCCTGCGACGCCTTCCGACCGGAGTGGGGCCGTTGGGAGACGTTCGGGGTGGAGCGCAGTGTGGCGTTCGAGACCGATTCGCTCTCAAGCACCCGGCCCGTGGAGTTCGAGGTGCGCTCGCCGGCCGATGCCGAGGGGATGTTCGACGTGCTCACCTATCAGAAGGGTGGCGCGCTGCTCCGCATGCTCGAGCAGCATCTCGGCGCCGATCGTTTCCGCGAGGGGGTGTCGCACTATCTGACCCGTCACGCGTACGGGAGTACCGAGACGGCCGATCTCTGGGATGCGATCGAGGAGACCTCAGGGGAGCCGGTTCGCCGAATCATGGATTCGTGGATCTGGCAGCCGGGCTACCCGCTCGTCGAGGCGTCCCTCGATGGCGACGAGGTGGTGCTCAGCCAGCGTCGATTCTCGTTCGACGCCGCGAGTGACGCGACGGTCTGGTCGGTGCCGGTAGCGGTGCGCACGACGAACGGCGTCTCCCGGCTCTTACTCGAAGGAGAGGTCGTTCGAATCCCCGCGGG
Organism: Ilumatobacteraceae bacterium; assembly: GCA_017859785.1. Lineage (GTDB taxonomy): Bacteria > Actinomycetota > Acidimicrobiia > Acidimicrobiales > Ilumatobacteraceae > Casp-actino5. The sequence goes on from JAFMMJ010000051.1 coordinate 9,332, forward strand.
CACAGGGTCGGTCGTGGTCAACGCCGGGGGCCACGGCTTCCTACGTGTTGCTTACGACCGCGCGCTCCTCGATCGTCTCGAGGACATTCGCGCCCTCGAGACGCTCGAGCGCTACAACCTCGTCGACGACGCCTGGAACGCCGTGCTCGCCGACCGTCTCGATGTCGTCGATCTCTTGGCGCTACTTGATCGTTTCGCCGGTGAGGATGACCTTCATGTCTGGCGAGCGATCGCCGGCGTCGTCGTCCAGTTGCGCCGTATGACCCCCGATGAGGCCTCTGGTGCGCTCGCTGAGCGGGTGGCTGGTCTCGCCCGGCCAGCGCTCGACCGTCTCGGCGATCCGGTCGCTGGAGAGCCCGACGTCGTTGGTTCGCTCCGAGGGCTGCTGTTGCGGTTGCTGGCGCTCTCGGGTGACGACGCCGCGAGCGTCGACCGGTGCCGTGCGATCTTTGAGTCGTCGACCACCGATCCGAGCGGTGTTGACCCTGAGTTGTTGGCCGCGGCGACCACGGTGATCGCGGCCCGCGGTGGTCGCGCCGAGTTCGACGCGCTTGTCGACGGCTTCCGTAACGGCCCGACGCCGCAGGATCAGCTCCGCTGCCTCTACGCCCTCGCCGAGTTCGATGATGCCGATCTCATCCTCGAGACCTGCGAGCTCGCCATGTCGCCGGCGGTGAAGACCCAGAACGCCCCGTTCCTCCTGCGGGCGTGTATCGGCAACCGACAGCATGGGCAGGCTGCGTGGCGGTTGGTGACGAGCCGGTGGACTGAGGCAAACGACCGTTTCCCCACCAACACCATCGTTCGCATGGTCGAGTCGGTGAAGACGCTCACGGCGCCGGGTCTCGTTGACGAGGCGGCGAGCTTCTTCGCTGAGCATCCGATCCCTCAGGGAGCGGCCACGCTCTCGCAGATCCTCGAGCGTCAACGCGTGAACGCTTCCGCCCGTCAGCGGGTGGAGGCCCAGATGGTGACTCTCGGGTGAACACCGTCCCCGCCGTGATGCGGGCCGCGCTGCTCACCGGTCACGGGGGGCCGGACGTCATCGAGGTCCGCAACGACGTCGAGGTGCCGAGGCCCAAGGTCGGCGAGGTGTTGATCCAGGTCGCGGCCTGCGGGGTCAACAACACCGATATCAACACTCGTATCGGCTGGTACTCCTCCGAGGTGCGCTCGGCGACCGACGCTCCGTCGACCCCAGCGGTCGAGGCCGGCGGGTGGGGTGGGGCGCTCAGGTTCCCGCGGGTACAGGGGGCGGACATCTGCGGACGAATCGTCGCGGTCGGGCCCGAGGTGTCCGTATCGATGGTTGGCGCTCGCGTGCTCGTCGATCCGTGGATTCTCGACCTCGAGGTGCCCGAGGATCGTGAGCGGGCCCGCTTCGTCGGGTCCGAGGTCGATGGCGGGTTCGCCGAGTTCTGCGTGGTGCCCGCGCGTAACGCGCACCCGATCGACTCGCCGCTCACCGATGTCGAATTGGCGACGTTCCCGTGCGCGGCGACCACGGCCGAGCACCTCTTGCGCGACGCCGAGGTTGGGCCGGGTTCGGTGGTCGTGGTGACCGGAGCCTCCGGCGGGGTCGGCACCTGCGCGGTGCAACTGGCTGCTGCCCGCGGTGCGAGGGTGATCGCCCTCGCCGCTCAGTCCAAACGGGACGCTCTCCTGGCGTTAGGAGCCGACGAGGTGGTCGATGGTCGCGGGGAGTCACCCGGGGCAAGGATCGCGGCGCTCGGCCACCGGGTCGACGCGGTGATCGACGTGGTCGGCGGCGCGCTGTTCGGCGAATTGCTCCCGATCATCCGCCAGGGCGGGCATTACGTCACAGCGGGGGCGATCGCGGGGCCGATCGTCGAGTTCGACCTGCGGCATCTCATCTACGGCGACCTCACCATGAGAGGGTCGACGGTGTGTCCGCCCGACAACTTCGCACGGGTGATCGACCACATCGAAGCGGGACGGCTCCAGCCGGTGGTCGCCGGGTCGTTCGCCCTCGAGGAGATCGGCGAGGCCCAAGCGGTGTTCCTCGAGAAGCGCCACGTCGGAAATCTGGTGATCGACCTCTCGGCTTGATCCCGACCGATCAATCGCGAGTGCGCAGCTGCTCGCCGATGAGTCGGGCGATGGAGGCCGCGGTCGCGTCGGAGTCGCGCACCACGAGATGCCACGGGATGGACAGCCCGTCGAGTCCGCACCGGACGGCGGCGAGACGTCCCATCTCGACGGCAGGCGCAGTCGCCCATCGGCTGAGAATCGACACCCCGGCGCCGGCGGCTACCAACTCGATAATCGCAGAGGTGTGTCGCACGACGCGGACGAGCCGAGCCGAGTACCCCGATGGTCGGATGAAGCGGTCGTACTCGAAGCCGGTGGTCGGGAGCATCGAGTAGGTGAGCATCGTCTCGTCGATGACGTCGATCGGTTCGATGTGGCCACAGCTGGCGAGCGGGTGCTCGGGCGAGCAGATCAACACGAGTTCATCGTCGAAGGCAGGGATCAGAGCGACCGTTCCGTTGGGGTAGCCGGGGGCGAGGGCGATATCGACTGAACGATCGGCGAGGGCGGTGCCGACGGGATCGGGGACCGAGATGAGGTCGAGGTCGATGTCGGGGCGGCGTTCACGGACCTCCCTCAAACACCCAGGGAACCAGTGGTATGCCTCGTAGGCGCCGACTCCGACCCGTAGGACGGTCTCGGCCTCGGGTTGACCGGAGACCAGTGAGCTCTCAATCCGTCGGAGTTCACCGAGCGCTCGATTGGCGGCTTGGTAGACGGCGAGGCCGGCGGGGGTTGGCGTGAGCCGTCGATCGGCTCCGCGGTTGAACAGCGGTGTGCTGAGACGCCGTTCGGCCTCGCTCAAGCGGTGGCTGAGGGCCGACTGGCTGATGGCCAGGTACTGGGCCGCTCGGGTCATCGAGCCGAAGTCGACGATGGCCACCACCGTCTCGTAGTGACGGAGGTCGAGCAGGGTCGACATCGACTCACTCATGATTGTCCCCTTCTGTCATGAATCAGATTCATCATAAAACATGCTGACAATCCATTGGACAGATGACCTGATTCGGCGTTCACTGTCTGGTGATGGGTCTCACCCTCCGCCGCCCCGAGCCGTCCGCGCTCGCCGATGCCGAGCGTGGTCGCGTCGATGACATCGTCGACACGGACCGGTATCCAATCTCCGACCTCGACTCGCTCGCCGGCCGGTCCCTCATCGCCGACACGGTCGCCCGCCTCGATCAGGACGGCCTCGTCCAACTGCCCGGCCTGCTCCGACCGTCGGCGGTGCGCGCACTCCAACGCGAAATGCGAGCCACCGGACGACACGTCTCCTGCGAGACGACGACGAGGAGCGCCTACGCCGGAGACGAGACGCTCCTCGCCTCCGATGACCCGCGTCGACTCACATCGACCTGGACGGCGGGGCACATCACCCGCGACATGATCCCACCGTTCTCGGTCGCCCAGCGCCTCTACGTCTCCCCCGACTTCAAGCGGTTCATCGCCGCCTGCCTCGGGCTCGGCCGAGTGTTCGAGTACGCCGACCCACTCGCCGGGCTGATCACGACGGTTATCCCTCCGGGCGGCGAGTACGGCTGGCACTACGACACGAACCGGTTCGTGATCACTCTCGCGGTCGACGAGGCACGATCCGGAGGGGCTTTCGAATACTCCCCCGATCTCCGGTCACCTGGCGACGAGAACCTCGAGGGCCTCCGAGCGGTGATGACCGGTGACCGCTCGACCGTCCGTTCGGTGACCGCGCAGCCAGGCGACCTGCAGTTGTTCCTCGGCCGCTACTCCCTGCATCGGGTGACACGTGTGGAAGGGCGTCGTCCCCGACTGATGCTCGTGCTCTCCTACGCCGAGCAACCCGGCATCATCGGCCCGCTGGAGCGGACCCGCCAGGTGTACGGGCGCGTGACCGAGACCCACCTCCTTCACGCCGAGCAGGCGCTAGGAACCGATGGCCTCATCGCCTAACCCGAGTGTCGACCCGGCACGCTTGGTTGCCGAACGTCGCGCTCGCCTCAACGCCACCCTCGAGGCGGCCGGCGCCGACGCGCTGTTGACCTCCGACCCGTTCAGCGTCAGGTATGCGACGGGAACCCGGAACATGCTGGTCCACGGACTCACCGGACCGGATCGTTTGACGCTCGTCGGCCCGGGCGGGCCGACCGTGCTGTGGGAGTTCGCAGGCTGCGAGCACCTGAGCGAAGGAGCCGACTGGATCGACGAGGTTCGTCCGGCGCCCGCGTTGAACGCGAAGAAGACCCCGGTGTTCCGCGAGGAAGTGGAGCGCTTCGTCAACGAGGTCACCGACATGGCCATCGGCCGGTGGGGAGAGGGCGCGCGGATCGCAGTGGAGGGCACCACAGCGAGCGTGGTGGAGGGACTCGCCGAACGTGGCCTCAAGGTGGTCGATGGCAATGAGGTGATGCAGACGGCGATGATGGTGAAGCAGCCGGCTGAGATCGAGGCGATGCGCGCGGCGATGCGAGCGACCGAGGCGGCGACCGGGGCGTTGGCGGCTGCGATCAGCCCGGGCACGACCGAGCAGGAGGTGTGGGCAGAGTTCCATCGCGCCCTCATCGCGAACGGAGGCGAGCTCGTCGTGACCCGACTCCTGCAGGCCGGGCATCGAACCTTTCCGTATTTCCAGGAGGCATCGACGAACATGCTCCGAGCGGGCGATCTCGTCTGCTTCGACACCGACGCGGTCGGTGCCGGCGGCTACTCGGTCGACTTCTCGCGCACCTTCCTCTGCGGCGACGACGAGCCCGACGACGTCCAAGTCGGCCTGCACCGCCTCGCCGTCGAGCAACTCGAGCACAACGCCGCGAACCTGGCGCCGGGTCGATCGTTCCGCGAGTTCGCCTCCCTCGCCTTCGAGGTGCCGGCGCCGCACGCCCGCTACGGCTACTACCAGTTGGCCCACGGCCTTGGGCTCGCAGGAGGTCATCCCAACATCCCCCGCCTCGACGACGGCCCCTATCCGCTCGCCGGAGGATTCGAGCCAGGGATGGTGATCTGCGTGGAGAGCTACATCGGTGATCCCGGCTCCCGTCAGGGCGTGAAGCTCGAGAATCAGTACCTGATCACCGAGGATTCGGTCGAGCAGATGTCGACCTTCCCGTTCGACGAGCGCTTGCTCGCCGTCGTTTAAGTCGCCCGACCGGTCAGCCGGCGCGCCACTGGAGGAGTTGCGTCTCGAGTGCAGTGA
>JAFMMJ010000052.1 GCA_017859785.1 Ilumatobacteraceae bacterium
CATCGGTGGATGCACTCGAGATGTGCATGGCGTCGTTCGACGACCTGCTCGGTGGCCTCGATGCCAACGAATGGTCCACCCAGTCGCTCTGTCCGGCGTGGACTACGCGCGGTGTGGCTGAGCATCTCGGCGCGATCGAGGCGATGTTGCTCGGAGCGGAGCCCGGTTCGATGGCCGAGTCGCTGCCGTTCGAGCGGGCGGGGGAGTGGGTGTCGTCGGTCGCTGGGCTCTCGGATGCCGAGTTCCTCGATCGCTATCGGGAGGTGTTGACGCCGCGCCGCGCTGAGCTGGCCGCGATATCGATCGAGGAGTTGGGTCGTCCCTCGGCGACCCCGGTCGGGCCCGGCACCTACGCGCGGTTCATGGCGATCCGCGTCTTCGATTACTGGGTGCACGAGCAGGATGTTCGACGTCCCCTCGGTCGGCCGGGTCACGAGTCGGGTCCCGCGGCCGAGATCGCCCTCGACGAGGTGCATCGTTCGCTGCCGTACATCGTCGGCAAGAAGGTCGGTCTGCCAGACGGCAAGTCGATCTCGTTCACGGTGTCGGGGCCGCTCGAGCGATCGATGCACGTCGCGGTCGAGGGTCGGGCCGGACTGGTGGATGGGCTCGACTCGCCGGACGTGTCGGTCTCGGCCGACTCGACGACGTTTGTGCTGTTGGCCTGCGGTCGGATCGATCCGGAGGCGGAGATCGCGGCTGGGACGATCTCGTGGTCGGGCGATGACGAGTGGGGGGCTCAGGCCGCTCGCAATCTGCGCTTCACCATGTGAGAGGCCCGCTGGTCCCAGGGTCGGGAAATGCCCTCTTGCCTACCTAACGAACGTTAGGTAGGGTGTCGCGGTGGCTCAGAGCGTGGCGAACACCGTGCTGGTCGAATCCGGACGCGACCGCATCCTCGACGAGGCCGCGGCGCTCTTCCTTCGCCATGGCTACGAGGGCGCATCGCTGCGTCAACTCGCCGACACCGTCGGCATGAAGGCCGGTTCGCTCTACTACCACTTCGCTTCCAAGGACGATCTCCTCACCGAGATCCTCCGCCGCGGCATCGATGTCATGCAGACCGCCTTCGACGATGCCGAGGCGGCGAGCGCCGATGCCCGGCCGGTCGCTCGGGTCGAGGCCCACGTGCGCGCCCACCTCTCGGCCCTGTTCGAGAACGGCCCGTATACGGCGGCGCATGTCATGACCTTCCGCACCGCCCCCGAGACGGTTCGCGAGGTGGTCGTTCCGCTCCGCGACGCCTACGAGGCGCGATGGACCGAGATGCTTCGGCTACTGCAAGCCGATGGGGCGCTCGACCCGACGGTCGACGTGAACGTCATCCGACTCGTCCTGTTCGGCGCGATGAACGCCTCGGTCGAATGGTTCGACACCGACCGCGGGAATCTCGACCGGTTCGCCGCGGCGATCACCGGCCAGTTCTGGAACGGGGTCGGCGCGTGAGGGTCGTCGAGACACGGGTCGACGCTGGCTCGGCTGCGTTCGGCGAGAACCGCGAGGCCTATCGGGCCCTTGTCGACACCTTGCGCGAGCGCATGCGTTGGGCGATCGACGGCGGGCCCGGCCGGGAGCGCTCCATCGAGCGTCACCTGGCCCGAGGCAAGGTCATGGTGCGCGACCGCATCGACATGGTCACCGACGAGAACACCCCGTTCCTCGAGTTCTCGACCCTGTCCGGATGGGGTCAATACGGAGACGAGGTGCCCGGAGGCGGCATCGTCACCGGTATCGGGGTCGTCCATGGCGTGCCCTATGTGTTCATCGCGAACGACGCCACCGTTAAGGGCGGCTCCCTCGTGCCGATCGCGATCAAGAAGCACGTTCGCGCTCAAGAGATCGCGGAGGAGAACGGCCTTGGTGTCATCTATCTCGTCGACTCGGGCGGCGCGTTCCTACCCCTGCAAGACGAGATCTTCCCCGACAAGGATCACTTCGGCGGCTCCTTCTACCGACAGGCTCGCCTGTCGGCGATGGGTCTTCCGCAGCTGTCGGTCGTGCTCGGGGGTTGCACCGCCGGGGGTGCCTACGTGCCGGCTCTCTCCGACGAGGTGATCATGGTGGAGGGCATCGGTCGGATCTTCCTCGGTGGTCCTCCGATCGTGAAGGCCGCCCTCGGTGAGATCATCGAACCCGACGACCTTGGCGGCGCCGAACTGCACACCCGCACCTCCGGGGTCAGCGACTACATGGCCGCCACCGAGCCCGAGGCCTACGGGCGGTTGCGCGAGATCTGCGAGACGACGGCCCAGCGCCGCGTCGACGATCGTCAGGGTTGGCTCGACTGGGCGCCGCCCGAACCGCCGCTGCTCGACCCCGAGGAGATCTACGGGATCATCTCGGCCGACGATCGGATCCCCTTCGACGCCACCGAGATCATCGCCCGCATGGTCGACGGGTCGAAGTTCTCGGCGTTCAAACCCGAGTGGGGCACCTCGATCATCACGGGGTTCGCCCGCATCTGGGGGCACATGGTCGGCATCATCGCCAACAACGGGATCATCTTCTCCGATGCCGCGCTGAAGGCGACCCACTTCATCGAACTCTGCGAGCAGCGTCGAATCCCGCTGCTGTTCTTGCAGAACACCTCGGGCTACATGGTGGGCCGCGACTCCGAGGCCGCGGGTATCGCCAAGCATGGGGCGAAGATGGTGTCGGCGGTCGCCAATGCGACCGTGCCGAAGTACACGGTGCTGATCGGCGGCTCCTACGGCGCGGGCAACTACGGCATGTGCGGTCGAGGGTTCCGGCCGCGCTTCTTGTTCGCCTGGCCGAACTCTCGTATCGCGACCATGTCGGCTGAGACCGCGCAGACCGTGCTCGTCGACATCCGTCTCGCTGGCCTGAAAGGTGAGGACACGACTCCCGAGCAGGTGGAAGCGTTGCGAGCGGAGGTCGCCGAGCAGTACCTCACGCAGAGCGACCCGTATCACGCCACGTCGAGGCTCTGGGATGACGGCTTGATCGATCCGGTCGACACCCGCGACGCCCTCGGACTCTGTCTCGCGCTCGCCGCCCGACAGGACGCCCCGGCCCCCGGCCCCGGACTCGTCTACCGGATGTGATGTCGTGAGGATCCTGATCGCCAACCGCGGGGAGATCGCCCGCCGCGTGATCCGAACGGCTCGCGCGCTCGGTCACACCACGATCGCTGTCTATGCCGACCCGGATGCCACGGCACCGTTCGTGGCCGAGGCTGACGTGGCGTTCCGTCTCGGCCCGGCGGACCTGGCCGCGAGTTACCTCTCTCCTGAGCGTTTACTCACCGCGATCGCCGAGACCCGGGCCGACGCCGTGCATCCCGGTTACGGGTTCCTGTCGGAGAACGCTGCCTTCGCGCGAGCGGTGGTCGACGCGGGATGTCGTTGGATCGGTCCGCGCCCGGAAGCCATCGAGATGATGGGGTCGAAGATCGAGGCGCGTCGGCTCGCTGCATCGGCCGGTGTGCCGATCATCCCGGGCTTCGATGAATCACAGGATCCGTCTGCTCTCGCCGCGGCCGCTGACCGGATCGGCTACCCGGTGCTCGTGAAGGCCGCAGCCGGTGGTGGTGGCAAGGGCATTCGCATCGTTCATGACCCGTCGGAGTTCGCCGGCGCGCTCGCCGAAGCGGCGACCGAGGCGGAGCGATCCTTCGGCGACGGCTCGATGATCGTGGAGCGGTTCATCCAGCGTCCCCGTCATGTTGAGGTGCAGGTGCTCGGCGACCGACACGGGTCGGTGGCGCATCTCGGCACGCGCGAGTGCTCGGTGCAGCGTCGCTACCAGAAGGTGCTCGAGGAGGCACCCGCGCCGAACCTGCCCGACGAGACCCGCGCCGGACTCCACTCGGTCGCGGTGGCTCTTGCCTCATCGATCGGTTACGACTCGGCTGGCACCGTCGAGTTCATCGTCGACGACGACAGCGGAGAGTTCTTCTTCCTCGAGATGAACACCCGGCTGCAGGTGGAGCATCCGGTGACCGAGGCGGTCACCGGTCTCGATCTCGTTGAGTTGATGATTCGGGTCGCCGACGACGAACACCTGCCTCTTCACCAAGACGACATCACGTTCTCGGGTCATGCGGTCGAAGCTCGGGTGAATGCTGAGGACCCGGCGAATGGTTTCGCGCCGCAGATCGGTGAGGTGACGCATCTGGTGGTGCCCGATGGGGTGCGCTGGGATTCGGCGGTGGTGGCGGGCAGCGCGATCACCCCGCATTACGACTCGATGGTCGCCAAGCTCATCGTCGACGGCTCGGATCGAGCGACAGCGCTGCGTCGGCTTGGCCGTGCCCTCGACTCACTGATCGTCGGTGGGCTGGTGACCAACACCGGTTTGCACCGTTGGCTCGTCGACCAGGCGCCGGTGATCGAGGGGCGGGTCACCACTCGGTTCCTCGACGAGGTGGACCTGCCGGCTGCACCGGAGTCCGGCGCAGCGCTCGCCGCACGGGCCTGGCTCGACGCGCTCTCCGACGCCGCGACGACCGAATCGGTGTGGGCAGCGGCCGGCGCGTTCTCGCTCACCCCGCATCATCGGTCGACGCCGGTGGTGGTGGTCGACGGAACGGGGGAGCGCCACGAGGTGTCGCGGGCGGACGCGCTGGCAGCTCCAGTGCCGGTCGCGAGCGTGTCGCTGTCGGAGAGGTCGGTCGCGGTGAACGTGGCCGGTCACACCCGCACCTTCTCCGTGCCGTCGCGCACCGAGCGGTGGGCACCCACCGGGTCGGGAGGTCACGGCTCGGCTGGTGCGGTCGTCGCGCCGTTCCCGGGTGCCGTCACTGAGGTCGCGGTCTCGATCGGATCTGAGGTCGCCGCTGGCGATCCGGTGGTGGTGATCGAGGCCATGAAGATGCTCCACACGTTGACGGCCGCGGGGCCGGGAACGGTGGAAGAAGTCCGGGTCGCCGTCGGCGACCAGGTCGCGTCGAATCAGGTGCTCGTCACCTTCGTCGCGGCTGATGAGGGTTGATCAATAGGGAGGGAACATGGTCCATCGCAATATCTATATGACCGACGAGTTGCAGGCGATCTACGACCAGACGGTCGAGTTCGTCTCGGCTGAGGTCACGCCGTATGGCGACGAGTGGGAGACCGAGGGCAAGGTGCCCCGCGAGGTGCTTCACAAAATGGGCTCGCTCGGCATGTTCGGCCTTCGCGCCCCAGAGGAGCACGGTGGTCTCGGGCTCGGCATGTTGGCCTCGGCCACCTTCTCCGAAGCGCTCGGAGCGTCGACGTTCGCTGGGTTCGATGTGACGGTGCTGGTGCATACCGATATGGCGGCACCGCACCTCATCAACTCGGGTTCACCTGAGCAGCTCGAGCAGTGGATGCCGGGGGTGCTGTCGGGTGAGACGATTCTGTCGATCGGCGTGAGCGAGCCCGATGCCGGTTCCGATGTGGCGGGTATGCGCACCTCGGCGGTGCGCGACGGCGACGGCTGGCGCATCAACGGCACCAAGACGTTCATCACCAACGCCGTCTATGGCGATATGACGATCGTCGCAGCCAAGACCGATCCGGAGAACCGCTACGGCATCACGATGTTCCTGGTGCCGGCGGGCACCGAGGGGTTCTCGGTCGCGAAGAAGCTCGACAAGCACGGCTGGCGATGCTCGGACACGGCCGAGTTGGTGCTGAACGACGTGTGGGTGCCCGACTCGCAGGTGCTCGGAACGGTGCATCGCGGTTTCTACGAGACGATGAAGAACTTCCAGAACGAGCGGATGGTGCTGATCGGCATGGGTGTCGGCGCGGCTCAGGCGGCGATCGATCAAACCCTCGCCTATGTGCAGCATCGGCCGGCTTTCGGTGGCCATCTCTACGACCTCGGCGCGATCCGTCAGCGGATGGCGATGAACCAAGCGCGTCTCGACGCGGTGCGAGCCGCGATGTACCACGCGGCGTGGATCGGTGATGAGGGCGGCGACAACGTGAAGGAGATGTCGGGGGTGAAGGCCTTCGGCGCTGAAACCGTCATGCAGATCATGTACGACTGCGTCCAGTTCCACGGCGGCATGGGTTACATGCGCGAGACCCCGGTGGAGCGCATGTATCGCGACGCCCGCATCCTGCCGATCGGGGGTGGGGCGACCGAGGTGATGCTCGAGGAGGTCGCCAAGCGCTCGATGGTGTCGGCCTGATCGGTCTCGGTATGCGTTCGGTTCCGCGTCTGCGTTCCCTGCTCTTCGCTCCTGCGGTCCGCCCCGATTTCGTGGAGCGGCTCGGCGAGCGGGGAGCTGATGCGGTCGTCATCGACTGCGAGGACGCGACCCCAGCGAACGCCAAAGAGGAGGGTCGGGCGAACGCCGCTCGGCTCGCTCCGATTCTGGCGGCGTCCGGGGTGGCGGTGACCGTCCGGGTGAACGCTCAGCCGACCGAGTGGTTCGCCGATGATGTGCGCGAAGGTCTCAGCGATTCGCTGGCTGCGGTGGTGGTGCCCAAGGTCGAGTCGATCGCCGGGCTCGACGCGGTCGATGCTGCGCTCTCCGCCTCCGGGCTCGGTGATCTCGGGGTGATCGCGGGGCTAGAGACCGCTCTCGGGGTCGCCGACTCGAGGAAACTCTTGGCGCATCCGCGCGTGGTGGCGGGCTACTTCGGAGCGGAGGATTTCATCGCCGATATGGGTGGGGTTCGCACCGCGTCGAATGACGAGGTGGCGACCGCTCGTTCGATGGTCGCCCTCGCTGGTCGGTTGGCTGGTGTGCCGGTGCTCGACCAGGTGGTCACCGACTTCCGAGATCTCGACCGGTTCAGTTCGGAGTGCGCGTCGGCCCGATCCCTCGGCTACTCGGGCAAGCTCTGCATCCACCCGGGTCAGGTCGCCGTCGCGAACGACGGGTTTGTGCCGTCAGCGGCCGAGGTCGCGCGCGCTCGGGCGCTGCTGGCGGCCTATGAGGAGGCCTCGGCTCGTGGGGTCGCGGCGATCGATTTCGAGGGGCAGATGGTCGATGAGCCGCTCGCCGCTCAGGCGCGGCGCGTGATCGCGCTCGCCGACTAGTCGCCTCGTCAGTCGGCGGGGCGTTTCAACATCAGCGCGTCGCGCACCGCTCGGCACACGAGCGTGTCGTGTTGGTTGAAGGCGCGGTGCTCGAAGGTGACGACACCCTGGTTGGGTCGTGACTTCGATTCGCGGGCCGCTCGGACTTCGGTCTCGACGTGGATCGTGTCGCCGTGGAAGAGCGGAGCGGGGAAGGTGACCTCGGAGAAGCCGAGGTTGGCGACGGTGGTGCCGAGGGTGGTCTCGTGCACGCTGATCCCGATCACCATGGCGATCGTCAGCATCGAGTTAACGAGTGGTCGGCCGAACTCGGTCTCGTTGGCGGCGTAGTCGAAGTCGAGGTGCAGCCAGGCCGGGTTCATGGTCATCGAGGTGAACATGACGTTGTCCGACTCGGTGATGGTGCGGCGGATGGCGTGCTGGATGACGGTGCCGGGCGTGAGTTCCTCGAGCCAGCGGCCAGTGTGGGGTCGGGTCACGGCTCAGCCCTTCAACTTCTCGAGCATCTCGCCCATCTGGCGGTGCACGGCGTTCACGGCTTGAAGGGGCCGCACCATCACCTTGAACTCGGTGATCATGCCGTCGTCGTCGCAGGTGATGATGTCGACACCGTTGACGTGCTTGCCATCCACAGTGGTCTCGAACTCGAGCACGGCGTGGTGACCGTCGAGGATCTCCTTGACGTAGTGGAACGAGCCGTCACCTCCGCCGGCGATCGCTTCGCCGACATCGGATGCTTCGCCGGGCAGGGCCACCGATGCGGCGTCGAGGTAGAGCTTGGTGATCTCTTTGCCCTGCTGTGGGGTGAAGACGACCGGGGAGATGAATACCACGTCGTCGTGGAGGAGTGCATCGAGGCCGCCGGGGAGTTCGCGTCGGAGGTGGCGATGCCAGCGCTCGATGACGTCGTGGATCGGGCCGTTCGTCATGGCGCCACCGTAATCGGCGACTCTCGGTTTGGCCTGTGGCAGGGTGGAGTGGTGAGCGACGTTGAGGATCGGGTGCGCGCCGCGGTTGGCGCCACGGGTGGTGACTGGCGCGAGGTGGCGTGCGATCCAGATCTCGCGGACACCGCCGCGTTCTGCGAGCGCTACGGCTTTTCGCCGGCCGATTCGGCGAACACGATCGTCGTGGCGTCCAAGGGTGATGATCCGGTGCTGGCGGCGTGCGTGGTGCTCGCCACTCATCGTCTCGATGTGAACGGTGTGGTTCGTCGTCGACTCGGTGCTCGGAAGGTGTCGTTCGCTCCGGCGGAGTTGACCGCCGAGGTGACCGGGATGGTGATGGGTGGGGTGACACCGTTCGGTCTGCCGGACGGTCTCGCCGTGTGGGTCGACGCTGCGGTGTTCGAGCGTGCCGAGATCATCGTTGGCGGCGGGAGCCGTTCGATGAAGTTGGTCCTGCCGCCGTCAACCCTCGCTTCGCTCGACTCTGTTGAGGTGGTCGAAGGTTTGGCGCGGCCGATTCCCTCTGAATGAGGGGCCGGCAAGGTGAGGGTTAGGCTCGACGCGGAGGTGCTGTCATGAACACACTGATCATCCTCATCGTGATCGCGGTGCTCGTCGCCTTCGGCGTCGTCACCTACAACGCGCTGGTCCGGCTTCGCAATCAGGTCGACAACGCCTGGGCGCAGATCGACGTGCAGTTGACCCGTCGAGCCGATCTCATCCCGAATCTCGTCAACACCGTGAAGGGCTACGCCGAGCATGAGCGCGAAACCCTCGACGCGGTGATCTCGGCTCGCTCGGTGGCGTCGGGTGCATCGACTCCGGCGGCGGCAGCCGCGGCAGAGGGCCCCCTCACTGCCGCCCTCGGACGGTTGTTCGCGGTCGCTGAGGCATATCCCGACCTGAAAGCCGACGCGAATTTCCGTCAGCTCCAGGAGGAGTTGACCTCGACCGAGAATCGCATCGGCTACGCCCGCCAGCACTACAACGACTCGACGACGGCCTACAACACCCGCCTGCAGTCGTTCCCGACGCTCATCGTGGCGCGCGCCGGCTCGTTCACCGAGCGTGAGCTCTTCGACGCCCCGGTGTCGGCGGAGAGCGTGCCGAACGTCGAGTTCTGACCGTGGCCGACCGGCCGTCGTTCATCGCGCTTTCGCGACGCAATACGCGTCGTTCGTGGGGCTTGCTCACCGCGACGGTGGTGTTGCTGTGGTTGATCATCGTCGCGGTCGGTGTGCTCGGTTTTGGGTCGTCGTTCGTGCCCTCGGTGATCGTCTCGTTGGTCATCGCGGTCGGCTATCTGCTTTTCGCGCAGCGGGCCGCGGGACGCACCGCGTTGCGGATGGCTGGGGCGCATCCGGCGGTGGGTGATGAATTCTTGACGTTGCGCAACGTCGTCGAGGAGATGGCGATCGCCGCGGGCTTGCCGGTGCCGGAGGTGTGGGTGATCGACGATGCCGCTCCGAACGCGTTCGCCGCCGGCTATCGGCCGGAGAAGGCGGTGGTGGCGGTGACGACCGGCTTGTTGTCGTCGTTGTCGAGGGCGGAGTTGAAGGGTGTGATCGCGCACGAGATGGCACACATCCGCAACCGCGATATCGCGGTGACGACGATCTCGGTGGTGTCGGTGTCGGCGATCATGTTGCTCGCCGATCTGTTGATCCGGATCGGCCTGTACTCGTCGGCGGGGCGGCGGTCGCGAAGCAATGAGCGTGGCGCGACGATCCCGTTGGCGCTGATCGGTTTCGCGATTCTTATCGTTGGGTTGCCGCTCGCGATCGTGTTGCGCGCCGCGTTGTCGCGGAGCCGCGAGTCGCTCGCGGATGCGACGGCGGTCGAGTTGACTCGCAATCCGAGTGGCATCCGATCGGCGCTCGAGAAACTCGAGGCTGACAACCGTGAGATTCGTCGCATCGGGGCGGGGATGAACTCGATGTGGATCGAGTCACCGGCTGACAAGGCGCACGGCCCGACGAAGTTCTTCGCCGGTCTCACCGACACGCATCCGCCGATCGCTGAGCGAATCGAGATCTTGCGCGCGATGGAGGGTCTGCCCGCCGGTGAGCGTGGGCCGAACGACGCGTTCCCGGCGCCGTCGGGTCCGGTTCAGCCGTTCTGAGCGGCTCGCGCGGCGACGTTGAGGAGTTGCCGCCGCACCATGATCCCGTCGCCGGGGCCGAGGAGGCCGCGTTCGATGAGTTGACCGCCGGGCAGGTCGACGCGGGCTCGGACTCGAGAGATGAGCCGGGTTGAGCCGTCACGGTCTCGAAGTTCGTAGGCGAGGCTGAAACCGATGCGGTCGCTGACGCCGCCGGTTGGGGCGAGGCGCAGCACCAACGTGTGCGGTTCCTCGGCCTCGGTGACTTCGAATCCGACGGGGCCGCCACCCGGGATCACGTCGCCGGTGCCGACCTGTTGCCACGTGGGCAGGATCGTCGTGGCGCTCTTTCGACCGAGGTTGTCGATCCAGTCGTAGCTGTACCAGCCGGCCCGGCCGAAGCCCATTTGTCTGAGCCAGGGAAACACGGCGAACGGTGGCGCGTCGATGGTGATCGCTCGGGTGGCGATGAGGCGAGCGTTCGCGACGAGATCGTCGCCGGCGAGGGGTTCGCGGGCCTCGTCGTTGGTGGCGCCCCAGGTCTCGAAGAGCATGCCGGCGAGGCTAGGTGCGCGGTTCGACCGGGTCTAGGTTGTGCTCGTGGCGAGCGGCGATCGGTCGGAGTACTTCCCGGCGATCGAGCGTCGCTACGGCCAACCGATGTCGCACTGGTTCTCGGTGATGGAGCAACTCGACGGCCAGCGCTACCCGGAGCAGGTCGCCTTCCTGCGCGAGAACCACGGCTTCTCTCAGGCTCACGCCAACGCTTTGGTGATGTACTCCCGCGGGTCGACCTCGTCGAAGCGGTTCTCTTCGGTCGACGGGTATCTCGCTCAGTTCGATGAGGTTCGAGCGGGTACGGCTCGAAGGATTCTCGAGACGATCGAGGAGCGTTTCTCGGGGCTCGAGCGGGTGGTGGCCTGGAACCAACCGATGCTGAAGTCAGGTGACGAGTACGTGTTCGGGTTGAGCGTGCTGACTGGTCACCTCCTGCTCGGCCCCTGGGGAGATCACGCGATCGACGCGGTGCGTCACTTGCTCGATGGTTACCAGGTGAACAAGAAGACGGTGAAGGTACCCGTCGACTGGGAGGTCGACGGCGATCTGCTCGCTGCGATGGTCGAGCACCGCCTCGCCGAACTTGCCTGATCACCGCTCGGCGGGGGATCGGGCTCGATGCCTAGGGTCTCGGCATGGCCGAGGCCGCTGAACGGTTTTGTGAGACCTGCGGTCGACGTATCGAGTGGCGTCGCAAATGGGCGCGCGACTGGGACAACGTTCGTTACTGCTCCGATGGGTGTCGTCGGAACCGGCCCGGCGAACTCGATCGGCGACTCGAAACTGAGATCCGGTCGCTCCTCGATGCCCGGGCCCGTGGGGTGACGATCTGCCCGAGTGAGGCGGCTCGCGCGGTGGCCGATGATTGGAAGCCGTTGATGGAGCGAGCCCGGTCGGCGGTTCGACGCCTCGTCGTGGCCGGCGAGGTTGAGGTGCTGCAGGGCGGGCGGGTGGTCGATCCGTCAACGGCGAAGGGCCCGATCCGGGTGCGCCTCGTCGACTGACGGGTGATCGCTACCGTGAGGACATGGCCGCGGATGAGGTACTCGTCGGGCGAGTGAGGGAGCATCTCGCGGGCGATCTGTCGTTCAGTGAGCGGCGAATGTTCGGTGGGCTCGCCGTGATGTGCAACGGCAACATGGCGGCCGGCGTCATCGGCGACCGCTTGATGGTGCGGGTCGGACCCGAGGCCTGGCTGGCGGCGCTTGAGGAGCAGGGAGTCAGCGAGATGGATTTCACTGGTCGCTCGCTGCGCGGGATGGTCTATGTCGATTCTGGTGCTCTCGAAGGGGAGGGGCTAGCTCGTTGGCTGGACCGCGGTATCGCGTTCGCCGGGTCGCTACCAGCGAAGTGAGAATCCGGTGTCCGGAGGTCGGATCGTTTGACCAGCAGCGCCGTGTGTGGGAATTTCGCGGTTTGGTGAGGCGGATCACAAGGGGGAGCGGTGGCTGAGCAGGTTGCGTGGACGGCGATGGCTGATGGGACGAGAGAGGACTACGAGTTCCTCTCCGGCCTCTACGAGGGGCACGCTCGCGCGTGTCTCACCGACTCGCTCTTCGATCTGCTCGCTCGGATGGAGGGTCCGACGCTCGGTTATCGCGTTGACCGGGCGGAGCACAGCCGCCAGTCGGCGACGCGGGCGTTGCGCAACGGTGAACCAGACGAACTGGTGGTGGCTGCGCTCTTTCACGATGTTGGGGACGTTGTCGCCCCGCACAACCACAGCGCCATCGCGGCGGAGATCCTCGCGCCGTACGTGTCAGAGGAGACGACCTGGGTGATCCGTCACCATGGCCTCTTCCAGGGCTACTACTACTTCCACCATCTCGGCGGGGATCGAGACGCTCGCGATCGGTATCAGGAGTCACCGTTCTTCGAGCGGTGCGCGTGGTTCTGCCAGGAGTACGACCAGAACTGTTTCGATCCCGATTACGACTCGCTCACCGATGCCGACTTCCGGCCGCTTGTCGAGGCGGTGTTCTCCCGCCAGTCCCGTCTCGGAGCCGACTGGGAACTTGATCAGGCTTGACGCGAAAGGCCGGCGACGCGGTAGGCGCCTTCGAGGTCCTCGTGGTTGGTGTAGCAGCCGGTGAACTTGCGGTCGCCGGTGAACGCGGTGCGCCCGTGTAGGCAGCGCCAGTTATCGAACACGAGCATCCGTCCCGGCGCCCACGGGAATCGGAGCGCTCGCGCCGGGTCGCTGAACACGGCACGGAAGCCGTTGTACGCGTCGATCACCGCGTCGACGAGACCGTCGATGGGAAGCAGCGGTGAGCGGTCGTAGTTATTGAACGACACCTGCGCGAGGCGTCCATCGGGATCGAGTCGTAGTGGGGGTCGCTCGGCGATGAGGTGGACACCGGGTTCGATGAAGTGGGCCCGCACCGCGTACCTGGTGAGCAGGTCGGCGGCCTCGGGGTTCGATTCGGCGAAGTCGCGAACGGCGGCGAAGCCGTCCACGAGAACGCTGTCGCCACCGGTTCCGGTGCGCGCCTGCTGGGCGAAGATGATGGTGCCGGGGGCGTCATGGCTGTAGGTGCCGTCGGTGTGCACGTCGAGGGCGAACGACTCATAGGCCGAGTCCTGATGCTCGAACGCACCGGAGTTCATCTCCCACACGTCACCGAAGATCGAGGCGCGTGGATAGCCGATTCGCGCGGCGAGTCGACGGGTCGGCGCCTCCCCGAGTTCGACGTCGTCGATCGCGAGCCACCCGAACTCGTGCAGGTGGGCGAGCGCCTCGCGCCACAGGGCATCGTCGTCGAGCACACTGGCGGCGAATGTGGTGGGCTCGGGCGGGCGCGACCAGAGGGTGATGTCGTCGGGGAGCCGCAGTGGACGGCCGGAGGCCGGCGCTGGCGCGCGACGGTCGCGGACAACTCGGGTAAGACCGTCGACGGAGTGCTCCGTGGCGGCGCCGTCGGACCAGTCGATGTGGAGTTGGTCGCCGTCGACGTGGCACGCGGTGATCTGGACGGATGGATCGATAGCGAAGGTGTCGGTGCGGCGTTGCAGGGAGTCAGGGTGCCGGCTCGCCTCGTCCTCGCCGTGGTCGCGCAACCACCGGGCGGGAATCGCTTCGCCCGCGATGGTGATGTGGGCACCGCGCTGGCTGAAGTCCATGGCGCAGTATGTCGTCGTCATCAGGGTGACCTCACAAGTCGAAGAGGTGAGTGAGCACCGATCGAATCTCGACCATGGCGCGGTGGTCGATGGCTCTGGCTCGTTCGAGCAGGCGCGCCACCGGTATCGAGCGAATGAGGTGGACATTGGCGTACTCGTCGTCCCCTGCGTCGACGAACCACGGTGCCGCATCCGGGACCTCGGTGCTCATCGGCGCCACGACGGCGCGGTTGGCTAATTGATGGAGCCGTGCATCGGAGAGAACGAGCACCCGTCGTCGGATCTCATCGCCGAGGTCGGCGATCCATACCTCGCCGTCGGTCGGCATCACTCGAGCCGGTCCATCCACGCGTCGATCGCGGCGTCATGGGCCTGTTGATCACCGGTGGAGGTCGCGGCGGCGGCCCGCGCCCAGAACTCCTGGCGCTCAAGTAACTCGATGGCTCGAATGACTGTTCCCTCGAGGGTCTCGTTAGTGGTGGAGAGCGACCTGATCCGGTCTCTGCTTTGGCTTGAGAGTTTCATTGTGGTGATCCGCTCCGAGTCAGGCATACCAGCAGTATACCAAAGGTGATCGTTGTAGCCGGGGGTGTCTTGGGGGTTCGCACGCGAGGGTGGGTGGAGGCGGAGTCGTTCGCGGGAAGTTGCTCGCCAACATTGTTGGACACCTGAGCGTCACCACTGCGACGACCTAACCTCGCCATGGTGAGGTCGAGTCGCGCTCTGTTGACGGCGACG
>JAFMMJ010000053.1 GCA_017859785.1 Ilumatobacteraceae bacterium
ACCGACGAACCGGGCGACCTCGACTTGGTGCCGGTGCGCGTCACCACCTGGGGACCGCTCCTACTCGCCTGCCTCGACCCCGACACCCCGCCATTCGAGACGTGGATCGGCGACCTCGACGCACGAATGGCCGGCTACCGGCTCGACACCTGGACGCCGTGTCACGAGCAGACCCTCGACATCCACGCCAACTGGAAACTCGTCAGCGAGAACTTCCAGGAGTACTACCACCTCGGTTGGGTGCATCCGGAACTTGCCAAGGTGTCGCGCGTCGCCGACCACTACCGCTACCAGGGGCCCGGCATGTACTGCGGGCAGACCACGACCCCGGTGTCAGGGGATGAGCGCGACGACTGGCTCCGCCTCCCCGCCGCCGACGGTCTCGACGCTTCGGACGCGGTCAGCGGGCGATTCATCGCCCTCTTCCCGAACGTCATCCTCTCTGTGCTGCCGAACCACATCTGGCTCATGCGCCTCGACCCGATCGCGTCCGGCCTCACCCGAGAGACCTGCACGATGCTCACTCCCGAGCCGGTCGAACCCGACGCCCACATCGACACCCGCGACTTCTGGCTCTCGGTCAACGCCGAGGACATCGACATCGTCGAACGAGCCCAGCGGGGCCTCACCCGCGGCGCGGTTCCCCCCGGCCCGCTCAGTCCGCGCTTCGAGGAACCCCTCAACCGGTTCCATCGCATGCTCGCCGACTGCATGACCCTCGACTCGCTCGCGGATATTCCGATTCCGGCCGGCGATGACCCGAGCGACCCGGGCGCGCGTTGGGGAGCAGCGGAGAACCCGACGCCACCGACGATCGACCTCGCCCGCTGAGCGGGTCAGAACATCAGACACCGATCTGGGAGACTCCCCGCATGACGAACAGCCGGTACGACGCCGTCATCATCGGAGCTGGGGTGATCGGCACCGCTGTCACGCATGAACTCTCCCGCCGTGGATGGCGCACCCTCACCGTCGACAAAGGGCCAGCCGCCGGATTCGGCTCCACCAGCGCGTCGAGCGCGGTGATCCGCTTCTCGTACTCAACGACGACCGGAGTCGCCGCCGCCTGGGAAGGCATGCACTACTGGGCCGACTGGGAGAACCACATCGGGGCCGCCGACGAGAGCGGCTACGCCAAATTCGTTCGCTGCGGCATGGCACTGCTCATCGCCGAGGACCCCGGGCACCACACCCGGGTGCGACCCATCTGGGACGAACTCGGCATCCCGTATGAGTACTGGGATCGCGACGCGCTCGCCGAACGCATGCCGCTATTCGACCTCAGCCTCTTCGGCCCGCCGTCCCGCGCCGACCAGGACGCGTTCTGGGAACCGAGCCACGGCGAGATGGTCGGAGCGCTCTTCAGCCCCGACGCCGGCTATGTCGACGACCCTCAACTCGCCGCCCACAACCTCCAGCGCGGGGCCGAAGCGAACGGCGCCGAGTTCCGCTTCCGCTCCGAAGTGGTGGCGATCCTCACCGAGGACGGTCGCTGCACCGGTGTCGAACTCGCCGACGGCTCACGCATCGACGCCAAGGTCGTGGTGAACGTCGCCGGACCGCACAGCTCGCACATCAACCGCCTCGCCGGGGTCTACAACTCGATGAACATCAAAACCGAGGCGATCCGCCACGAGACGTACCACGTGCCCGGCCCACCCGATGCCGACTTCACCGAGATCGGCTTCGCCGTCGCGGACGACGACAACGGCATCTACTTCCGACCCCAGCCCGGCAACAACATCCTCGTCGGCACCACCGATCCGCCCTGCGACCCGCGCGAAGTCGTCGATCCCGACGGCGAACTCGGCGAGCTCACCAACGAGGGGTGGGAGACCAACACCTTGCGCATCAACAAGCGCATGCCCTCCCTCGGCGTTCCCCTTCCCCATGAGAAGCGCGGAGTCGTCGACCGCTACGACCGAAGCGACGACTGGATTCCGATCTACGACCGCACCGACCTCGACGGCTTCTATGTCGCGATCGGCACGAGCGGCAACCAGTTCAAGAACGCCGGCGTCGCCGGATTCATGATGGCCGAACTCATCGAAGCCGTCGAGGGCGGCCACGACCACGACGCCGACCCGCTGGTGGTCACCGGGCCGCACACCGGGCTCCCCCTCGAGATGGTCACCTTCCGACGCAACCGGGAGATCGACCGACGCTCATCGATGAGCGTTCACGGCTGACCTTTAGGCGCGCATACGCGACCCGGATGGGTCGAACGGCGGCTCGCTCAGCCGCGACGCCTCCCGACGACGACCGAGCACCTCGATCTCCCACGGGCCTTCGCTCGCAGCGACATCGTCAGGCACGTATCCGAGCGCCATCGACAACCCGCTGTGATGGGCGAACCCACCCGAGGTGACCCACCCGACCACCTCACCGTCGTGCCAGATCGGCTCGTTGCCGATGCAGTCCGCGGCTTCCGGGCCCTCACCGGCGTCAAGGGAGAACAAGCAGAGTCGACGCTTCGGTGGCTCCTTCGAGGCCGCCTCCGCCGCATCGCGACCAATGAACGACTTGTCGAGGCGCACCATCCAACCCATGTTCGCCTCATAGGGGTCGTAGATCGGCCGGTACTCGGTCGCCCACGCCCCCCAACCTTTGTCGAGGCGAAGCGAGTTGAGCGCCCGACCGCCAAAGAGCCGCATGCCGTGCCCCTCACCGGCCGTCGACACGAGATCGAAGAGCTGACCCGCGAAATCGGGCGCGCACCACAACTCGTAGCCGAGATCGCCGGTGAACGAGATCCGCCCGAACAGCACCGGCACGGCGCCGACGTGCGCCTCGGTGAACGACAAGAACGGGAACTCGTCGAGGTCGACATCAACGAGCGCACGCAGCACCTCGCGGGAGGCGGGACCCGCCACCGAGAGCCCACAGAGATCGTTGCCGTGCACCCGCAGCGACACCGAGCCCTCGACACCGGCGAGACGGATCTGCTCGCGGAACCAGCGTTCGTGATAGTGCTGGGCCGGGCCCGAGCCGAACACCAGGAACCGCTCATCGCCGAGCACGTTCGACAGCGCCCCGACCGTGAAGTCGCCAATCAGGCGACCCTCATGGTTGAGCATCGGCGACAACGCCAGCCGACCGGCTGGGGGAATCCAGTTGGCGAGCAGACCATCGAGGAACCCGCGCGCCCCCGGCCCGGCGAATTCGTATTTCGCGTAGCCGGTGATCTCCATCAAGCCCACCCCGGCCCGCACCGCCGCGACCTCCTCGGCCACCACCGAGAACGCGTTCGACCGTCTAAAGGTGGGTGTTTCGAACGGCTCCTCGCCCGCGCGCTGGAACCAGAGCGCCTGCTCGAGCCCATAGGAAGCGCCGAACACGGCGTTGCGGTCTTGAAGGCGTCCATAAAGCGGTGAGGTGAGGTGCGGACGCGCCGCGCGCAACTCCTCGTTCGGGAAGGTGATGGTGAACCGGCGTCCGTAGTTCTCTCGCACCTTGGCGTTCGTGTACACCGGCGTTGCCCAATCACCGAAGCGCGCGTGATCCATTCCCCACACGTCGAAGCCCGGATCACCGGTCGTGATCCAGTTCGCCATCGCGAGACCGACCCCGCCACCCTGGCTGAGACCGGCCATCACCCCGCAGGCCAACCAATGGCCAGGCTGGGAGCGAACCGGCCCGATCAACGGGTTGCCATCGGGGGCGAACGTGAACGGACCGTTGATCGTCTGGCGGATACCGATCTCGTTGAAGATCGGGAAATGCGAAAAGCCGACATCGAGGCTCTCCGCGATGCGCTCGAGGTCAGGGGTGAGCAGTTGCGCCTCGAAGTCCCATGGCGTCGTCTTCGTCGACCAGGGCACCCCGCCCTTCTCATAGGTGCCGAGAAGCAGGCTGTTGCCCTCCTCTCGCATGTAGATCTCACCGCCGAGGTCGACGACATGAAAGCCGGCCATCTTCGACGACTCGCGCCACTCAGCGAGTTGAGGCACCTCCTCGGTCAGCAGGTACATGTGCTCCATCGCGAGCACCGGAATCTCGAGGCCGGCCATTCGGCCCACCTCGCGGGCCCAGAGCCCGCCTGCGTTCACGAAGTGCTCGCAATGGATCACCCCGAGGTCGACATCGTCTCTGGTGTCGTGCACGTGCAGATGCCAACCGCCGTCCGGAGCCCGCGAGATCGCGTGCACCCACGTGTAGCGGTTGATCTCCGCCCCCCGCTGACGGGCGCAGTCCGCGTAAGCATGGGTAACACCGGACGGATCGACGTGGCCCTCGTGCTTGTCGTACATCGCGCCAACGAAGTACGACGGATCGAGGAACGGCACCAGTTCATGAGCCTCCGACGGCGTGACGAGCTCGGTCTCCATGCCGAGATACCGACCACGAGCATGGGCCATTCGCAGGTAGTCCATGCGCTCGGGGGTATCCGCGAGTTGCAGACCACCCGTCATGTGAATACCGCAGTCGCGACCCGACTCAGCCTGGATCTTCTCGTAGAGCTCGACCGTGTAGCGCTGCAGTGCCGCGACGTTCGGATCGCCGTTCAGCGTGTGCATGCCGCCGGCCGCGTGCCAGGTCGACCCGTGGGTCAACTCGCGGCGCTCCACCATCATGACGTCGGTCCAGCCCGCGAGTGTGAGGTGATAGAGCACCGAGGCGCCCACCACTCCCCCACCGATCACGACGACCTGTGCATGTGTCTTCATGTCGCTCCCCCCGAGCGTCGCGCCGGATCGACCGGCGATGTTCAGAAATCTGTGGCGACCCCGCCCTCGGCCACCCTACGGTCGACGAACTCACGCAGTTCCGCCCGGATCGCGTCGTCGAGGCCGGGCTCGGCATGGGCGGCGATCAATTCGCGGGCCAAGGCGTTCGCCCGGGTCCGCGCGTCGGGCGAACCAGCGAGCTGCCACGACTCCCAGTTGCGCCAGTCGCTCACCATCGGCGACAGGAACTCGCTGGTGTATCGACTCTGGGTGTGCTCGTCACCGAAGAAATGACCGGCCGGGCCGACCCGGTCGATCGCGTCGACGGCGAGCGTCGACTCGTCAACCACGAGGGGCTCCAAGAACTTCGACACCATGTTCAACAGATCGGCGTCGATCACCATCTTCTCGTAGCTCGCGTGAAGCCCGCCCTCCATCCATCCCGCGGCGTGCATCACCATGTTCGCTCCACCGGTGATCGCTCCCCACAAGGCCCAGGCGCTCTCGTAGCCGGCCTGCGCGTCAACGACATTCGACGTCGACACGTTCGATGATCGATACGGAATGTCGTAGCGACGAGCCAACTGCCCACCGGCGATCGCGGCCTTGGCGTACTCGGGGGTGCCGAAGGCCGGCGACCCTGAGCGCATATCGACATTCGAGGTGAAACCGCCGTAGACCGCGGGCGACCCAGGGCGAACCACCTGAGTGAGCACGAGCCCGGCGAGCGCCTCGGCGTTTTGCTGGACCAGCGCTCCGGCCAGCGTGATCGGAGCCATCGCACCGGCGAGGGTGAACGGGGTGATGATGATCACCTGGTTGCGCTCCGACATCCGGATGATTCCCTCGAGCATCGGGTCGTCGTAGCGGAGCGGCGACGAGGCGTTGATGATGCTGCACAGGCTCGGCTCGGCCTCGAAGGTGTCGTGGTCGACCCCTCGTGCGATGCGCGCCATTTCGAGACCGTCGAGGTTGCGGTCGCGGCCGAGGCTGTAGATGTGGAACGGCTTATCGCTCAGCGTGTACGCGTCCCAGGCAGTCTCGAGATGGCGGATCGACGGATGCAGGTCGACGGGCTCAACCGGGAACCCATTGAACATGTGTACGGCGTTCAGCATCTGCCCGAGCCGGAGGAAGTCGCGGTAACCGTCGCGGTCACCCGCTCGGCGGGCACCGTCGAGGGTGACGTAGTTCGGGGCGCTCGCCACCGACGAGAACACGATGTGGCCGTCGCCGATCACGAGATCACGGTGCGGTGCGGTGCCGTGCAGCGTGAACGATGACGGGATCGTCGCCAGATGCTCCATCACCATCTCGGGATCGAAACGCACCCGGTCACCGTCGACGCGCGCTCCCGCCGCAGCGAGGCGCTCCCGGGCGTCGGCATGGAGGATGTCGATACCGGTCCGCTTCAGCACCTCGAGCGAGGCGACATGGATGGCCTCGATCTCGTCGTCGGAGACGACCCGGGCAGGAGGCTGGGTGTAGCGGGGCTGAATGGCTGCCGGCTGATCACCGACCACCGAACGGGTCCGACGCTCGCGTCGCTGGCGCGTCCGAACCTCGGTCACCGCGACAACGTAGCCCCCGACCGGGGGCGGTGAACAGAGCGGGAGATCAGATCGCGAACCGGTCACCGGGTGCCGCGACGGAGAGGCCCGCTCGCTCCACGAAGGCTCGCTCCGGCGACCCCACCCGAAGCACCGGGTTCGTGTGGTTGAGATGCACCAACCGCACCCGCGAAGCAAGTTCAGGAGCGCGGTCAACCAACCGGCGAACCGTGTCCACCACCCTCGGATGAGGGATAACGCTCATGTCCCGGTCGAGTTCCCCGTCGTCGAAGAAGGTGGCATCGACGAACGCCACGTCGACCGCCGCCACCTCCTCGACGATGTCCCGGTCCCAAGCATCCCAGGAGTCGATATCGGGAAGCCACAGCACCGATCGGTTCGGACCCGTCACCCGATAGGCGACGGTCTCAGAAACCTCGCCGCGGTGCGGCACCGGCAGCGCCTCGACGAGGAGCGAACCGCCGAGATCGATCGGATCCGAACGGAGATCGATATGGCCGTGATCGACGAGCAGCGACCACGGGACGTCGCGCTCCAACATCGAGCGAAGGCGGGGCTGCGCCCACACCGGCACCGACGAGGCCGCGAGCGCCTCCCGGCCGAGTTGGGCCAGACCGGTGTAGTGACCGAGGTGACCGTGGGTGAGCAGGATTCCGTCGATGATGGCGTCGTCAGTGGGCCTCGGCACAAGGTCATCGAGCACGCGAAGCTGCTCGCCGATCGCCGGCGTCGCGTCGATCAGCCAGCGTCGGCCGTCCGATCCAACGACACCGAGGCAAGCCGGAAGCACACGAGGAAGCGACGCGTCCGAACAGCACTCGGCTCGACAGCCGATCTGCGGTCGACCGCCGTCCTGCCCGATCCCGAGGACGATCACCTCGGGATCTCGAATTGTCGAATCCCTCGACACGCACGAACCGTAACGGGCCGGAGGTCGGCCCTCGGTAACGTCTCGCCTGTGAACGGCTCCCCTCCCGTCGTCTACGGCGCCATGTGGTGCAAGGACTGCCGGCGCTCGAAGGAGTTGCTCTCCCGGCTCGGCGTCGACCACGTTGACGTCGACCTCGAGGCCGAACCCGACCGAGCCGCCGAAGCCGAAACGCTCTCCGGTCGAAAGCGGATTCCGGTGATCCACTTCGACGACGGGCTCGTGCTCTCCGAACCGAGCGACGCCGAACTGGAGCAGGCCCTCCGCGAACGCGGCCTCGTCTCCACGTGACGCGCTCGAGCAGACGCGGCCTCACACCCCTGCCGCCGCGACACCCGCGGGCCGCCATCGCGCTCGGCGCCTTCCTCGGCGTCGCCGGAGTCACCCACTTCACCAACCCGGCGTTCTTCGACGCGATCGTTCCACCGTGGCTCCCGCCATCGGAGCGGTTCTGGACCTCGCTCAGCGGAATCGCCGAGTTGATCGTCGCCGCGATGCTGCTCCGACCTCAGTGGAGGCGACGGGGAGCCTTCGCCGCGGTCGCCCTACTCATCGCCGTCTACCCGGCGAACCTCTACATGACCTGGGACTGGCGCGACCGAGTCGTCGGCGACCAGATCGTCTCGTGGGTGCGCCTTCCCCTGCAGTTCGTACTCATCGCGATCGCTCTGAGCATCGCCGGACCAACCGATCGCCGCGCTCCGCGCGACGCCTAACCAACACCTCGCCGCACCGCCGATCAGGCGGCGACCGACGACGCCTCAACGACGAGTCCGAGCGTGCGCAAGCGACCCTCCGCGGTCGGCGCCGCAAGCGACAGCACCAACTCGTCGGCATCGGCGAACGAACGGAACTCCTCGAGCCCCGCGGCGACCTCGCTCGGCGTGCCAACCACGGTGTGGCGCATCATGTCGAGCACCTGACGGCCCTGCGGTGAGGCGACGAGACGGTCGAGATCATCCTCGGAGAGATCGAGCCCGCGGCCCACGAAGAACCTGACCCGATCCCTCGCCGTCCGCTCGAACTCGGCCAGCGCGTCGTCGCGTCGATCGGCGCATATCACGTTCACCGCCGCGTACACATGCGGCCGCTCGAGGCGCCGAGAGGCAGTGAACTCCGCCCGATGCAGGGCCACCGCCTCACGAAGAGCCGCCGGGGCGAAGTGGGAGGCGAAGGCGAACGGGAGACCGAGCAGCGCCGAGAGCCGCGCCCCGTAGAGCGACGACCCAAGAATGAACAACGGAACGTTGGTGCCCGCCCCAGGAACCGCCGACACCCCAGCCACCCGGCTCTCGCCCCGCAGGTAGCCCTCGAGCTCGAGGACATCCTCGGGGAACGAATCAGCGGAGGAATGATCGCGCCGCATCGCTCGAAGGGTCACCTGATCGCTTCCCGGGGCGCGACCCAGACCGAGCTCGATACGACCGGGATGAAGCGTTGCGAGCATGCCGTATTGCTCGGCGACCACGAGCGGTGAGTGGTTCGGCAACATCACTCCCCCAGCGCCGAGCACGATCCGCGAGGTGTGGGCTGCGACATGGGCGATCAACACCGCCGGCGCCGACGAGGCCACCGTCGCCATGTTGTGATGCTCCGCGTACCACACGCGGGAGCACCCGAGATCCTCGGCATGACGGGCGAGGGCGACCGAGTTCGTGAACGCGTCAGCCGCGTTCTCACCCTCACCGATGCGAGCCAGATCGAGCACCGAGAACACGACGGTCACCAACCCTCGGGGATGCGATAGGCGGGAACACCCGACTCGACTGGACGGGCCGACGCGCGCGAGTCGAGCACACATCCCTCGTGCATGAAACGGTCTCCGGCTGCGATGACGCCCTCGGGAACCGTCCCCGCGAGAAGCTCGATCGCCCCTCCGCAGCCGAGACACCGAACTGTCGCCATAGGCGGATCGTACCGAGGAGCCCGGTTGCCCGCCTGTCCGGCGGAAGACCGCTCAGAGGATCTGGCTGAGGAACAGCTTCGTGCGCTCCTCGGTCGGGTTCGTGAAGAAGTGCTCCGGTGTGCCCACCTCGACCACATCACCCGACTCCATGAACACGAGCCGGTCGGCGACCTCGCGAGCGAAGCCCATCTCATGGGTGACGACGATCATCGTCATGCCGCCACGAGCGAGGTCCTTCATCACGTCGAGCACCTCGGAGATCATCTCCGGGTCGAGGGCACTGGTCGGCTCGTCGAAGAGCATGATCTTCGGCTCCATCGCCAACGACCGCGCGATCGCGACTCGCTGCTGCTGACCGCCTGAGAGTTGCCCCGGGAACTTGTTGGCCTGCTCAGGGATACCGACACGCTCGAGCAGCTCCATCGCCTTGGCCTCAGCCTCGACCCGAGCGCGCTTACGAACCCAGATCGGGGCGAGGGTGATGTTGTCGAGCACCGTGAGATGCGGGAAGAGGTTGAACTGCTGGAACACCATGCCGACCTCGGAACGGATCTTCTCAATGTTCCGCATGTCGTTGGTCATCTCGACACCATCGACGACGATCTCGCCCTCTTGGTGGACCTCTAGGCGGTTGATGCAGCGGATCAGAGTCGACTTACCGGAACCCGACGGCCCGAGCACCACCATGACCTCGCGGTCCTTCACGGTGATGTCGACCCCGGCGAGCGCCTGGAAGTCTCCGAACCACTTCTTCACCCCGCGGCACACGATCATGTCGCGGCGCGAGGCCATCTCCTCGGTGAGTGCTTGATCGGCGATGCTCATCTCAGATGCTCCTGGTCTGGTCGGTCGAACGGGTCGGTTCCATCAGCGCGCCTGCCCCTCTTGGAGGCGTTCCTCGAGGTTCCTCGACGCCCTCGACATCGAGTATGCGACCACGAAGTAGACGAGCGAGATGAAGAACAGAGCCGGACGCTTCTGTCCGAGGAAGTCGGGCTGGTTCGGGATGGTGGAGTTTGCGATGCGCAGAAGGTCGAAACCGCCGACGATCGCGATCAGCGAAGTCTCCTTGAAGGTGGCGATCGCCTGGCCAACCAGGTTCGGGATCGACACCCGGAGCGCCTGGGGCAACACGATGAACGCGGTTCGCTGCACGGTGGTGAGACCGAGGGCGTCCGCCGCCTCGTACTGGCCTCGACGAACGCTCTGTAAACCACCGCGGATGTTCTCGGCCATATAGGCGGCTGAGAACACGGTGTAACCGGCGAACACCGCTGCCAGATCGCTGATGCCCATGCCTCCCGGCAGGAACAACGGAAGCATGATCGAGAAGAAGAACAGCACCGTGATGAGCGGCACGCCGCGCACCACCTCGATATACGTCGTCGCCAGCACGCGGAAGATCGGCATCTTCGAGGTGCGCGCGAGCGAGAGCAACACCCCAAGCGGGAACGAGGCGAGCATCACGTAGTACGCGATCGACACCGTCAACACGAACCCGCCAAGGAACGGCGGCGCGGCGATATCAAGGGTCGACGGGGTGTTGATTCCGGTGAGCAACCAGTGGAAGAGCACCATGAAGCCGAACCACCCACCGGCGAAGCGCAGGCGCGCCGCACGCTCCCCAGCGAAGGTCGGCGCGAGTAGCACCGCGACCGCCACCAGGGCGAACGAGAAGCGCGCCTTTTGCAACATCGGATACCAGCCAAAGAACGCGGCGACCCAATGGAAGAGCGCGAGGGCGACGAGCAGGGCTCCGATGACCCGCGCGAGATCGGACCGACTCGGCTTCGCCAACAGGTAGAGCAGCACAGCGCCGCCCACGGCGAACGCGGCGCCCATCGGCACATCGACCGCGAGCACATACCCCCAGTCGAACTCGGGATCGCGCAGCACGAGGAACACAACGAACGCGGGGCCGATGACCCACCAGCCGATCATCGTGCGGCGGAGCCAACCGAGATCGATCACCCGAGCCAGCGCGCGACCGGCCAGATAGGTGCCGATCATGATGAGGAACATCACGGTGACCGGCAGCGACGTCGACGAGTCGATCGTGCCCGACTTAGCCGTTGGAGCTCCGTCGGCGAACCCGTAGTCGCCGAAGGGGAAGAACCACAGCACTCCGCAGACGAGCACCGCGACACCGGCGAGCATGCCGATGAACGGAACCTGCCGGCGATGCGGCTCGGGAACGACCTTGAGCACCGCCAGAGCGAGCACGACGAGCCCGATGCCGACGGCGAGGAAACCCGTCCGCACAGCGGAAGGTGTGGTGTCGGGAGAGATGAGCGCGACCACGAGTGACACCGCTCCGGTGCCCACCACCGCGACACCGATCCTGCGAACGGTGACCATCGGATTGAGGTTCCACGCGGCGAAACTTGCGCCGACCGCGAGGAACAGCGCACCGGCGGCGAACCAGATCCGGACGAACTGCTCCGTCGGGTAGTTGTAGGTGAAGAGGAGCCGCATGTTCGTCGCTACCGACGTCCAGTTGGCCTCCTCGGAGAAGATCTGCCCGAGCACCCAGCGCAGGAGCCCGAGGAGCACCAGGCTGAAGAACACCGTCTGGATCACGTTCGACACCGAGGAGAACAGGTTCTCCCTCACCCAACGGCCAGGAGAGACGGACTCTGCCTCAGGGGCGCGCTGCGCGGCGGGAAGGGTCACTTCGCTCATATCAGCGCTCCACGATCGCGAGTCGACGGTTGATGGTGTTGACCACCGAGGAGATGCTCAGTGAACACGCGAGATAGAAGACCATGTAGATGCTGAACACCGCCAGGGTCTGCGAGTTCTTGTTGTAGACGGTCTGGCCGACCTGAACGATCTCGGAGAACCCGACCGCGATGCCGAGCGAGGTGTTCTTCGTGATGTTCAAGTACTGGTTACCGAGCGGCGGCATGATCACCCGGAAGGCCTGCGGGAGCACGACCTTGCGGAGCGCCTGCGACCGGCTCAGGCCGAGCGCGGCGGCCGCCTCGCTCTGACCGGCTGGCACGGCGAGGATGCCACCGCGGACGATCTCGGCGATGAAGCTCGACGTGTAGAAGACGAGACCGAAGAACAACGAGGCGTAAAAAACCGTCATCGTGAGCCCGGTCGGGCCGTAGTTGACGAAGCGACCCTCCGACAGGGTCGGCTTCATCGCATCGATCGGTCGCGAGCCGCGACCATCGCCGAACTTGTCGGAGATGACGCCAAAGAGGTCACTTCCCGAGTTGACGATCCAGCTCGACAGCCCAGGCCACCCGCGAACCAGGACCAGCACAGCGAGCAGGGCTGCGACGACGGCAAAGATCATGCGGAACCAGTCGTCGTCGATGAGTT
Source organism: Ilumatobacteraceae bacterium (assembly GCA_017859785.1). Lineage (GTDB taxonomy): Bacteria > Actinomycetota > Acidimicrobiia > Acidimicrobiales > Ilumatobacteraceae > Casp-actino5. Next base: position 12,406 of record JAFMMJ010000053.1, read on the forward strand.
TGGCGAGACCGGCCGGGGTACGCCGGCTGTCGAGGAATCGCTTGATCCATAGCACCGCCCCGCCGAGAGCGGCCACGCTGAGCACGAGTTGCATGAGCCCCTGGGGAATCGACCCCCACGCGGACTCGACACCACCGAACACCGGGCCGAGGAACGCCATCACCGGGTTCGCGAACCAGGCGATCACCGCGATCACAACGAACGCGCCAAGGGTGATCCCGGTGGCATGGGTGTTGCCACCCTCGCGGTCTTGGCGACGCTTCAGCGACCGGCGCACGAACCACACGGGGATCATCGCGATGAGCACCATCGAGACGAACTGGTAGAAGCCGTCAGCGAGGAACACCCGCGGAAGCGAGATGCCCTTCTGGGAGACGATGACCCAGCCTGGAATCGGGCCCGAGTCGGCCGTCAACTTGCCGAGCGAGCCCAAGATGGCGAGCCAGAGAATGATCTGTACGAGGACCGGCACGTTGCGGAGGGTCTCGACGTAGATCGAGGAAACTTTTCGGGCCAGCCAGTTCTTTGAGAGGCGGGCGATGCCGACAGTGATACCGATGATCGTCGAGACGATGATGCCGATCGAGGCAATGCGAAGGGTGTTGACCATGCCGACCCAGAGGGCACGGCTCATGGTGAGACGGCGCTCCTCGGTGTCGACGGTTTGGATGCCCTCTCCGAGCTGGATGTTGGCCGGCTCGTCGAGCCAGTCGTAGGAGACTGGGATCCCCTTGGCTGAGAGGTTGGTGCGGGCCTGCGCCGCGAGGAACCAGAAGACGGCGAGCACCGCGACGAGCACCACGATCTGGACCAGCCACTTGAGAACGCTGGTGTTGCGCCAGATCGGCGGTCGAGTGTGACCAGAAAACCCAGCGGTTCCTTGGTCAACGGTTTGAGAGGTCACAACGGCTGATCCCCCGGGAGTCGTTGGACGGATGGATAGTTATGCGGGTGGCCGGGCCCCGAGGGGCCCGGCCACCCGTAAAAAGGTGTCAGGTGTTACTGATCAGCGGGCGGGCGGCGGGTACATGAGACCGCCGTCGGTCCACAGCGCGTTGGCCGAGCCCTCGCGCACCAGGCCCACCGGGGCCAGGTTGGCGTCCCAGATCTCCTGGTAGTTACCCACCTGCGAGATGACGTTGTAGAAGGCGTCGGCGGACAGACCCATGAAGGTCTGCTTCTCGCCCTCGCCACCCATGAGACGCTGCATCTCGGCGCCGAAGTCGCCCGCGAGAGCGGCATCGGCGTCAGCCGAGGTCACACCGTTCTCATCAGCGATGAGCGTGGCGTAGACGGTCCAGTTGACCACGTCGGCCCACTGGGAGTCGTTCTGCGCGTAGACCGGCCCGAGCGGCTCCTTCGAGATCGGGGTCGCCGGGAAGATCACCCAGGTCTCGCCCTCGGGCTCCTGAACGGCCTTGCGGCCAACGAGGCCCGAACCGTCGGTGGTGATCACGTCACAGGTACCGGCGATGAACGCGTCGGTCACCTGGTCGTAGTCCTCGAAGGTGTTGAGGGTGATCGCGAGACCGAGCTCGGCGGCCAGCTCCGAGATGTTGGTCTCGGTGGTGGTGCCGGCGTTGGTGCACACGATGGCGCCGTCGATGTCGGAAACCGGCGAAGCGGAGGTGAATCCGTCGCTCGCGCGGCCCATGAGCTGCTGGCCGTCGTAGTAGGTGGTCGGACCGAAGTCCATGCCGACCTCAGTGTCACGGCTCTGGGTCCAAGTCGAGTTGCGCATCAGCACGTCGACCGCGCCGGTCTGAACAGCGGTGAAGCGCTCAGCGGCGGTCAGCGAGGTGAACTCGACAGCGGTCGCGTCACCAAGGACGGCAGCGGCGACCGCGCGGCAGTAGTCGGCGTCGATTCCGTTCATCGAGCCATCGGCATCGGTGTAGGAGAACGCGACGGCGGCGCCGGAGACGCCACAGTTGAGGACGCCACGAGCGAGAACGGCATCGAGGATGCCGCCACCCTGGGTGGCCTCGACCTCGTCGGCCGGCTCATCAGCGGCCGGCTCATCAGCGGC
>JAFMMJ010000106.1 GCA_017859785.1 Ilumatobacteraceae bacterium
CATTGGTTGGAGGAGGAGTTCGCGGCGATCGACCGGTCGCGAATCCGCTCGGGTGTCCCGGTGCTCGATTCCGGCGAACGTCGAGACCTTCGCGACGCGGTCGTGGCCGATGTCCTCGGAGCCGGACCACTCGAGCGATGGCTTCGTCATCCGGATGTCGAGGAGATCGACGTCAACTCGCACCGGTCGACCTGGGTGACGTTCGCCGACGGTCGAAAGACCGATCTCGGCCGGCTCTGGGACTCGGCTGAGGAGTTGACCGCGTTTCAGAAACGATTCGCCCGGCGGGCCACCGCGACCGGAGAAGGCCGGCTCGACACCGCCTCACCGACGCTGACCATGCAGACCTCCGATGGCGCTCGCGTGGTGATGGTCCTCGGCGGCGTTGCGGAACGAGGAGTCTCCCCCCATCCACGGATCGCGATCCGACGTTCGGTCACCCGACAGGTCGGCCTCGCCGGACTCGCGGAGCGCGGGCTGTTCCCGCCACATCTCGTGCCGGTCCTCGCCGCGCTCGCCCGCACCGGGTTCACGATCCTGATCTCGGGCCCGCCCGGGGCTGGCAAGACGACCTTGCTCACGGAACTTCTCGGTGAGGTCGACGCGGCTGAGCGGATCGTCACCGTTGAGAAGCACCTGCTCGAGTTGCGTCTCGAGGAGGACCCGCGTCACCCGGATGCACCGGCGCTTCACACCAGAGGTTCGAACTCCGAGGGCGAAGGTGAGATCTCCACCCGAGAACTCGTGGAGCTGACCCGGCGCCTCAATCCGGATCGAGTGGTCATCGGGGAGCTCGTCGAGGACGAGGCGCTCGACATGCTCGATGTCGCCTCGATGTGCGCGCGCGGCTCGATGGCCACGATCCACGCTCACTCCGCGTCGGTGGTTCTTGATCGGCTCGCCTACTACGTGGCGAAATCGGACACCGGCCTGCCCGAGTTCGCCGTCTGGAACCTGATCTCGCAGACCGTCGACTTTGTGGTCCACATCGATCTCGTCCGAAACACCGGTGCGGCTGGTGCTCCGCTCCGGCGGATCACATCGATCATCGAGGTTGGTGGCCTCGCCGCTGGAGCGGGTGTCGCTTCATCGGAGGTCTTCTCCCTCCACCCGCCTGACCTGCTTCGCCAGGTCGGCCCCGTGTCGTCGCGTCGCCTTCGCCGTATGGAGTTGGCCGGGGAGGACCCAGCGCTGTTGACGACGTGGGACTCGGCCTCCGACCGCCGGGACCGTGCCACGGGACGGAGCGCGCGGTGATGCTGTTCCTCATCTCGATGAGCCTCCTCGGAGCGTTGGGGCTCGCGTTGGTCGGCGGTTGGGTGCCGCTGGAGCGCGGGCTACCCGGTGGTGGAAGTTCGGAGCTCGGGCCGGGTGGAACGATGCCCGGGCACGTCGGGCCTCGAGCGGGTGCGCGGTTGCTTCTCGCGCTCGGCACGGGACTCGTGGTCCTCGTGGCATCCGGGTGGCCGGCGCCCGCGTTCATCGGGGCGACGTGTGCCTTTCTCGCATCGCGGACCGCCTTCGCGGGACGGCGAGCGGAGGAGTCGCGAGTTGTCCGATTGGAGGCCCTCGCATCGTGGATCGAGTCGTTGCGTGATGTGCTGATCGCGGGGGAGCAGCCCGTGGGTGCCGTGCTCGCGACGGTGCGCTCCTGCCCACCGGTGATCAGAGCGGAGGTCGGGCGGCTCGCTGATGGCCTCGCTGGATCCGACCCCGGCGTCGCTATCCGCGAGTTCGCAGATGAACTCGACGATCCCATTGCCGATCTGGTCGCCTCCGGCCTCTGGATCGCGGTGACCCGAGGCGCGCGGAGCGTGACTGTGCTCGGTGCCCTCGCCTCCCAGACCCGTCAACTGGTTGAGCGCCGCCGGCTCGTGGAAGCGGAGCGGGCGCCGGCCCGACGCGAGGTGAACATCCTGACCGGCCTCATGACGTTCATGTTGGCGGCTCTGCTTCTGCTCGGTCGGAGTGAATTCCTCGCCGCTTACAGAACCTTGGAGGGGCAGGCGGTTCTCGGGCTCTCGATCATGATTTTCGCGGCTCTCGTTGTCCGGACTCGCGCGCTCGCGCGGTTCCCTTCGCCGGGCAGGTTTCTCCGAACTCGAGATGGACAGCAGGTCGGCGTGCCGTCGATCGGAGCGTCGGCATGATCGGCGGAACGTTCGCCGGAGCGATCTCCGGTTGGATCCTGCTGTCGACCGTGGCGGCCGTAGTCGGGATCGGACTCATCGTCGGGGAGGCGGTCACCTTGCGTTCCGCCGGATTGGTCGGGCCGCGCGGCGGACGGAGGCTGAGGAGGGCGCTCGGCTTGCTCGACGAGCGCGCACACGGTGAGCAGGCTGGTGTGTCGAGACGTGATTCCGGTCGGGCCGTCGAAGTGGCGTCGGAGGGCTTCGCTCGCGCAGGCCTGCTCCCAGCCGATGCCGACCTTGAGTTGATCGGAGTGGACCGAGATTCGGTCGCCCTTCAGGTCGTCGGCGCGATGGGTGTGGGCTTCTCGCTCCCGGTCATGCTCATCGGCGCCTGGTCCGCTCGGTCGTTCGGTGGGTCGCCATCGACGGTGGTTCTGATCGGTCTGATGCTCGTGCTCGCACCATTAGGTGGTCTGCTCGGAGCGGTCACGGTGCGACGACGGCTGATTGCTAGCGCGAGCGCGATGAGGACCGACCTTCGTCATCAACTATCGGCGTATCTGGATCTCGTGACGATGCTCGTCTCGGGACAATCTGGTCACGAGTCGGCCCTCGAGCAGGCGACCGGTTTCGGCGATGGCCGACTGTTCGCTGAGCTGAGTTCCGCGTTTCGAAGGTCGGTTGCCGCCGGCGGGTCGATGGTCGATGGACTCCGTGACGTCGGCGAGCGACTTGGTCTTGTTGAACTTGATCAGGTCGCGGCGAGTATCGAACTGGCCGATTCCGACGGGGCGCCGGTCGCCCGAAGTCTCGGCGCGAAGTGCGCGACCCTGCGATCGACCCTGGCCAGTGAGCACGAACTCGAGGCGAGATTGCGCACGAGTCGGCTGACGGCGCCGATTGTCGGGATGTCGCTCGTGTTCATGGTCCTCGTCATCTA
>JAFMMJ010000054.1 GCA_017859785.1 Ilumatobacteraceae bacterium
CGGCGAGCGCGACACCGGGGTTGGCGAGGAAGCCACCGAGCAGCACGGAGCCGGCAATCGCCAGCCGCCTGCTCATGCTGCCTCAACGACGGAGAGGGTGAATACCCCGCTCGAGTGCACCGTACATTCACCGCTCAGCACGCCGGGCGCTGTGAACGACTGGGTCAGGGTCTCACCGGCGCCGACATAAAAGACTCCAACCACGTGCCCTCGGGTGTCGTCATTGGTGATTCGGATTGTCTCGCCGACGGTGACCTGCAGCTCGGCCGGGAGGATGTCGATGCGCTCACCGGCGTCGATTCGATCCCCGGTGCCCGATGGGATCACGTAGTCGTAGTCGGCACGGACGTCATCGTCTTCGGCACTCAGCCCGGGACGGGGCGCATCATCGTTGAGCAACGTGGCTCCGAGCGCCAGTCCCGCGGTCAGAGCGAGCGTGACGGCGAGCGCGAATCGCCATCGCTTCATGCTCGTCGTCCGTCCAGGAGATCCTTGATGTCAGCGGCCATCTCATCGATGTCGATGCCGAACGGCCAGGTCATCACCAGCCGACCGGTGTCGTCGACGGCGTAAAGCGCGGTGGAGTGCGCCACCTCAACGGATCCGTCGTCGTCGGTCGACACGAGATACGACGCTCCGAAGGGTGCTGCCACCTCAGCGAGGAGAGCGTCGTCGTAGGTGACGAGCGCGTGCCCACCGGGGAAGAAACTTCCCACGTAGTCGGCGAGGATCGGCCCGTCTCGATCAGGATCGACGGTGACCATCGCGACGTCGACGGCAGCCGGGTCTCCGGCGCGTCGAAGGGCGATTTTCAGCTCCGACATGGTGGTTGGGCAGTAGTCGGGGCAGTTGGTGTAGCCGAAGTACACCATGAGCAGACCCCCGGGTCGTGCCCTCAAGGTGAGGTCGTCACCGGTCGATGTGTCAGGCAACGACAGGGCGGACACATCCGGTGCTGGTTCGCGCACGAAGCCCGCAAACTCGCGCGTCGAGCAACCAGCCGACAAGGCGGCGAATGCTGCCGTGGCCACCACGAGGGCGAGGAGTCGTCGCGTGGGCGTCATGGGGCGGCCAGTTCCTCGATCCAGGCCATGATGCTCTCCACTTGGGCGTCATCGAGGTTGTTCGACGGCATCCGTCCTCGATACCCAGCGACGAGTTTCGCTGCCGGCTGGGTGATCGATTCGTAGAGGTAGTCGCGATCGGCGACGACGATCGAACCGTCGACAAGTTCGCGATCGGACAGATACAGCCCGACGAACGCCGGCCCGACCCCTCCTTGCCCATCTGCTCCATGGCAGGCCGCGCACCCGTTCGACCGAGCGGTTGCCTGTCCTTCGGCGGCTTCTGGAGACAAGGTGTTGGCCTCATCGCTCGCAGCGCTGCATCCGAGAAGCAGGATGGCTGACAGGAGCGCCACCGCGACCCGGTTCATGCTCGCCTCCGTCGAGGAACCGCGCGTTCGGTATCACCGAGCGCTTCGATCAGGTCGGCGCGCGCCCGCGCGACGCGCGATCTGACCGTGCCGATCGGGCAGTCGAGCACAGCAGCCGCTTCCGCGTACGGAAGCCCGAGTATCTGGGTCGCGATGAAGGCGTCCCGTCGGTCGGCGTCGAGCTGCTCGATCAGAGAACTGAGCTCACAGACGTCTCCGGTTGGGGCGTCATGATCGGCGCTCGCGGCGAGTTGTTCGTCGCGTCGTCGTTGGCGTATCCGCCGTCGGGTCGCGTCAGCGCAGGTCCACCGAGTGATCTGGCGCACCCAGTGAAGGAACGGTCCGTCGCCACGGAACCGAGGAAGGCCGGAGAGCACCCGCTCCATCGAGTCCTGAACAAGGTCGTCGAATTCCTCGCGGTCGCCGAGGACCGCGACAAGACGTCGGATCTCGGGCGTGACCAGCACGATGAGGCGTTGGAGTGCCTCGACGTCGCCGGTAACTGAACGGGAGACGAGATCGTCGAGATTGTCCTGTCCGGGTGGGGGAACCACGGCCATGTTCCCAGTCAACCACGTTCAAGCTTCCGACGGGCAGGGCCTTCGGTCACTCCACGCGACCTGGCAGATGTTGCTCCCACCAGGTTGTGAGTGGGCCCTGTTCGGTGATGTCGAACGCGCGGTGCACGAGTCGGCCACAGGCGGCGATATCACCGTGATTGAGCGCTTCCGCCGCGTCGTGAAGGCCCCCGGCGGGCCAAGGGAGGTCAGAGAGGCCTGCGACTCCCACTCGCAGTGACTTCGGAGATAGTCCGGTTCCCGCTGACTGGGACCACATGAGGCGGGAGGCGATGGGGGATGTGAGCAGGGCCGCGATCTCATCGGGTGTCACGTGGCTGAGCGGCTCAAGGCGCACGACAGGAACTGCGGGCACCCACGAGCCGTCGGGGTCGCTGACGGCTTCGAGTACCCGGGTTTGGGTCGCTACGAGCACTTTGGGCTCGAGCGTCGACTTGGCCCACCGGTGGAACCGGTCCGAGAGGCAATCCATGTCGACGCGCGGTGCCTGGAACCGCTGTTTGGCGAACCTGGTCGTGCGGCGACCCCAGTGACACGTTCCCGGATCGATCAGCCCACTGGTGATCAGGGGCGGTCCGGAGCCGGTGTCGGTGACACAGCCGGCGAGGCCGTAGTACTCGTCGCGGAAGTTGGCGCGGATCCGCGCTCGCTCCGCGATCGTGCCGTTGGTTGAGAGGCGGCTTGGCAGTGGTGGGAGCCCGAGTCGGTCGGTGACGACACCGGTCCAGTCGATTCCCTTCGGGTTCTGCGAGCGCTCGAACACCACCGAGCACACGGTGATCTGAGCGTCGAAGGCGGGGGTTTCGGACCACCACGACCACAGGAGTCGACAGGTGGATTCTGTGTGTCGTCGGACGTTCTCCGCGTCGCGACTGCTCAGGATCGACTGGGGGAGGATGAGGGCGATCCGGCCGTGCTCCGGGCGTATGAGTTCGAGGGCGAGATCCCAGAAGCGGGTGGCGAGATCGGCGTAGGGCGACCCAGGTTCGGTGATGGCAGTGGGTCCTCGCTTCGAGAGCGGACTGGAGAATGGTGGATTAGCGATCACGAGGTCGAAGTCGGACCGCGCCCACGGGTGCTCGAGCGCATCGCCCTCGATGATCGTCGCGGACGATCCGAGTCGTTCCCGAGTGGCGCGAGCGGTCGGCGGATCGATCTCGCAGCCGACTGCCTCGACGGCGAGGCCGCGGGCTTCAAGCGTGGAGATCACGGCCGCGAGAAGCCGCCCGTCGCCGCAGGCCGGATCGATCACTCTGACGGTCGCGGTCGGAGTCCGGAGGTTGTCGAGTGACGCCGCGACGAGGAGGTCGACGAGATGGTCGGGGGTGTACCAAGCGCCGGTTCGCGACCGCTCATCGGGCGCCCGTCTCACCACCCTGGTTGTCCCAGTTCCATCGACCGGAGCGTAGGGTTCGACCCGTGCCCGACCGGTACCTCGCTTTCGCCCGCGACGATTGGGCGACTCTTCGTGCCGCGACACCGTTGACGCTGACCGAGGAGGATCTTGATCACCTCCGAGGAATCAACGAGCGGATCGATCTCGATGAGGTGGCGACGGTCTATTTGCCTCTCAGTCGGTTGCTCAACCTCTATGTCAGCGCGGTCCAAGACCTGCACCGCGTCTCGGCGACGTTCCTCGGCGCGATCTCCCCGAAGGTGCCGTACGTGATCGGCGTCGCGGGTTCGGTGGCGGTCGGCAAGTCGACGTTCTCCCGCATCTTGCAGGCCCTCCTCGCCCGTTGGCCTGACCATCCGCGCGTTGATCTGGTCACTACCGACGGGTTCCTGCTGCCGAACCGGGTGCTGGAGGAGCGGGGCTTGATGGAACGCAAGGGCTTTCCTGAGAGTTACGACACTCGCGCGTTGCTCGAGTTTCTTCGACAGGTCAAGAGCGGCGTGGAGTCGGTCACCGCTCCCGTCTACGACCACACCGTCTATGACATCGTCCCCGATGAGGTGGTCACGGTGTCCAGTCCCGACATCGTGATCGTGGAGGGTCTGAACGTCCTGCAGGTTGATCGCGCCGGCGCGGAGTTCGTCAGCGACTACTTCGATTTCTCGATCTACATCGATGCCGACGAGTCGGATATCGCCTCGTGGTATGTCGATCGGTTCCTCACCTTCCGCGCCTCGGTGTTCCAGCGCAGTGACAGTTTCTTCCGGAACTTCGCTGATCTTGACGATGATCAGGCGGTCGCACTGGCGCGAGGGATCTGGGATCGAATCAACGGTCGGAATCTGCGTGAGAACATCGAGCCCACCCGCGAACGCGCATCGCTCGTGGTCCGCAAGGGCGCCGACCATCGGGTAACCGACGTCCTGCTCCGCAAACTCTGAATTCAGGTGTCCCAGGTGGCGATGAGCCCGGGCAGTTCACGGATCGAGTCGAGTGTCGGGAAGTCGTGGCCGCTCGCATCGACGGTTTCGTGGTCCCACGTGACGTGGTAGGGGATGTGGACGGCACGGCCCCCGAGGGCGAGCACGGGGAGGACGTCGCTCGGGACGGAGTTGCCCACCATGACGAACTGGCTCGCGTCGATCGTCCAGTCGGCGAGCAATCGCCGGTAGGTCTCGCGGTCTTTCTCGAGAACGACGCCGACTCGGTCGAAGTGGTGCTCGAGGCCTGACGTGCCGACTTTTCGGGTCTGGTGGACGAGGTCACCTTTGGTGATCAGAACGAGGCGGTGGTGTCGCCCAAGGTCGGCGAGCACCTCGGGGATGTGGGGTAGCAACTCGACGGGCTCGCGGAGCAGGTCGTGGACGTGATCGACGAGGTCACCGAGCACTTGGGAAGGCACGGCGCCTTGTGTCGCGGTGACCGCCGCTTCGATCATGGAGAGACCGAAGGCTTTCACCCCGTAGCCCGAGAGCGCGATGTTGCCGAGTTCGACGGACCGGAGGGCGCCCGCGAGGTCGATGCCATCGGGGGTGTGTGGCCCGACCCACTCAAGGAACAGTTCCTCCGCCCGGCGGAAGTGATCCTCGCTGCGCCAGAGCGTGTCGTCGGCGTCGAGGCCGATGACGAGGGACGAACTCACCGGTGGATCGCGTTGAGGTAGTTGTAGACCGTGATGCGGCTCACGCCCATCGCATCGGCCAAGTCCTCGACCGCTCGGCGGAGCGTGAAGGCGCCCCGCTCATCAAGGAGTCGGACAGCTCGCTGTTTGTCCTCCCGCGACAGGCTCGGCAGCGGTCCTCCGAGTTCGTTTTCCACTGACTCGATGAGGCGGTCGAGCGCGCCGTGGAGCGGCGGCACGCGCACCCCGGCCACGGTCACGCCTTCCCAGATGATCGGCAGATCGGCTGGTTCGATGGCGTCTTGGCCCACAATCCGCGCGCCCATCGCCTCGAACGCTGGTCGCACGGCGGCGACGACCGGATGCTCGCCGCTCACGCTGCCTCCCCGTCGCCTCCGGCGACCTCGATCGTGAGCCTGGTGGCGCCGTTCGCGAAGGCCGAGCGAACCACATCGGCGACCACCTCGGCGATGCTCTCGGCATCAACCTCGCAGGAGGATCCGAACGCCCCGAAGTCGACGTCGACTCCGCGGGCCGTCAGCGCCTCGACCGGCGCGGTGACGTGAGCTCCGGGTCGGCCCTCATGGAAGGGTTCGACCGTGAAATCGAGACGTGGCACACCGCGATCGTAGGTGATCGGAGCGGGTGGCCTCCGAGCCGTCAGACACCCATCACGCGATGGAGCTCACTCGACCGCGCGAGGCAGTCGCGTCCCGCGGCGCCGAACGCCTCGTTGAGCCGCCCGAGCGCCTGTCGGAACGACTGGTTCCATTCCTGCTCGAAACGTTGACGAGCTGGCCCGTGCCAGACGGTGCCGGCGAAGGTTGAGTCGACGGTCGACATCATCTGGGTGATCGTGTCGATCTGCTGGTTGAGCGTTCTGCCGAGCTGAGCGAGCTGCTCTGGATCGGCACCGTAGATGGCCATGGGTTCTCCTCTGATCAGGATCAGGGGCTCTGATCGCGCCGAGGGGGAGCGAGGCGGTCAGTTCGGCGGAAGATGTCGCGCCGTCCAGCCGGAGGCCGCGTCGGCGAGCCCCTCGATCAGGGCGAGGGTGTGGGGGACCAAGTCGCCTTCGTGGTCCCACCAGAGAGGACCCTGACCACGAACCCTTGGTGGGAGTTCGATCTGCACGCCAGCGGCCCGAGGCAGGTTCACCGGGTTGTCGTCGTGGAGCCCGCGGAGACGAACTGGGATTTCGGCGAGGTCGGTGATGACTCGGTAGCCGGGAAGGCGGTGCTCGATGTGCCGACCGACGTGATGGGCGAGGTCGCGGTTGCGGCCACCGAGCAGAAGCGATGAGAACATGCCGCGTCGACCGAAGCCGTGCACGGTCACGACGACGTCGACATGGTCGACGAAGGCGGTGAGGTTGGCGGACTCGGCGGGCTTGAATCGGGTGGAGGGGACATGGGTTGGATCGTCGTCGGTGTGAAGCACTCCGTAGTAGGAGGCGCCGGCTCGTTCGGCTGCGGCACGGGCGATCCGATCGGTCGTGACCTCGAGACGTCCGCCGTGGAAGGCCATGAACCCGAAGGTCGAGCGCAACTCGAGTTCCTCGATGGCACGACCCTCCGCGAGCAGTGAGGCGAGGCCGGCGGTCATGGGCCCATGCTCCCAACATGGGGGCGCTGTCGTAGCATCGAGCTGATGTTGGTGTGGATGGACCTCGAGATGACCGGGCTCGATCACACCACCGATGTCATCGTCGAGATCGCGACGCTGATCACCAATGATGAACTCGAGATCGTCGCCGAGGGACCCGACCTGGTCGTCCATCAGAGCGATGAGGTGCTCGCCGCGATGAATGACGTCGTGACGGACATGCACACAGCGTCCGGCCTGCTCGACGAGATTCGTTCCTCGACCCTCAGCCTCGAGGAGGCCGGGCGACTTACCCTTGATTTCATCCGCGAGCACTGCCCACAACCGGGCACGGTGCCGCTGTGCGGCAACTCGATCGGCACCGACCGCCGATTCCTCGCCGCGTACCTCCCCGATATCGAGGCGTACCTCCACTACCGCTCGGTCGATGTGTCGAGCATCAAGGAACTCGCTCGACGGTGGAGTCCCGAGGTTCTGCAGCAGGCGGTCCGGAAGCCGAACAGTCATCGGGCCCTCGATGACATCCGAGCGAGCGTCGACGAACTCCGTCTCTATCGAGATCTGCTCTTCCGTGATCCGACCGAACTGGCGAGCGCCATCGCCGCCCGCGCGACCGACTCGCCGACCTGAGATCGCAGGGATAACACTGCTCTCATGCGCGCAGTGGTGGTCACCGAACCCGGCGGGCCGGAGGTGCTCCGGGTCATGGAGGTGCCCGATCCGACTCCCGGGCCCGATGAGATCCGTGTTCGGGTGGAGTACAGCGCCTGCAATCGAGCGGACATCATGCAGCGCCTCGGCGGCTACCCAGATCCGGTGCGCCGCGAGCACGAGATCCTCGGACTCGAGTACGCCGGCCGGGTCGAGTCGGTGGGCGAGCGGGTGACGCGCTGGTCGGTGGGCGACCGGGTGATGGGGATCGAGTCGGGTGCCTGCAACGCGGGGTTCGTCGTGACCCACGAGCGCCTGGCGATGCCGGTTCCGGCGGCTCTCGCCGATGACGAGATGGGCGCGGTGCCCGAGGTGTTCACCACCGCTTGGGATGCGTTGGTAGCCCAAGGGGGCCTCACCAGCGGGCGTTGGGCGTTGGTGCACGCTGGCGGTTCTGGGGTTGGCACGGCGGCGATTCAGATCGCCAAGGCGATCGGGGCGCGGATCGCGGTGACCTGTTCGGCTCGCAAGGCCGAGGCTTGTCGTGCGCTCGGAGCTGATCTCGTGCTCGAACGCTCCCCGGCTGACTGGTCGTCCGCTCTGAAGGAGGCGGTCCCCGAGGGAGTCGACGTGGTGCTCGACGTGATCGGCGGGGAGGAGGCTGACCGGAACCTTCGTGTGGTGCGACCCCAGGGCACGATCATGCAGGTGGGTCTGCTTGGCGGCCCGACCGCGACGGTGTCAACCGGACTGATTCTGACGAAGCGGGTGCATTGGATCGGCACCACGCTTCGGAACCGACCCATCGAGCAGAAGATCGCGGCGGTGCAGCGGTTCTGCGCTGAGATGCTTCCGCTCTTCGACTCGGGCGCCTTGCGGCCGGTGATCGACCGGGTGGTCGACGTCGACGATGTGGCGGAGGCGCACCGTCACATGGAGGCCGATCTCAACGTCGGGAAGATCCTGCTGCGTATGTGACAGAAACTGCGAGATGTTCCCTTCGCCCGTCTCGGGACGGGCATGGAACACACGACAGTTATCACCGAACGGATCACCACTCGGGCTCGCTGCGCCGATGGCACCGGCCGATTGGCCAACCTGTTTTTCTCTGACGACGCTCACGACCTTGCCCGGGCGAAGGCCATCTGCCGGCGTTGCGTTCTCGCCGAGGGTTGCTTGGCCGGCGCGCTCGAACGAGCTGAGCACTATGGCGTATGGGGAGGTGTACTCATCATGGAGGGAGTGATCGTCGAGGATCGCCCCCGACGTGGCCGTCCCCCGCGCGAGCCTCGGGCTGAACTGGTGGTCGATGAGGTCCCGCTGCCACCTCATCTGGTGGCCTGACCGGCGATCAGCGTGCGTCGTTAGCCTGAAGGGATGGAGCGGCGACGGGCGACAGTCGCGATCGGAATCGCCGCAGCGTTGTCGCTCTTCGCGATCTCCATCGGCGCTCCCCGAGTGCGCGACGCCGTGACTAATGACCTCGATGCCGTGCTCGATGAGCCCGGTGAGTACCAGGAACCGGTCGGCCCCGATGGCGAACCGGTGGCTCGATTTCCCTCCGTCGAGTTGGAGACGGCGCTTGGGGAAGTCATCGACAGCGCTTCGTTTATCGGTACGCCGATGGTGGTGAATCTGTGGTTCGCTGCGTGCCCCCCATGCGCCCGGGAGATGCCCGAGTTTTCGGAGGTCCATGCGGAGGTCGGCGATCGGGTTCGGTTCGTTGGGGTGAACCCAGTCGATGACGCTGATCGGATGGTTGAGTTCGCCGCTTCGGTCGGTGTCGCCTACGAGTTGTATCTCGACCCGCTTGGCCGGTTCACCGATGCTCTCGAGACGGTCGCGTTCCCCCTCACGGTCTTCGTTGACGCGGATGGTCGTGTCGTTGGTCGCGATGGGGTGTTGGATGCCGCTGAGCTTCGTGAGCGCCTCGCGCGGTATTTCTCGATCCCGTCGACGAGGTCCGCGTGAGTCTGTCGTTTCTTCGTGGTTTCGTGGCGGCGGTGAATCCGTGCGGGTTCGTGCTGTTGCCGACGTACCTGATGTTCTTCCTTGGCTCCGATGTGACGGCGGCGGCCGGAGACCTCGGAGCCCGTCGGGCCGGTGTCCGTCGCGCGCTCGTCGTGAGCGCGGCGTTGACCGCTGGGTTCATGACGGTGTTCGTCCTCGTTGGCCTCACGACGTACCACTTCACGTCGTGGATCCAACGCAACGCGAAGTACGCGACCATCGTGATCGCTGTCGGTCTTGTGGCGCTCGGAGTCGCGATGCTTCGCGGCTATCGCCTTCCGATCGCCGGCCCCCGACTCGATCGCGGGGGACGCTCTCGTGGTGTTGGGTCGATGTTCGTCTACGGGATCGCCTATGCCGTCGCCTCGCTGGGTTGCACGATCGGACTCTTCCTGCCGTCGCTCTTCTCCGCCCGCGATGACGGCCTGGTCGCCGCCACCGCGCAGGTCGTTGCTTATGGGGCGGGGATGGGACTTCTCGTCACGGCGCTGACGGTGTCGCTGGCGCTAGCGCAGACGGGACTTCTCGGTGTGTTGAGGGCGTCGATGCACCGGGTTGAGCAGGTCGCAGCGGGCTTCGTGGTGCTGTCGGGTCTGTACCTCGCCTACTACTTCTGGGTGGTTGACATCGGTGGTGGGTCCGATCCGATCGTCGAGGCGGTCGATGGCATTCAGCGGTCCGTGATCGATGCCTTGCAGCAGCGGTGGCAGGTGACGGCGCTGGTGCTCGGGCTGCTGGTGCTCGCTGCCGGTGTGTACTCGCGTCGGCCCGCGCGGCGTCGCGACTGACCCTTCGAGCGGAGCCTCAGCCGGCGCGCTCGCTACGGTCAGCTGAGTGACTGACGAACCGATGAGGGCTCTCGACGTGCCGCTTCAGCCTGCGGCGACGGTGATGCTGCTCCGCGACGGTGACGCGGGCGTCGAGGTCTTCATGCTCCGCCGAACCCTCTCCGCGGCTTTCGCCGGCGGCCAGTTCGTGTTCCCCGGCGGCAAGGTCGACGGAGAGGATCATTCGGAGCGCCTCGAACCTGTCTGCGATGGGCTCGACGACGCATCGGCGTCGGAGCGACTCGGTCTTGATCACGGAGGGCTCGCCTGGCTGGTCGCCGCGGTGCGGGAATGCTTCGAGGAGGCCGGTGTGCTGCTCGCGCGGCGCTCGGATGCATCCGAAGCGGTTCGGTTCGGCGTCGATCTCGACACTGCAGAGATGGCGGAGGCTCGGGAGCATGTCCACTCGGGTGAGCGGTCGCTCGCCGAGCTGTGTTCCCAGCACGATCTTCGGCTCATGGTCAATCAGATCGGCTTCACCAGTCATTGGATCACTCCGGTTGGCGAGCGACGACGGTTCGACACGCGCTTTTTGGTGGCGGTGGCTCCTCCGGGCCAGGAACCGCTGCATGACGGTGGCGAGACCATTGAGAGCCTGTGGGTCGAGCCGGAGGATGCTCTCGCTCGGGCGGCCGCCGGCGAGTTGCAGATGTTCCCTCCAACGGTCGCGAACCTGCGTTGGTTGCGCGGCTTCGGCACAGCGAAGGAAGCCGTGGCCTCGGCGCTCACATCGCCTCGACCCGATCCGATCCTTCCTCGGGTGCGTGTCGACGACTCGGGCCGCTTCGTCGGGATCGCCCTACCCGGAGACGCTGACTACGAGCAGGTGCCTTTGCCCGAGTTCGTTAATCGCGGGCGCTGAGCCCTGGTCACGCGCCGTCGAGTGCTGCGGCGACGGCGTCGAGGAGTCGAGCCGAGCAACCGGACATGTCGACGTCGCTCTCGCGTGGCGGAGCGACCTGCTCCGCGATCTGGGTCACGAGATCTCGGAGCGCCACCGCGGACGGCCCTTGGCCTGACAGCACCACCGGATCGCCGTTGTCGCCACCTGAGGCGAGCGCTGGCTCGAGTGGAACCGAGGCGAGCAGAGGAACACCAATGTCGTTGGCGAGCTCCGCGCCTCCGCCTGAGCCGAACAGCGCGTAGGAATCGCCGTGATCACAGACGAAGGCGCTCATATTCTCGACAACCCCAATGACGGGCAAGAACGAGCGCCTCGCCATGTCGGCAGCGCGCTGGGCAACTTTCTGGGCGGCTCGGGCAGGAGTCGTGACGACGAGGATCTCGGTTCGAGGAAGCATGCGGGCGAGGCCCATCTGGACGTCGCCCGTTCCTGGTGGCATGTCGATCAGGAGGTAGTCGAGGTCTCCCCAGGCCACGTCGTTGAGGAATTGTTCGACCGCTTTGGTGAGCATGAGTCCGCGCCACATGAGCGCCGTCGACTCCTCAACGAGGAACCCGGTGGACACCACCTCGAGTACGCCGTTCCCGATCTCGCGGCGGTTCGGGATAATCCTCGGGCGTCCGTCGACCTCGGAGGCTTCCATCCGGTCGGACATTCCAAACAGGCGCGGCACGGAGAAGCCCCAGATATCGGCGTCGAGGACACCGACCGTCGATCCGCGCTCGGCGAGCCCGGCCGCGAGGTTCACGGTGATCGAGCTCTTGCCGACCCCGCCTTTCCCACTCGCGACGGCGATCACGCGGCATCGCGCCGGGACGGCTGTGTCCGGTGCTTGCTCCTGAGCCCGTCGCCGAGCGCGGCCCATCACCTCGGAGCGTTCCTCCGGGGTCATCTCGCCCCAGTCGATGCGCACCGAGTCGACGCCCGGGTGCACGCCAACGCGATTCTCGATCTCGCGCTTGATCTCCGCGCGGAGTGGGCAGCCGCCAATGGTCAATTTGACCGAGACGGTGACCGTGCCTCCATCGATCGAGACGTCGGGCACCATCCCGAGCGAAACGATGTCGACGTGGAGTTCGGGGTCAATGACCGTTCGAAGGGCTGCGAAGACCTCGTCGGTGCTCGGAGGTTCGATCGGCGTCGAACCGGCGCCAGGCGCCGTGTCTTCGGGGTTCGCCATTCCCAGAACCTACTGCTCCACCCGGAAACGGTCGTGTCGAGCAGACCTTGTCGACGCGGGTGGGACTGCGGTTAGGATTTTGTCCACCGTCTTAGGAGGAATGCCACGTGATCACCCTCACCGACAACGCAGCCGTCAAGGTCCGCCAGCTCCTCGAAGCCGAGGGAGCCTCGGATCTCGCTCTCCGCGTCGCCGTCCGTCCGGGCGGGTGTAGCGGTTTCTCCTACGAGATGTTCTTCGACGGCGATATCGCTGCCGACGACCAGCAGGCCTCTTTCGGAGAGGGTTCCTCGGTGAAGGTTGTCGTTGACCCGGCTTCGGCGCAGCTGCTCGAGGGCGCCACGCTCGACTATAAGGACGGCCTCGACCAGTCCGGTTTCGCGATCACGAACCCGAACGCCTCGCGCACCTGCGGCTGCGGCCAGAGCTTCTCCTGACCGCACCGTGAGCGCCGCGGTCGAGGGCCGCGATGTCTGAGTCGAGACTCTCGCGACCATCGGTCGTGGTAACCGCCTTGACAGCGGTCGTGGTGGCCGCGTTCGGTGTGGTGTCGTTTGTTCGCTCGATCGAAGCTGACCTGCTTGAGCGGGTTGGAGTTCGTGCCGCCGAAGTGGCTCCATTGGTGGCATCGATCATGGTGACCGGCCAAGACGTGGTGGTCACTTGTTCTGAGCCGGTTCTCGACGTCGCGACTCTCGAGGCCTCGCTGACGCTGAGAGGCGTCCGTCGGGTGGAGGCGGATCGGTCGTGTCGTTCGAGTAGGGCGCCAATCGTCGACCCCGCGCTAACACCGACGACTACGGCGGTCGACGAGCCGCTGACCACCCCGGACGGTGTGGTCGTGGCGACCACTGTCCCCCCGACGATCGTGGAGCCGCCGACGGTGACTATCGATATTGCCGATGTGCTCGCCGCGGAGACCTCGCTGTCTCTAATCGCGGGCTTGATCGAGTTGTCCGAGGTGATTGACGAGCTGGCCGGTGACGGACCCTTTGTGCTCTTCGCTCCCTCAGACGAGGCATTCGCGCGCGTTGACGCCGATGTGGTGGCGTCTCTTGGCCAGGATGCCGTCTCAGCCCGTCGTCTGGTCTCGCGTCATCTGGTTGACGCGCGTCTTGACCCGGCGGCGATTGGAAGTGATGACGCCGATTCGGTCGTATTGGCCGCTCGTGACGGCTCGGCAACTCTCCTTGACCCGGGGGAGATCCCCCTCGTGGAGGAGGTGGCGTCGGTCGTGTCGGTCATCGAGGCGGATAACGGCGTCGTGCTGATCATCGACCGAGTGCTGATCGCCGAGGTCGATGGGGTGCCCGACCTCGTGATCACCTGGTCACCAAACGGGTTCTCCGTTGTTGGGGCGGTGTCTGATGACGACTCAGCGGGGTCACTCTTCAGATTGATCGGCGCGTCTCCTGAGGTCGACGCGGCATCGACAATCGACGCGGACACCCTCGACGGCCTGAGCGGACTGCTGACCGCGATGCCTGAGGCGCTGGTGGAAGGGACCCTGGTGATCGAATCGGATCGGGCCTCCTTGGTAGGCACCTACCGAGACGTTGACCTCGGGGAGGCGCTTGCTGCGGTCGCGCTGGCGCGTGGTGTTGACACGGATCTCGCTGCTCCTCCGCCGGTGGGTGTTGACGACGGCGTTCGGGTCGCGACCGCGATCGATGATCTGCTCCTTGCCGAGCCGATCATTTTCGGCTCGGAGGGCACCGACATTGACGAGGCATCGGAGCCGACGCTCGATGCGATCGCTCGCCTGCTCGAAGAGGTTCCGACCGCGTTTGTTGAAGTCCGCGGGCATACCGACTCCGATGGCGTCGAAGGATCGAACATCCTGCTCAGTCGAGGACGTGCTGAGTCAGTTGTTTCGGCTCTCATCGATCGTGGCCTCGAGCAGTCGCAGTTCGTCGCGGTTGGCGTCGGCTCGGCTGAACCGGTGCTCATCGACGGAGTAGAGGACAAGGGGCTCAGTCGGCGCGTCGAGTTCGTTGT
>JAFMMJ010000055.1 GCA_017859785.1 Ilumatobacteraceae bacterium
CCTGACTGCCCGGGGGTGTTACCCGTCTGGCCTGGGGGCTCGGCTCCCTGCGCTGGCGTGTTCCCGGACTGCCCGGGCGTAGTCCCCGACTGCCCCGGCGTCGCACCGGTCTGCCCCGGAGCCTCCTCGGAACGACCGGGTGACTCCTCGGCGTCGAGATCGCCCTCGTCTGATTCCTCGGGAAGCGTGGTCGTCGGGGGAGCGATGGGCTCCTCGACCGGCTCGTCGACCGGTTCCTCCTCGGGTTGGTCCGGCTCGATCACGGTGGTCGGAGTCGGTTCGATCACCGGTGGCTCGGCCGGAGGCGTCTCCTCAACGGGAACCTCCTCAACCGGCTCCGGAACGATCTCCACCGACGACACCGGTCGCGGCACCTCGATGTTGACCACCTCGAGCACATCGGCGACAACGTTCTGAATCGGATCGGGGAGCGACCCCGTCGACACGAGGCCAACACTGGCGCCGGCTGCGGCCGCTCCTGCCCAGCCGAACACACCGACCGCGCCGATCGCGGCACCGACACGGCGCTTCCAGCGACCCTTCACAAGAGTTGGGTCAGCAGAACTCGCGATCGCCAGAGACCGGAGCCGAGCGACCAGATCCTGGTCGACGTCGAACGCGACCTCCGTGGCTCGAAGGTCGGCCAACCGCAGGGCGAGACGACGATCTGACGGCCAGATCATGACGCCACCTCCGCTTCCGACGACTCCGCCCGCAACTCCTCCGAGAGCAGGTCCTTCAACTTCGCGAACGCACGCGACAGGGCGACGCGCGTCGCCACCTCGGACTTACCAATCGCTTTCGCTGTCTCGCGGGTCGACAGCCCGACCACATACCGAAGCTCGAGCATGCGGTGCTGCTCCTCGGGGAGCCGCTCCAAGGCGGCGAGCAGATCTGGATCGCTGAAGGTCTCCTCGTTCGGCTCGTCGGCCTCGAGGAGGTCGAGGGTGTTCTCGATCGACACCTCGCTCCGACGGGTATTGCGACGCAGGTCATCGACGATCCGCGCGTGGGCGATCGAGAAGACGAACGAACGCAGGTCACCTGCGCCACCCTCGAACTCGCCGATACGCCGAGCCACTGCCTCCAGGGTCGCCCCCATCACCTCATCGGGATCACGGGAACCCATGCGGTGGGCGTAACCGACGATCTTCGGTCCGATATCCCCAACGAACTTCGACCACTCTGATGCCTCGCCTCGCTTCAGCGCGCGAACCGAGACGCGGTCGGCCATCAGCCCTCGCTCCGCGAGACGGCGAACGAGCGCGCGCTCCAGGTGGTCATCGCCTCCGAGTCTGTCGTGAGGCAGGCCCGTCGGGCACACGGTGATGTTCGTTGTCGTCATCACCAAGGTGATCGAACGACTCACCAAAAGTGTTACGCCGCCCTCGCGGGCGGCGTAACGGGACCGGCTAGGCCGGAGGGAGATGGCTGAGCGTCAGGGGAGATATCCGCTCACATCGACGAGCACGTCAGCGCGGCCGTAGACGAACACGCAGACCGTGCCGGTCGGCGACAGCGGTGCGATCACCGCGTTGGCGACCGTGTCACCGGTGGAGAAGTTCAGGTTCGACGCCTCATACCGCGTGCCGCACGGGTAGACGGTGGCGTAGCCGCCAGCCGCCGTGGTGTTGGTGACGGTGACCGTGAGCGACGCCACCGACGCGCCCGCCGGAACGCCGGCCCGACCGGTCACCTGCACCTCGACGATGCTGTTCGCCGCGAGCCCGGAGCGACCCGGCGACCTCGTGTCGGCGAGGCGAGTCGGAGCGGTTGGACCGAATCCGGAGTCACCGAGGAACGCGCCGTTGACGTCGATCAGCACATCGGCCGATCCATACACGTAGACGCACGCCGTGCCGGAGGCGGACAGCGGGGTGACGACTGCGTTCGCCACCGTCTGGCCGTTGCCGAAGTTGAGATTCGAGGCATTCGGTCGCGCACCGCACGGATACACGGTCGCGTAGCCGGAACCCGCCACCGCGGTGTTGGTGACCGTGACGTTCATCGAGACGGCCGCCACTCCCGAGTTCGGGATGCCAGCGACACCGAGCAGCCCCACCTCGAGCACTCGCTCGCCGCCGATCGGGCCCGAACCGCGGGTGTCGACCACTCGGGTTGGTGCCGTCGGAACGAAACCTGAGCCACTGAGAATCGCGCCGCTGACATCAGCGATCACATCCGCTTGGCCGAAGACCGAGAAGCACACGGTTCCCGCAGCCGACACCGGCGCGATGACCGCGTTGGCAACCGTGCGGCCGGCCGTGAAGTTGAGGCTCGAGCCCCGTGGCGCGGAGTCGCACGGGTAGACGGTGAGATACCCCGATCCGCCGGGACCACCGGTGTTGGTGGCCGTCACGTTGAGCGACACAGCTGCGACGCCGCTTGCGGGCACGCCTCCGCGACCGAGAACGGGCATCTCGAGGACGCGACCGTCACCGATGCGGGTCGGAGCGATGCCACCCTGGCCGGTGCGGGTGTCGAAGAGACGGTTAGGCGCGATCGCCTGCAGCGTCGACACCGGGGAGTCGTCGCTGCCTCCGCCGCCGGAACCGCCTCCGCCGCCGGAACCGCCGCCACCGCTGGACCCGCCGCCGCCGCCGGAACTGCCGCCCCCGCCACCGCCACCGCCGCCACCCGAGCTGGGAGGCGCTGACGGCACAGCGGTCGCTGAATCGGAGACGACACCGGTCTTACCGAGACCCGCCGGAGCAACTGAGAACGTGTAGGTGGTGCCCGCTGTGAGACCGGTGATCGTGCAGCTTGACGCGTAGTAGGGCGCCGTGCAGGAACCCGACGGCGAGGCCGTCACCGTGAAGGTGCCTACCGGAGGAGCAGTGGCCGCCGGCGTAGCGCTCGGGCTGACAACCGTCCACGACACCGTCACCTCATTCACTCCGGCAGTCGCGGTCACACCGGTGACCGTGCTCGACGGAGCCGCCGTGAGGTCGTAGATGGTCGTCTCGACGTTGAGGAAGCGGTCGGGAGAATCCGTGCCGCGGTCGCTGACGATGCCCGTGCGTCCATCAGCGATCAGGATCGCCGCGACATCGTGGGCGCTCGCGTTCGGATATTGAGTGCGAACGAGTGCGGCCGCTCCAGCGACATGCGGGGCAGCCATCGAGGTTCCCGAGAGGGTGATCGTGTCCGCCGGACCCGTGATCGAGGCCGCCTCGATCGACGAGCCCGGCGCGAAGAGGTCGACGCAGGAACCGATGTTCGAGAAGTACGACCGCGCGTCGTCCGACGCTGTCGCGCCAACCGTGATCGCAGTGGCCTCGCGAGCTGGGCTGTAGTAGCAGGCGTCATCGTTGGAGTTGCCAGCCGCGACCACCACGACGATTCCGGCGTCAACCAGGTTCTCAACCGCGGCATCGAGCGCCGTCGAAGCGCCACCACCGAGGCTCATGTTGACCACGCCCTGCTTGCCGGCAAGGTCGTAGTTGGCGACCCATTCGAGACCTTCCACGACACCTGAAGTGGTGCCCGATCCCCAGCAGTCGAGCACACGGACCGGCACGATCGTCGCCGAGGTCGCAATGCCGTAGTTGGTGCCAGCCGCCGTTGAGGCGACATGGGTGCCGTGTCCATCACAGTCGCTGGCGTCGTTGTCGCGATCGATGATGTCGCGGCCGGTCGCGAGCCGCGCACCGAAATCGTTGTGGGCGCTGACCCCGGTGTCGACCACGAAGATCACCGAACCGGATCCGCGATCGGCGTCGCCGTTCGACACTGAGGTGTCGGCCCGCGTGGCGAGAACGCCGTCGAGGGAGGTCGATGCCTGATCAACACGGTCCTGCCCCCAGGAGTTGACCCAGCTGCGATCCGACGAGGTGCCCGAGGCGGTCACGGCCGCCGAAGGCGAGGACGATGATGAGGTGCCCGAACTGTTGGTCGCCGTCACCGAGAACGTGTAGGAGGCGCCAGCCGTGAGACCGGTCACCGTGCACAGCGTTGGCCCGGACGTCCAGGTGCAGGTTCCGCCAGCGGGATCCGAGGTGACGGTGTACGAGGTGACGGCCGGAACCGCCTCGCTCGCCGCCCATCGCACTTGCACCGAGCCGTCAGCGACGGCGAGCCCTTCGACGTCGGTTGGCGCGGGGGGAGCGCCGACTGTCGCGAACACCCAGTTGAGAACGACCGAACCACCGGTGGAGCCGAACTGATTGACGCGGAAGTGGTATTCGGTGCCCGAGGTGACATCGAGGGTGACCGTGCTCTGGAAGTACGTGCCGGTCTGGCGGGAGTCATCGTTGTAGGTCAACCGGGTGAGCGACGGGAGCGACGCACCCGAATACACCGCGAGCACGGTGTCGAAACTCGAACCGAAGGTGTCGACGGTCAGGCGCCCCGAGTCGGGAGCGGTCCACGAGAACCAGATGGTCGCGCGACCCGAGCCGGTGTCGATTGGCGGCTCACCGCTCTCCATGGTCGCGCCGACATTGGTGTCGTTGGCGGTGCCGCTGGTGCCCGTGACTTCCATGGAGGCGACGAAGAAGTCGTTGTTGCTGCCGGCCGACACGGTTACCGAGTTGCTGGCTGCGGAGGCGGCGGACACCCCGGCCGAGTTGGCCGCCGTCACCGTGAACGTGAACGTTCCGGGGGCAAGAGACGAGATGTCGCACTCGAGTGGGCCCGATGTCCACACGCAGGTGAATGAGTCGTCCTCGACCGCGGAGGCCATGTAGCGGGTGATCGTGGCGCCGCCATCATCAGCTGGCGCGGTCCACGCGATGGTGGCCGTCGTGTCGGACAGGGTCGCGGTGACCGAGGTGGGCGCATCTGGGGCGGTCGCTCCGCTGTCGCCACCGTCGTTGGGGTTGACGAAGAGGAGAGCGTCGGGTGAGTCGGGCCCGCGGTCGGTAAGGACACCCGCGGTGAACGACGAGAGCAGCGCGCTCTCCACCTCGGCGTAGGTGGCCGACGTGTCGGCGCCCCAAATGGAGGCGGCGGCTCCTGCGACATGCGGGGACGCCATCGAGGTGCCGCTGATCGTGTTGGTGCCACCGGTGTACCAGGCCGAGGTGATCGACGAACCCGGAGCGAAGATGTCGAGGCACGACCCGAAGTTGGAGAACGACGAGCGCGTATCGCTGCTGGTTGTTGAACCGACCGTGATCACCCGCGGTTCACGAGCGGGGCTGTAGTAGCAGGCGTTCGCGTTCGAGTTGCCGGCGGCGACGGCGGTGATGATCCCGGCCTCCACGAGGCTCCGGACCGCGGCGTCCATCGACGATGACGGCCCGCCACCGAGCGAGAGGTTGGCGACGGCCGGGTCGCCGGAGGTGTGCTCGGTGAGCACCCAGTTGATACCGGCCACGATGGTCGCGGTCGAGGTGCTGCCGCTGCAGCCGAACACCTTGACCGGCACGATCGTGGTCGCATCAGCGACCCCGTAGGTGGTGCCGCCGACCGTTCCCGCCACATGCGTGCCGTGACCGTGGCAGTCGGTGGCGTCGGCGTCGTTGTCGTAGACGTCTATGCCGGAGGCGAGTCGGGCGCCGAACTCGGAGTGGGCGGCGACACCGGTGTCGATGATGTAGGCGGTCACACCCGCGCCGTTGCTGCGGTCGGTGTAGGAACCATCGAGGGGGAGCGCGACCTGATCGATGCGATCGATACCCCACGTCGCGCCGGTTTGGGTCGCTGTCGGTCGAACGGATTCGGTGACCGTGTCGAGGGTGATGATCCGGTCGGGTTCGATGTCGGCCACCCCGGGCCGGGTCTTCAACTCGGAGACCTGAGCCTCAGTGAGATCGACCACCCAGCCATCGAAGACCTGATCGAAGGTGTCGACCACGCGGCCGGCGAGATCGACGGCCACGGCCACGCGCTGGGCCGGAGTAGCTGAGTCGCTCAGGCGAACGATGTAGCGCCCAGGCACCACGTCACCGCCGACCGCGACGGCGCGCTCGACACGGGAACCGTCGAGCAGCCCGACGCCACGGTTGACATCGACGGCGGCGATCCACGGGTGATCAGCGAGGTCGGATGCCTGATCCCCGGTGATGAGCACATACGCCGAACCGATCGAGTCGTGGCGTGCCTCAACGAGGCCGCCGGCGTTGACGATCGCCGCAAGGGTGAGCTCGAGGTGCTCAGGGTCGGCGTCGGCGACGACGAGCACGTATCGCGAGACGCCCGAGTTGACGGTTGAGGCGAGCGAGGGAAGGGATGGGGGGCTGATCTCTGTTGGGGTCTCGACGTCGCCCTCGGGTGAACCATCAACGGAGATGACGTTGCCGTCGGCATCGAGCACTCGGAAGTCGAAGTCATCGCTGGCCGTCACGGTGGGCGAAGCGGCGAACGGCAGGGCAACGGAGATCGCGGCGACGATCGAGACGGCGACGCCGCGGCGGCGGTGAGCGGACCTCATCGGGGTGCGGCCGCTCCGCGGGCGGGCACGGGAGAATGTGCTGCTGTCAAGATGCTCGAACCCTGTCATGTCGGTTGGCCTCCGTGCCGAGGAATTTCGCTGAACCCGCCGGTCATCGTCTGCGCGCTGAAATTGTTACAGCGGATGTGTGCCTGTGCCACCTAGAACTCAGCATGTGGAACTGGCGTGGCGATCGTCAATCGGTCAATGACGGAAGGAACGCCCCGGCCGTGCTCAGATGTGACGCTGTGGGGGAGCGCCAAGGGGGTGAGCCGGCCGGGATCGGTGACATCCGCCGCTGGGGCACCGTCGCCGCCGCCTTCGTCTCGACGTTCACCGTGTTTGGCGTCGCCTACTCCTTTGGCGCGTTCTTCGACTCAATGGCCGAGGAGTTCGACACCGGACGTGGCCTGACCGCTCTCATGTTCTCGGTCACCACCGCCCTCTACTTCGGAGGTGGAGTCATCTCCGGACGGTTCGCCGACCGTTACGGGCCTCGGCCGGTGATGATCGTCGGCACGGTCAGCCTCGGCCTCGGGCTGCTCGCCACCTCGGCCGTCGGATCGATCTGGCTCGGCTATGTCACTTACGGCCTCGGAGTCGGCACGGCGGTCGCCTGCGGCTATGTGCCGATGGTGGCGATGGTCGGCGGCTGGTTCGAGGAGCGTCGCACCACCGCTCTCGGTATCGCCGTCGCCGGCATCGGCGCAGGCACGCTCGTCTGCGCCCCGCTCGCCGCCCAACTCATCGAAGCCCACGGATGGCGGAGGGCATACGTCATCTTCGCGATCGGCGGAGTGCTCGCGATGGCTCTCGCCACCCTCGGCACCGTCAGAGCCCCGTCGAAGGGGCCAGGAGGACGCGTCGACCTCCGCGCCGTCACCCGTCAACGGCCCTTCGTCGTGCTCTACCTCGGGTCGCTCGCGCTCTCACTCGCCCTCTTCGTGCCGTTCGTCTTCATCAAGTCGTACGCCACCGAACGGGGAGTCGAGGCCGGCCGCGCCGCGCTCCTCGTCGGCCTCATCGGGGCGGCGTCGATCGTCGGGCGTCTCGGTCTCGGAGCGCTCGGCGCCCGCCTCGGCCCGACGCGACTCCTGCAGGGCAGCTTCGCGACGATGGCCGTCAGCTATCTGATCTGGATGGCATCGGATGGGCGCTACGGGCTGCTCGTCGCCTACACGATCGTGATGGGCGTCGGCTACGGCGGATTCATCGCGCTCTCACCGGCCGTCGTCGCCCAACTCTTCGGCACCGACGGGATGGCCACCGTCCTCGGCGCGACCTACACGGCGGCCGGCATCGGCGGGCTCATCGGCCCTCCCGTGGCTGGGGCGATCATCGACCGATCGGGTTTCGGGGCCGGAATCGGCTTCGCCATGGCGATGACCGTCATCGCGACGGCCACGCTCACCGCCCTGCCGCGCCGACGCTGACGGAGAACCGCGCCGTCAGAGTCGACCGGCGGCTCGAGCGGCGTCGACCGCGGCATCCAACTGCCCTTCGACGATGTCGAGCCCGGCCGACCAAAAGCCCGGATCGGTGAGATCGCAGCCAACGATCGAGGTGAGCG
Source organism: Ilumatobacteraceae bacterium (assembly GCA_017859785.1). GTDB lineage: Bacteria > Actinomycetota > Acidimicrobiia > Acidimicrobiales > Ilumatobacteraceae > Casp-actino5. Next base: position 7,947 of record JAFMMJ010000055.1, read on the forward strand.
ACTCCGGAGACATCGAACCCCCAGCGCGCAACATGTCCAGATAGGCGGGCACAAACGAGTCGCCGGCCTCGCGGTAGCGGGCGTACACCGACAGAGCGAGCAATTGACCGTAGGCGTAGGCGTAGACGTAGCCCGGGGTAGCGATGAAATGCGGCACATAGCTCCACCAGGTGCGGTACCCATCGGTGACCTCGACCGCGTCGCCGAGCATCGCCTCCTGGCTCGCAGCCCAGTACTCGCCGAAGAGATCCACCGAGAGCTCGCCCACCTCGCGACGGTGCGTGTGACAAGAGTGCTCGAACCGGTTCATGGCGACCTGACGGAACACCGTGGCGATCGAGTCCTCCAGCGTGGCCGCGAGCAGCGAGAACCGATCCTCCGGATCGTCGAGGGCGTCGAGCAATCGGTTGTTGGTGACCGTCTCGCCGAACACCGACGCCGTCTCAGCCAGCGTCAGCGGGGTCGACTGATGGAAGATGCCTTGCTCACGCGCGAGGTAACCGTGGACACCGTGACCGAGCTCATGGGCGAGCGTCGACACGTCGCGCGCGGTGCTCGTCCAGTTGAGCAACACATAGGGATGGTGCTCGGGCACCCCATAGGCGCAGAACGCCCCACCCCGCTTGCCCGGGCGAACCGGCGCGTCGATCCAACGCTCATCGATGAACCGGCCGACGATGCCGGCCAACTCATCGGAGAACGAGGCGTAGGCGTCGCGGACGATGCGCGTCCCCGCGGCCCACCCGATCTCGGCTGACCCACCAGCGGTCACCGAGGCCATCCGGTCGAAATCACGGAGCCGATCAACCCCGAGGATCTCCGCCTTCAACGCGTACCAACGCTGCGGGATGTCGTAGCGAGACACCACGGCGTCGATGAGGGCCTGCACACTCTCGTCGCTCGCCTCGTTCGACATGTTGCGGCTCGTGATCCACGACGGATAGCCGCGCAAACGATCATCGATCGATTTGTCGAGCAGCAGCGTGTTGTAGATGAAGGCCCGAGTGCGCAGACCCGGAGCGAGCCCGGCGGTGACTGCGGCGGCCGCCGACTCGCGAACCTCCGGCTCGGGACGATGCAGATGGGCGAGCGCCGACATCAACCCCACCCGACCGCCGAGATCGTCGGGCAGTCCGACCTCGATGGCCGAGGTCTGCTCCTCGAAGAGGCGCACCCAAGCCGACGAGCCAGCTAGCGACGTCTCCGAAAGCACTGTCTCCTCGGGCTCGGTCAACTGGTGCGGCCGATATCGACGGAGGTTCTCGAGATGATGTCGGCAGAACGCGAGCCGCTCGTCGGCGAGCACCGCCGCCGCGTGGGCGTCATCGGTATCGGCCCACTCGAGATCGATGAAGATCAACGAAGTGCTGATCGCGGTGCTGCGCTCATTCACCGCCTGCATCGCCGCCGCCACCTCGGCGTCACCGGTGTTCTCGGCGAACCGCAGCGAGGTGTAGTGCCCGGCGCGGCTCACCAGCGACGACAACTCGGCGAGGGCGGTCATCACCGCGAGCAGGCCGTCCGCATCGAGCGTGGCGATCGACCCACGATGCGCGCGCAGCGTCTCGGCGATGCCCTCCGCCTGGTCGAGGAGGACCATCGGGCCGTCGGCGCCGTCGAGCAGCGGGTCGAGGTCCCAGGCGATATCGGAGGCGAGGAGATCGGTGTCGGTGGCGGCCATCACGACAGGATGCCAGCCAAGGGCCCGAGCCGTCTCGGCGGGCCAGCCTCTCGTTAGGGTCGACCCGTGACCCCCCTCACCGCGATCGAGAGCGGAGCCGGCCGCGGCATTGGCCGTCGAGCCCCGGGCCGCAACGAGACCTTGGCGATGCTTTCCGCGGTCATGGCCCTCATGGCCATGGCGATCGACTTGATGCTTTCGGCCTTCGACGAGATGCGGGTCACCTTTGGACTCGACCCCACCTCTAACGAGGTCGCCGGTGTCGTGACCGTGTTCTTCATGGGGCTCGCCGTGGCGCAACTGTTCTTCGGGCCGATCACCGACCGATTCGGGCGTAAATCGGTGCTCTACGCGAGCGTCGCCGTGTACATCCTCGGCGCGGTCGGCTCGGCGCTCGCCCCGACCCTTCCGCTGCTGCTGGTCGCCCGGTTCGTGTGGGGGATCGGAGCCGCCGGAGCCCGGGTGGTCGCCACGGCCGTCGCCCGCGACCTCTTCGAAGGGGTCGAGATGGCCCGCGCCATGTCGCAGATCATGGCGGTGTTCGTGCTGGTGCCGGTGATCGCGCCAACGGTCGGAGCCGGCATCGTCGCGGTCCTTCCCTGGCGCGCGGTGTTCTGGGCCTGTGCCATTTGGGCGATCGCCATGGCAGCGTGGACGCGGCGCCTCCCCGAGAGCCTGCCACCCGAACGGCGACGCCGACTCAACCGATCCGACATCGCCTCGGCCTACGCCGAGTTCGCCCGCACCCGCTCCACGCTGTGGTTCTCGATCGCCTCGGTGTTCCTCCAGAGCGTGTTCACCATGTATCTCGCCTCGGCCGAGTTGATCGTCAGCGAGATCTTCGGGCGTCGAAGCGCGTTCCCGATGGTGTTCGGGGTGATCGCCATCGGTTTCGGTGTCGCGGCCCTCGTGAACGGCCGCGTTGTTGGCCGGTTTGGTGTGCGCCCGGTGATGAACGCCATGCTCGTGAGCCTCATCGTCGGCTCGGTGCTTCTGGTGGCGGTCACACTGGCCTCCGGAGGGACGCCCACCTTCTGGGTGTTCATGCCGCTCCTCGGCCTGCTCTTAGCCCAGTTCATGTTTCTCATGCCGAACATGAACGCCGAGGCCCTCGAACCGGTGCCCCACATCGCCGGCACGGCCTCGTCGCTGTCCGGCGGCCTCCGCATGGCCGGCGGGGCAATCCTCGGCGGTGTCGTCGCGAGTCGAATCGACACCTCACTGACCCCGTTCGCCCTTGCTTTCCTGGTGTTCGTGGCTCTCGCCGCCGCCTCCACCGCCGTCGCGACCCGCTCAACGCGACCAACTGGCTGACACCTCGTTCACCTGCCGTTCATTCCCCGGTGTTCCGCACACCGGAATGACGGCTAGCCTTCGCCGGACGTTCACCGCAGGGGAGGGCGGTGCAGCGGTTTCAACCGATCTCCCGGTTCCACCCAAGGAGGAACAACGTGATCAAGACCCGTAGAAGCGGTCGTTTGATCGCCGCCGCCGCCGCGATGTCGCTTGTCATCGCTGCCTGTGGAGGCGACGACGACACCGCATCCGATGAGCCCGCAGCGGCCGAAGCCCCGGCCGACGAGCCGGCTGACGCCCCCGCTGAGGAGCCGGCCGACGAGCCTGCAGCCGAGGAGCCGGCCGAGGAGCCGAGTTCGGCCGAGGCCGCTGGCACCGGCGTTGACGGTGGCACCCTGATCTGGGCCCACGAGCAGGAGCCGCCGGATCTCCACCTCGACGACCCCGAGAACAACCTGTCGATCACCTCGTGGATCCGCTCCGCGCTCATCGAGGGCTTCTACGGCATCTCCGGTGGCAACGACTACTACCCCGAGCTCCTCGACGGTGAGGCCGTGCCCACCACCAACGACGACGGCTCGGTGACCATCGCCTACACGCTGCGCTCCGGCGCGATGTGGAGCGACGGCACGCCACTGACCGCCGCCGACGCGAAGTTCACCTTCGACGCTGTCATGGCCAAGGACAGCGCCGGTGAGTACATCTACCTCGCCGGTGACCGCTCAAGCCTCGAGCAGATCACCGCGGTTGAGGTTGTCTCCGACACCGAGATCACCATGACCTGGGCCGGCTTCTACGCCGGTTGGAAGGGCGTCATGAGCGAGATCTACCCGGCGCACATCTTCTCGGATGATCCCGCCACCGCGGCCGCCGAGTTGAACGAGGCGCTGCGCGAGTGGAGCCATAACGGCGCCACGCTGCCGTCCTCGGGCCCGATGTTGTATGACTCGTGGGAGCGCGGTGTGCAGTTCAACATGGTGCGCAACGACATGTACCACGGCTCGAACAGCCCCGACTCGGTCAACAAGGGTGTCGCTTACGTCGACGGCGTCCAGATCAACTTCGTGACCGACACCGACGCGCAGATCAACGCTCTGCTCGCCGGCGAGGCCCAGATTGTGATGACCCAGCCGCAGCTCGCCTTCGAGCAGCTCTCCTCGAGCGATGACTTCACCGTGAAGTCCTCGGCCGGCCCGGTCTTCGAGCACTGGGGTCTCAACCTCAACGCGAAGCACGTGAACCGCCCCGAGGTCCGCGAGGCCCTCGCCCTCGCCATGGACAAGTCCGAGGTGATGGCCGGTCTCTACACCCCGCTGTTCGGCGAGTCGCTGCCCGCTGAGGGTCTCGGCAACGTGTTCTGGCTCTCCAACCAGGGCCCGTACGAGAACCACGCCGGCGACGCCGGCTACGGCGCCGGAGACATCGACTCCGCCAAGGCCGCCCTCGAGTCGGCTGGCTACGTCATGGGCTCCGACGGCATCTACGAGCACCCGGAAGACGGGCGTCTGACGCTTCGCGTCGGCACCACCGGCGGCAACCGTCTGCGTGAGATCCAGCAGGAGCTCCTCCAGGCCAAGTTCGCCGAGGCCGGCATCGAGATCGTCATCGACAACGTCGAGGGCGCCGCCTACTTCGGCATTCCGTTCAGCGAGGACCACCTGGCCTGCGCCATGAGCGGCGGCACCGAGGGCAACTGCGACACCTGGGAGATCACCCAGTTCGCGTGGGTCGGCGGTCCGTGGCCCGGCTCGATGGGCGCCATCCTCCGCAGCGGCGGTGGCAACAACACGTACGGGTTCATGAACGACGAGTTCGACGCCCTCATCGACACCTGCGACGGCACCGTCGACGACGATGAGCGCGCTGCTTGCTACAACACCATGGACAAGTACGCGACCACCCTCGAGATGGACCCGGAGAACGGCCTCTTCATGATGCCGATCACCCAGAAGCCGTCGTTCTACGGCTACACCTCCGACCTCGTGTCGGCCGGTGTCGCTCCGGACGCGCAGGGTGCTGGTCCGCTGACCAACGTGGTCGACTTCCAGTTCGCCGGCTGAGCCGACGGACGACAAGTCACAGCACTGACCGTCGTGTCCACCTGACACGGCGATGATGGAGCGGGCCCCGGTGGGAAACCACCGGGGCCCGTCTCATATCCGAATCCAGACAGCGGAGCACCTCTCCGCCGAGCACTAAGGTTCCGCCGTTGTTCGCCTACGCCCTGCGCCGAGTCCTCGCGACCATCCCGTTGCTGATGCTGACGCTCTACCTCGTGCACGTCGGCGTCTCAGCGACCACGAACCCGCTCGCTGACTTCTACCTCTGCCTGCCGAAGTGCCAGCAGGGCTACGACCGCATCCTTGAGGTGTACAACCTCGACGTCTCGATCTGGTTGCGACCGTTCCTCTGGTTCCAAGATGCCGCGACCGGCGACCTCGGTTTCTCCTCCTCGATCGGCATCCCGGTGAGCGAGGTGCTTCGAGTGCGCGGCTGGAACACGGCCATGATCGCCGTGCCGTCGTTCATCTTCGGCTCGATCATCGCCCTCCTGCTCAGCGTCTACTCGGCCCGCCGGCAGTACTCCTTCGGCGACTACTTCTTCACCGGCCTCAGCTTCATCGGCTTCGCCTTCCCCTCCTTCGTGATGGCACTGCTCCTCCAGAACATCTTCGGCGTGCAGTTTGAGAACTGGTTCGGGGTCAAGCCGTTCAACACCGGTCGCAAGACGGGCGAGAACGTGCTCGAACTGCTCCGCGACATCACGCTGCCCGCCACCTCGCTCGCCATCCTCGGCATCGCCGCCGACAGCCGCTTCGGCCGTGCCGCCATGCTCGAGACCCTCAACCAGGACTACATCCGCACCGCCCGCGCCAA
>JAFMMJ010000107.1 GCA_017859785.1 Ilumatobacteraceae bacterium
TCCATCTGGGTCAACACCGCCAAATCACCCGCCGGCACCCGCGGCTCCGCCCCCTCATCAGCGAAAGCTTCCTTCACCGCGATCAACGCCCGAGCCGCATCACCACCAGCCGCCACCACGGCATGCACATAGTCGTCCTGGCCGCGATCCACCACCGTGGTGATCGCCTCAGCATCAGCAGCCTGACCCGTCGCCTCGGCCAAACACGCCCGACGCGCCGCCGGCAACGGCGGCATCGACGCCCGCACCTCAGCGATCCACTCCTCACTCGGAGCGAGCGGCACCAAATCGGGCTCCGGGAAATAGCGGTAGTCGTCGGCGTCTTCCTTGGTGCGCAAGGTGTGCGTGCGGCCGTCACCCTCATCCCAGTGACGCGTCTCCTGACGCACCTGCTCACCAGCGGTCACCATGTCGACCTGACGACGCGCCTCGTAGTCGATCGCGCGACCGACACTGCGCACCGAGTTCAAGTTCTTGATCTCACACCGCGTGCCAAACGGCTCCCCCGGACGACGCACACTCACGTTCGCGTCGACCCGCATCGAGCCCTCTTCCATCTTCGCGTCCGACGCCCCGATCGCCGCCAAAATCGACCGCAACTCCGCCACATAGGCCCGCGCCTGCTCCGGCGAACGGATATCGGGACGCGACACGATCTCAACGAGCGGCACCCCCGCCCGGTTGAAATCGATCAACGACGCCTCACTGCCATGAATACGGCCACCCGAACCACCCACATGAGTGCTCTTGCCGGTGTCCTCCTCAAGATGCGCTCGCTCGACACCAACGACGGAACCATCCGGCAACGCCAACGACCCGTCGACATTCAACGGCAAGTCATATTGCGAGATCTGATACGCCTTCGGCATGTCGGGATAGAAGTAGTTCTTCCGCGCGAACACACACGGCCGGATCTCACACCCGAGCGCCAACCCGATCCGCATCGCCAACTCCACCGCACGACGGTTCAACACCGGCAACGCCCCCGGCAAACCAAGCGTCACCGGATCGATATTCGTGTTCGGCTCATCCCCGAACCGGTTCGGCGAGGCCGAGAACAACTTCGTCTCCGTCGCCAACTCGACATGCACCTCGAGACCAACCACCATCTCGAAACCCTCATGCGTCCAGGTCACGACGCCCTCCGCTCCAACTCGGCCGCCACCTGGAACATCACCGGCTCCCCAAGCGCCGGCGCGAGCACCTGCACCCCGACCGGAAGATCATCAGCCCCCGACCCGAACGGCACACTCATCGCCGGATGGCCCGCGAGATTCGACGGGATCGTGTAGGTGTCGCAGAGATACATCGCGAACGGATCCGCCGTCTTCGACCCGAACGGAAACGCCACACTCGGCGAGGCCGGCGTCAACATCACATCGCACCGCTCATATGCCCGAGCGAAATCGTCGGCGATCAACCGCCGCACCTTCAACGCCTTGCCGTAATAGGCGTCGTAATAGCCAGCGGAGAGCGCGTACGTGCCGAGCATGATGCGACGCTGCACCTCGGCCCCGAACCCCGCTGAACGCGTCGCCGTATACATCGCGTTCGTGTCGGCGGCCTCAACCCGCGACCCAAACCGCACCCCGTCATACCGGGCCAGATTCGACGACGCCTCCGCCGGAGCGATCAAGTAATAGGCCGTCAAGCCATAGGTGAACGCCGGCACCTCCACATCAACGATCTCGGCCCCCGCCGCCGCCAACGCATCGAACGCCGCCTGCAAACGCTCATCGACATCGGAATCAGCACCGGCAGGAAGATCAACGATCCGGCCGACCCGCAGACCCTCCACCCCCGCCGACAACGCGGGCGTCAACGACGGGAACGGCTCAGGAATCGACGTTGAATCCGCCGGATCATGACCAGCGATTGCCTCGAGCATCAGCGCCGCGTCAGCCACGTCGGTCGCGAACGGGCCGATCTGATCGAGGCTCGACGCGAACGCCACCAAACCAAGACGGCTCACCGCCCCATAGGTCGGCTTCACCCCAACCACACCGCACAACGCCGCCGGCTGACGAATCGAACCACCGGTGTCGCTACCAAGCGACAACGCGGCGAACCCCGCCGCCACCGCCGCCGCCGAACCACCCGACGAACCACCCGGCACCCGCGACACATCGAGTGGATTCCGCGTCGGACCGAACGCCGAGTTCTCCGTCGACGACCCCATCGCGAACTCATCAAGATTCGTTTTGCCGACCACCACCGCACCGGCAGCCGCGAGGCGCTCCACCACGGTCGCGTCATAGGGCGGACGCCAACCATCAAGAATCTTCGACGAGCACGTCGTCGGGATGCCCCGCGTGCAGAGATTGTCTTTCAACGCGACCGGAACCCCAGCCAACGGACCCGGATCAGCCCCAGCCGCCACCGACGCGTCAATCGCCGCCGCCCGCTCCCGCGCCTCATCAGCGAGCACCAAATTGAACGCGTGCACCTCAGACTCGCGAGCATCAATCGCCGCGAGATGCCCCTCGAGCACCTCAACCGCGCTCAACGAACCGCCACGAACCCCAGCGGCAATATCGACCGCGCGACCCATCAGTCGTCCAACCCCAAAATCGGCGGCACCCGGAACCGGCCCTCCACCGGATCAGGAGCAGCCGCCAACACCTCATCACGATCCAAACCCGGCGCCACCACATCGTCACGCAACACATTCACCAACGGATACGGCTGCGTCATCGGCTCCACACCATCAAGATCGAGCGCGTCGATATCAGCGAAATGGCCGAGCATGTCGTCGAGCTGCGACGTCGCCGCCTCCAACGCCGCATCATCAAGATCGAGGCGGGCGAGACGCGCCACCTTGGCGACGTCATCAGACGAAATGCGCTTCGACACGAACCCCGAGGCTACCGGCGCCCCCGACCAG
>JAFMMJ010000108.1 GCA_017859785.1 Ilumatobacteraceae bacterium
CTGTTCCCGCAGATGACGGTGATCGACAACCTCCTCACCGGACGTCACATCCGGATGAAGGGCTCTGTATTTGGCGGAGCGGTCTGGTGGGGCAAGGCCAAGCGCGAGGAGATGGAGAACCGCCGCAAGGTGGAGGACATCATCGACTTCCTCGAGATCGAGCAGTGGCGCAAGTACCCGGTCGCGCTCCTGCCCTACGGCATCCAGAAGCGCGTCGAGTTGGGTCGCGCTCTGGCGATGGATCCGAAGATCCTCCTGCTCGATGAGCCGGTGGCCGGCATGAACCTTGAGGAGACCGAGGACATGGCGCGGTTCATCCTCGACATCAAGCGCGAGCTCGATATCGCGATGATCATGGTCGAGCACGACATGGGTCTCGTGATGGACATCGCCGATCGGGTGATGGTGCTCGATTTCGGTCAGCGCATCGCGCTCGGCACGCCAGATGAGGTCCAGAAGAACCCGGACGTCATCGCCGCCTACCTCGGCTCTGAGTTCGCCTGAGTTCGGTGTCGCTCGGTTGAGTCTCGTCGAGACTTGGCTGAACCCCCGTTAGTCGGGGCGGGCCTCCATGACCGGTCGTCCGGTTCGCTGCGTTCGGCCTTGGAAGTGGGCCACCTCGTCACCGTTCTGGTTGGTCACCACGACGTCGTGGATGCCGATCCGTCCCTGTTGCCAGCGGGTCGTTCCGGTGGCGGTGAGCACATCACCCGGATAGGTCGGCTTCAACCAGTGGATCGTGGCGGTGGTGGCGAGCGCTGAGTCGTTCGCACCGTTGGAGAGGAACGCCATCGCCGAGTCGGCGAGCAGGAAGGTCATGCCGCCGTGGCCGATGATGAAACCGTTGCACATCTCTTCGGTGACCGTCATGCGCACACTGACTCGGTCAGCCTCGGTCTCGATGAATTCGATGCCGAACTCGACTGCTGAGAGGTCGCGACGATGGAGGTCGCGCATGACCTCCCCGGCGCTTGGCTGCTGGTCCCCTTCCACGGGCTGAGCCTACGAGGGTCGCTCAGACGCCCGCTGACTCTCGCAGCCAGTTCGCGATCGCCGCTCCCGTCTCGTCGAGCTGTTTGTATTCGGCGATGCCGGTCGGGATGGCGTCGAGGGCCGAGGCGAGGGCGGTAGCGGAGTCGGCTGGAAGGTCGACGAGCGGTGTGAGGTGGGTGTGGATGGTGAAGAGGATGCAGCCGGTTTCGGGGAAGCGCCGGAGGGTCTCGCGCTCGACGCGGAGGTGGTGCGCTGCTGGCGAGGCATCGATGGGTCGTGGCTCGGCGGTGCCGTCGAGTGGCTGATAGAGGTCGTCGGTGTCGAGCACCCCCCAGCCGAGACGCCAGACGGGCTTGGTGGGGGTGAGGCGCCGGAGGAAGGCGTCGACGGTGTCGCCGAGTTGGGCGTTCAGGTCGGTGACCGGCTCGTGCACCTCGGCCATGGTCCGGCCGAGCTTGGAGCGGAGATCCCAGCGGTTGGGGAAGCAGACGCTGCCGCCCGCGAAGATGAGGTCGTTGTCGCGTTCCACCATGACGACGAGGTCTTCTTGAATCAGTCGACCGGCGGCGTCGAGCGGATGAAGGGACGGGTCGAGTTCGACTTGGTCGAATCGATCGGGATGGTGGTGGCGGAGATGGTCGACGACTGCGGTCGCGATCTCGACGCACTCCGCCTCGACGTCGTCAAGCACACAGAAAGCGGTGTTCGGATGCGCGGCCATGATCCGAGCCTTCTCCGCGACTTCGTGGGTGTAGTGGTCGGTGATCACCAGCCAGTCGGCGAGGTCGAGAGGACGAACGCCGAGACGCCAACGGAAGGTGCCTTCGGGTACCTCCCGGTAGGGCTCGTGTGGGGGCCGTGAGATCACAGGCCTCGGCGTCGGATCGCGGCGGCGTGAGCCGGGAATCCCTCGTGGTCGGCGAGGGCGGTGATGGCCGGCGCCATGTGGGCGAGTGCGGCCTCGTCAGCGCGGGCGACCGCGGTCCGCTTGAGGAAGGCCTGCGCGGTGATGCCCGACGAGACGTGGGCGAAGCCGGAGGTCGGCAGCGAGGCGGGGCAGCCGATCACGAAGTTGGCGGCGCTGAACGGGGTGTGCTGTCCGATGAGGATCTCACCGGCGTTCACGATGCCGTCGACCACCCGCTCAACCTCGCTGTCAGCGACCGCGACTTGGAGGTGTTCGGCGGCGTAGCGGTTCGCGAAGGCGACGGCGGCGTCGAGGTCGTCGACGACCACCGCGCCACCGTTGACGCCGAGGGAGGCGCGTGCGGCGGTCGCCCGCACTTCGGGGAGGTCAGCGAGTTGCCGTTCGAGCTCGGTGTCAACCGCGTCGACGAGTGAGGCGGATGGGGTGACGAGCACGACGGCCGAGTCGGTGCCATGTTCCGCTTCGATGAGCAGGTCGGCGGCGAGGCGCATGACGTCGGCGGTGTCGTCAGCGATGACGAGCGACTCGGTGGGGCCAAGCAGCATCATCGTGGCGACGCCGTGACGCTGCATCTCGACTTGGGCGATGGTGACGGCGGGGGAGCCCGGGCCGACGATCTTGCGGACCTTCGGAATGGTCTCGGTGCCGAAGCCGAGGGCCGCGATTCCCGCGGGGCCGTTCACTCGGAAGATGTCGCGAATGCCGAGCTTGCGACAGACGACGAGCACGGCCGGGTCGACCTCACCGGAGCCGCCGGGCACGGGAGGCACCACCACGGCGATCTCGGGAACACCGGCCACGATCGCCGGCACGGCCAACTGGTACGTCACGCTCGGATACGAGGCCTTGCCCGAGGGGGTGAACAAGCCGGCGGAGGCGATCGGAGTCACCTTCTCGCCGAAGACGAGCCCGGGGGTGACCTCGTGCGACCAAGCGCCGGA
>JAFMMJ010000109.1 GCA_017859785.1 Ilumatobacteraceae bacterium
CAACCTTTGTGTGATCAGACCGCGATATCGGCGAGCACCGCCCCCGTCACCGCGACCAAATCATCGGGCGACACCCCGACATCCACCCCGCGACGACCCCCGCTCACATACACCCGGTCGACGAGCACCACCGTCTCATCCACCACCGTTCGCAACGAGCGACGCTGACCAAACGGCGAAATACCCCCAACCACGAACCCCGTCACCCGCTCCGCTCGATCCGGCGGACACATCTCGGCCCGCTTACCCCCGAACGCCGCCGCGACCGCCTTCATCGACACCGACCGAGTCACCGGCACCACCACCACCGACTCCACCCCATCGACCAGCACCACCAAGGTCTTGAACACCGAATCGGGATCCACCCCGAGCGCCTCAGCGGCCTCAATCCCGAAATCGGTGCGAGCCGGATCGTGCCCGTACTCGGCCACCACATGATCAACCCCGGCATCAACAAGCGCGCGAACCGCCGGAGTCACAAACCCCAGTATGGGAGACACGACTAGGTTCGGAGACGATGCGCATCGACTCCGAACCCTCCCTCAACCCGAGCGACTACGAGTTCTCCCACACCGTCCGCGTCCGCTTCTCCGAAACCGACGCCATGGGCATCGTCCACCACAGCCGCTACCTCCCCTACCTCGAGGAAGCCCGCGTCGAATACCTCCGACACATCGGCCACCCCTACCACGAGATCCGCGACGCCGGCGTCGAAATGGCCGTCCTCGAAGCCTTCGTGCAGTACCGCCAACCCCTGAAATTCGACGACGTCGTCAACGTCAACGTCGCCATGGGAACCATCACCCGCGCCACCTTCCAGATGACCTACCTGCTCACCGTCGACGACGAGATCCGAGCCACCGGAGTCACCGCCCACGGCGCCCTCACCACCGAGGGCAACGCCACCCGGCTCCCCGACTGGTTCCGCGACTTCACCCCGCCCGCGCGGGCCACCTAGCGTCTCACCATGCGCTCGCCGAAGGACTTCTTCCGACCGCTCGCCGTCGGCGCCCCTGAGCCCGTCCGCGAGATCCCGTTCCGGCCGAGCCGGATGCTCCATTTCTTCCCGCCGAACAACGACAAAATGCGAGCCAAGGTGCCCGCCATGGCCGGCACCGTCGACGTGCTCGTCGCCAACTTGGAAGACGGCGTCCCCATGGCCGACAAAGAAGCCGCCCGAGCCGGACTCATCGAAGTCGCCACCACCGTCGACCTCGGCACCACCCAACTGTGGACCCGCGTCAACAGCCTCGACAGCCCCTGGTGCCTCGACGACCTCACCGCCGCCGTCACCCAAGCCGGCGACACCATCGACGTCATCATCCTCCCCAAAGTCGAAGGCCCCGAAGACATCCACTACGCCGACCGGCTCATCGCCCAACTCGAAGCCCGCGCCGGCATCAGCCGACCCATCCTCATCCACGCCATCTTGGAAACCGCCCGCGGCGTCGCCAACGTCGAAGAAATCTGCCTCGCCTCCCCGCGCATGCAAGGACTCTCCCTCGGCCCCGCCGACCTCGCCGCCAACCGCCGCATGAAAACCACCCGCGTCGGCGGCGGACACCCCGACTACCTCGTGCGCAACGACCCCGACCCCGACCAACCCGACGCGCCCCGAGCCACCCACCAACAAGACCTCTGGCACTACACCCTCGCCCGCATGGTCGACGCCTGCGTCACCGCCGGCATCCTCCCCTACTACGGGCCCTTCGGCGACATCCGCGACCTCACCGCCTGCGGCGACCAATTCCGCAACGCCTACCTTCTCGGCTGCGTCGGTGCCTGGACCCTGCACCCCGACCAAATCGCCGTCGCCCGCGAAGTGTTCTCGCCCTCGGCCGCCGAAGTCGCCCACGCCCGCCGCGTCATCGACGCCATGGGAGACGGCACCGGCGCGATCATGCTCGACGGCAAGATGGAGGACGACGCCAGCGTCAAACAGTGCCGCGTCGTCGTCGCCCTCGCCGAACAACTCGCCGCCAGCGACCCCGGCCTCGCCGAGCTCTACGCCGCCCCATGAGCGACCTCCGCCCCCGCCGCAGCGTCCTCTACATGCCGGCCGCCAACGAACGCGCCCTCGACAAAGCCCGCACCATCCCCGCCGACGCGCTCATCCTCGACCTCGAAGACGCCGTCGCCCCCGACGCCAAAGACGCCGCCCGAGCCAACGCCTGCGCCGCCGCCGCGAGCGGCGAGTACGGCAAACGCGAGATCACCATCCGGTGCAACGCCCTCGCGACACCGTGGGGCGCCAACGACCTCGCCGCCGCCGCCACCAGCGGCGCGCACGCCGTCGTCATCCCGAAAATCGAATCAGTCGACGAACTGAACGCCGTGGTCGCCCACCTCGACGCAGCCGGAGCACCCGCCGACCTCGGCGTGTGGGCCATGGTCGAAACCCCGACCGCCATCGCCGACATCCGCGCGATCGCCGCCCACCCGCGCGTGCCGGTACTCGTCATGGGCACCAACGACCTCCTGAAAGAACTCCGTGCCGAAGCCGGAGCGAACCGCGAAGCCCTCGTGCCCCACCTCGCCACCGCCCTCCTCGGCGCCCGCGAAGCCGGCAAAGTCATCCTCGATGGCGTCTACAACGACGTGCGCGACCCCGACGGTTTCCTCGCCGAAGCCGAACAAGGACGTCGCCTCGGCTTCGACGGGAAAACCCTCATCCACCCGTCACAAGTCGACCCGGCCAACGCCACCTGGGCACCGAGCGCCGAGGCCATCGACCACGCCGAACGCGTCATCGCCGCCTTCGAAGAAGCCGAAGCCGAAGGACGCGGCGTGATCACCGTCGACGGACGCATGATCGAGAACCTTCACGTCGACAACGCCCGCCGAGTGCTCGCCAC
>JAFMMJ010000110.1 GCA_017859785.1 Ilumatobacteraceae bacterium
ACCGACCACTCGCTCGCGATGTGCGTGATGCCAGAGTCGAGGCTGGTGAACTGACGAACATCAAATCGGATCCGTCGATCCCACCAGTCGTAGGGCTGAATCTCGGTCTGATTCGTGATGGCCACCGTCAAGTCGAAGGTTCCCTCGAGCAGCGGAAGATTCGGAATCTCGATCGTGACCTCGGCCGGCCCATCGAGCATCCCGATGGAGATGCCGTTTCGACGACTCGACGACGACCAAACCGTGTGGCCGTTCATCTCATCGATTCGCGCCACCAAGACGGTGTCCTGAATCGGAGCGTGCGCGTTGAGGTGCACCCTGATCGTGAGCGGCTCAAGGGTGCGTGGATGCGCGACGGGGTTCCCGTCTCCGTCGAGGAGGTCGACTGAGGTGATCTGGATCTCTCCACTCCCCCAGCGTGAGCCGAGTTCGTCAGGAGCTTTCTTCGCTTCATGGCTGTCGCCTCGATACGCGGCGATCACGTCACCGGCGGGACCGACGGCCTTGAGGTCGCCGTGATCGATCCAGGCCACGGTTTCGCAAAGTTGCTCCACTTGTCCGAGGCCGTGGCTGACGAACACGATCGTTCGGCCCTCGCGGCGGAATTGCTCGATCTTCTCGGCGCTCTTGCGCTGGAAGGCCTCATCCCCGACGCTCAGTACCTCGTCGACGAGAAGCACCTCCGGTTCGACGTGGGCGGCCACGGCGAAGCCGAGACGCACGAACATGCCCGAGGAGTAGTTCTTCACCGGCGTGTCGATGAAGTCCTCAAGGCCAGCGAAGTCAACGATCGAATCGAATCGAGCGGCGATCTCCTTCTTCGAGAGGCCAAGGATCGCGCCGTTCAAGAAGACGTTCTCGCGACCGGATAGCTCGGGGTGAAATCCAGCGCCGAGCTCAAGGAGTGCGGAGATCCGACCAGAGATCTCAACGGAGCCCCGCTCGGGCACGAGGATGCCCGCCAAGCACTTCAGGAGCGTCGACTTGCCCGACCCGTTCGACCCGATGACACCGAAAGTGGTGCCAACCGGAACTTCGAACGACACGTCCTTCAACGCCCAGAACTCCTCGTAGCGGGCACGGCGACCACGGAGAATCGCGGCCTTCAAGAACTGGTTTCGCTCGTGATAGAGCCGGAAGCTCTTCCAGAGATCGTGGACGGCGACTGCGGGTGCGGACATAGGTCTCTTCCTCGGCACCGGCCATGGCCCGCAGGCCGCCGGATATCGCAAGCGTAGGCCGGTCGGCACCCTCCGACCCCACCACCGGCGGAGTCGGGGCGCTGGTTAGGCTCCCGTTCCCATGAGCGTCGTGTCCGATGTTGTCGCTTCGCGCGAGCTGCTCTGGAACCTGACGCTCCGCGAATTGCGTACCAAGTATCGAAGGTCGTTCCTCGGGTGGACCTGGTCGATGCTGAACCCGCTGGCGAACGTGGCGATCTACTGGTTTGTCTTCGGGGTGCTCTTCAACGCCAAGGCACCCGAAGGGGACCCCTCGGGACTCACCGGGTTCGCCTTCTACATGCTCGTCGGTCTGCTGCCCTGGAACTTTTTCTCACTGGTGAACACTCTCGGTATGGGGGCGATGTCATCAAACGCCGGACTCGTCCGACGGGTGTCGTTCCCCCGCGAGGTCCTGGTGTTCTCCAATGTCGGTCATGCGGTGGTGCAGTTCCTCATTGAGTTGGGTCTCCTCATCGTGGTCCTGCTCTTCGCCGGCAGTGCCCTGCTGCCGTACATCCCGGTCGCTCTCGGCCTCACGATTCTCCTCGCGATTTTCGCCTCGGGTTTCGCGTTGGCGTTGAGCACCCTGTCGGTCTATTTCAAGGACCTCGGCTACCTCTGGTCGATCGTGATGCAGGTGTGGTTCTTCCTCACACCCATCATCTACGGGCCCGAGATCGTGCAGGACCGCGTTCCGGAGTGGGGTCAATGGCTGCTCCGACTCAATCCGATGGTCCACTTCGTGTCGGCCTACCGCGACTGCTTCTACGACAACCACCTTCCGGGGCTCGGAAAGATCCTTGTGCTGATCGGGTGCACCGCGCTCAGCCTCGTACTCGGCTGGACGGTTTTCGCGCGGATGGGCAAGCGCCTGCCCGAAGAGGTCTGAGCGTCGCGAGACGCCGACCTCGCTAGCCTCCCGGCGGGGGTCTCTCATGATTGAACCGGTCGAACCTCAGGTCTGGAACCGTGGCGAGCGCTCGCATGTGCTGCGTGACACCGACTCCATGTCGCAGGAGGAGTTGCGGCTCGAGATCTGGCGTCTGCGCGACGAGCTGGCCGGAGCTGAGGCCTCACTCGCGGGTCTGCGCGCCCAACTCGAGGGGCGTCAGCGCGACTTCCTCGCTGGCCTCGAGATGTCGGGAGTCGCGAATGACGACCATCTGAAGAAGGAGCGCGACCTCTACCGGTCGCAGGTCGAGGAGATGCAGTCGTCGACCACGTGGAGGATCGGTCGGTTCTTCGTCCGGCCAAGCGGTCCCCTTCGACGCCTGCTCGGCCGCTCCTCCGATGACCTCTGAGGTGGACGTGCCCCGCTTCAGCGTCATCACTCCGGTTCACAACCCGACGGTTTCCGGTCTGCGAGCCTGCGCCGACTCGGTGTTCGCTCAGAGTCACACCGATTGGGAATGGGTGATCTGCGACGACGCTTCGAGCGACGGAGCGGTTCGCGCCATGCTCGACGATCTCGCGCTCGACGAACGAGTGACGCTGATTCGCCGGGAGACGAACGGCGGGATCGTCGCCGCGACCAACGACGCGCTGTCCGCGGCAGCCGGTGAGTTCCTCGCCTTCCTCGACCATGACGACCTGCTGACTGCCGAGGCGCTCACCGTTGT
>JAFMMJ010000111.1 GCA_017859785.1 Ilumatobacteraceae bacterium
CGTTCAAGGTCGTCGAGTGGGTCAAGGGTGAGCGCATCGAGCTCGCCGCCCACGACGGGTACTGGGACTCCCAGTTCCCGAAGGTGGCCCAGGTGACCGTCTACCCGATGGAGGAGGAGAGCACCCGCATCGCGGCCGTTCAGACCGGCGAACTCGACATCGCCAACCGTCTGAGCGCTGACCAGGCTCAGGTGTTGAACTCGACCGACGGCGTGTCGCTCCTGATCTACCCGACCGACCGCGTCTACTACATCGCCTTCAACAACCTCACCTCGGGTATCGGCGAGCCGACCGAGGATGTCAAGGTCCGCCAGGCGATGAACATGGCGGTCGACCGTCAGGCGATCATCGACGCACTGCTCGCGGGTAACGCGCAGCTGTCCAACGGTCTCATCACCAACGGCAACCTCGGCTGGGACGACACCGTCGGCTACTACGACTACGACCCTGACGGCGCACGGGCCCTCCTCGCCGAGGCCGGCTACCCCGACGGGTTCGAGATCGGCATGGCGTGCCCGAACGGCGCGTACACCAACTTCGAGCAGGTCTGTCAGGCGGTCGAGGGCTACCTCGCCGATGTCGGGATCACGATGGCCAACGGTGGCATCGAGTTCATGGAGTCGGGCCAGTACTGGGAGCTCGAGGCTGAGAAGCAACTGCCGCCGCTCTTCGGCGACGCCTGGTCGACCAACCTCGGTGAGGCGGTCAACCGTCTCCAGGGAGCGGTGCTCGCCGACGCGAGCTACGCCGCCTGGGCCGAGCCGACCATCACCGAGCTCGTCGACACGATCGCCACGACGGTCGATACCGACGAGCGCGCCGCGCTCTACGGAGAGCTCCACCGGTACATGTTCGAGAATCCGCCGTTCATCTACCTCTATGAGCCGCAGACCTTCGAGGGTGTCAACGACCGTGTCTCGGGCTACCGCCCGAATGCGGCCGAGACCTACCACCTGAAGTACGTCTCCGTCTCGGAGTGACCGACTCCTCGGTCATGATGGTGTGGTCCCTCGGGGAAACCCGGGGGACCACACCCATATCCCCATGAGTTCCCTTACCGACTCCGTCGCGCCTGCCGCTCGCTCGGCGGTACCCAATCCGTTGGCGCGGATCGCGCGCAACTACTACCTGCGTCGTGTGGCCCAGTCGATCGCGCTGATGTTCGGCGTGATCATCATCGTGTTCATGCTCGTGCGCCTCACCGGCGACCCGGCTTCGCTCATGGTCGCCCGCGAAGCCGATGCCGAGCAGATCGCCCAGATCCGCGAGATCTACGGCTTCGACAAGCCGGTGGTCGAACAGCTGACCACCTACCTCGGCGACGTCGTCACCGGCGACCTCGGTCGGTCGTTTCTCTACCGCGACTCCACCCTCGAGTTGATCGTCAGTCGCTTCCCCGACACGCTCATCCTCGCCGCAACCGCGCTCGCCTTCGCCCTCATCATCGCCGTGCCGCTCGGTGTCGCCGGCGGCTCCAACCCCGGACGGCCGATCGACAAACTCGCCCGCTTCGTTGGCGTCCTCGGGCAGGTGACGCCAAGTTTCTGGCTGATCATGCTGCTGATCGTCTACGTCGGAGTGAAGTGGGGGCTCCTTCCGACCAACGGGGTGGGCACGTGGAAGCACCTCGTGCTCCCAGCCTTCGCCCTCAGCGTCGGAGCGATGGGCCAGTTCGTTCGCCTGACGCGATCCGCGGTGCTCGAAGTGCGCAACGAGGACTTCGTCCGGACGGCACGTAGTAAGGGTCTCGCTCGACGAGCGGTGGCCCGGCGACACATCACCCGCAACGCGCTCCTCAGCTTGGTCAGCGTCGTCGGCGTGCAGTTCACGTACATGCTCGGCGGATCGATCTACATCGAGTCGATCTACGCGCGTCCCGGCCTCGGTCAGTTGCTCGACGCGGCCGTCCGCGCCCGCGACTTCCCGCTGGTGCAGGCCATCACCATCTTCATCGCCGGATTCACGATCATCATGAACCTCGTCACCGACGTGCTCTACGGCCTCCTCGACCCAAGGATCAGACATGGCGGATGAGCAGATCGTCATCGAGGGACTGAGCGACGTCTACGTCGCCCCCACTCTCGGCGTGCGCCTCCGCCGCCTCGGGCGACTCCTCTGGCGCGACAAGACCGGCATGATCGGACTGCTGATCTTCCTGACGGTCGTGTTCGCTGCCGTCTTCGCCGATCTGATCGCGCCCGTCGACCCGAACCTCCAGGACCTACGTTCCGCGAAGCTGCCCGAAGCGTGGGCTGATAGCGGGTCGTGGAGTCATGTGCTCGGCACCGACGATCTCGGACGCGACATCCTCAGCCGCATCATCCACGGCGCTCGCGTGTCGATCACCGTCGGATTCTTCGGCGTGCTTGTCGCCATGAGCATCGGGATGCTGCTCGGGATGCTCGCCGGCTACTTCCGGGGGTGGGTCGACAGCGCCCTGTCCGCCGTGATCAACCTCATTCTCTCGGTCCCGTATCTCGTGTTCGTGATCGTCATCGCCGCGATCTTTGGACGCAGTCTCTTCAACGTCGTTCTCATCTTCGGGATCACCGACGCGCCGATCTTCGCCCGACTCACTCGCGGAGAGGTGCTGCGAATCCGCGAATCGGGCTACGCCGAGGCGGCCGAGAGCATCGGCGCCTCCCAGCCGCGGATCCTGTTCCGACACGTGTTGCCGAACCTCGTCGGACCACTCGTCACCCTCGCCACCTTTGAGATGTCGGCAATGATCTTCTACGAGAGCGGGCTGTCATTTCTCGGGCTCAGCGTTCCCCCGAGCGTGCCGTCGTGGGGCAACATGCTGACGTTCGGCCGGCAGTACCT
>JAFMMJ010000005.1 GCA_017859785.1 Ilumatobacteraceae bacterium
ACCACGGCATGCTCTTCCGGGCCCCCGAGCGCGTCCGAATCGACAACGCCGACCTAAATGCTCTCGACGAGTACGACGATCTGCTCGACGCGATTATCGGCCTTACAGGCTGAACACGGCGACCGGTAGCCTCGACAGAGCCCCCCACGGGCTTGTAGACGCACACGAAACGATCGGGAGATCCATGTCCGAGCAGCCGACCATCCGCTACACCTACACCGACGAGGCGCCGGCCCTCGCGACGCACTCGCTGCTGCCGGTGGTCCGCGCCTTCGCCGCGCAGGCGGGGATCTCGGTCGAGTTGCGCGATATCTCGCTCGCTGGACGGATCATCGCGGCCTTCCCCGAGCGCCTCACCGCCGAGCAGCGCATTCCCGATCACCTCGCTCAGCTCGGCGCCATGACCCTCACCCCCGAAGCGAACATCATCAAGTTGCCGAATATCTCGGCCTCACTCCCCCAGTTGAAGGCAGCCATCGCCGAGTTGCAGGCCAAGGGTTACGACCTCCCGGATCACCCTGACGCTCCGAGCAACGATGATGAGCGCGAGATCCGCGCCCGGTACGACCGTGTGAAGGGCTCGGCGGTGAATCCGGTGCTCCGTGAGGGCAACTCGGACCGCCGCGCGCCTCGCGCCGTGAAGGAGTACGCGCGCAGCCACCCGCACTCGATGGGCGCTTGGGAGTCATCATCGACTACTCATGTCGCGACGATGGGCGAGCGAGATTTCCGGTCGAACGAGCAGTCGACCACGGTCGCGGCGGATACGACGCTGCGCATCGAGCACGTCGCTGAGGACGGCTCCGTCAGCGTGCTGAAGGACGCTGTGCCCGTCTTGGCGGGAGAGGTCATCGACGCGACGTTCATGGACGCCGCGGCGCTTCGTTCGTTCCTTGATCGCGAGATCACCGAGGCCCGCTCATCGGGCATCCTGCTGTCTCTCCATATGAAGGCAACGATGATGAAGGTCTCCGATCCCATCATCTTCGGTCACGCCGTCCGCGCATACTTCTCGAAAGTGTTCGCCGAGTTCGGCGACGAGTTGGCCGCAGTTGGCGCGAACCCGAACAACGGGCTCGCTGCCGTGCTCACCGCTGCCGAGACCCTCCCCCCTTCGCGCCACGAGGCCTTCCTCGCGGCGATCTCCGCGACCTACGAGTCCGGGCCCGATCTGTCGATGGTCGACTCGGATCGCGGGATCACCAACCTTCACGTGCCGAGCGACGTCATCGTCGACGCGTCGATGCCCGCGATGATCCGCAACGGAGGCCGCCTGTGGGACGCGTCGGGCGCGACCCGAGACACCAAGGCGATCATCCCGGATTCCTGCTACGCCGGCGTATACCAAGCCGTGATCGACGATTGCCGCGCCAACGGAGCGCTCGATCCGGCGACGATCGGAACGGTGCCGAATGTCGGCCTGATGGCGCAGAAGGCCGAGGAATACGGCTCGCACGACAAGACCTTCGAGATCGACGCCCCCGGAACCGTGCGCGTGGTCGATCCTGATCGAGGGGTGCTGCTCGAGCACACAGTGTCGGCGGGCGACGTGTGGCGGATGTGCCAGGTGAAGGATCTGCCGATTCGTGACTGGGTTCGCCTCGCCGTGTCGCGCGCTCGCGCGACCGGTGCTCCCGCGGTGTTCTGGCTCGACGAGTCCCGCGCCCACGACCGCGAGTTGATCGCGAAGGTTCGCGAGTACCTCGGCGATCACGACACCGCCGGGCTCACCATTGAGATCATGGCGCCGATCGAGGCGACCCGCCATGCCCTCGCGCGCATGCGCCGAGGCGAGGACACGATCTCGGTCACCGGCAACGTGCTTCGCGACTACCTCACCGACCTCTTCCCGATCCTTGAGCTCGGCACCTCCGCCAAGATGCTGTCGATCGTTCCGCTCATGAACGGTGGTGGCCTGTTCGAGACGGGCGCCGGAGGTTCGGCCCCGAAGCACGTGCAGCAGTTCCAAGCTGAGAACTATCTCCGTTGGGACTCCCTCGGCGAGTTCCTCGCGCTGGCGGTGTCCTTCGAGCATTTGGCCGAGGTCACCGGCAACTCGGGAGCTGCTGTGCTCGCCACGACCCTTGATCTCGCGACCGGTCGGGTGCTCGACGAGGACCGCAGCCCGGCTCGCCGAGTCGGCGGTCTCGACAACCGAGGCAGCCACTTCTACCTGGCGCTCTACTGGGCGCAGGCGCTCGCCTCGCAGACGACCGACGCGGCTCTCGCCGGACGGTTCGCTGAAGTCGCCGCGCGCCTCGCCGACGAGGAGCAGCGCATCGTGGAGGAGTTGGCCGCGGTGCAGGGGTCGCCGGTCGATGTGGGCGGCTACTACTCCCCCGACCAGGCGCTCGTCGACGCCGCGATGCGTCCGAGCGCGACCTTCAACGCCGCTCTGGCGCTGCTCGACTAAACGCTTAGTGCTCGGCCGCTGAGGCGATCAGCACCGGTATGACCCGGCCAGCGGCCGAGGCGGATACCTCGTAGTCCGCGTAGGTCGGGAACACAGCCACCGCGCGCTCCCACCACAGGTCGCGCTCAGCGCCGGTGACCTCGCGAACCACCGCGTCGAACGGGGTCGGCCCATCTTGGATCTCAACCCGTGGGTCGGCCAGAAGGTTCGCGTACCAATCGGGGTGGTCCGGGGCCCCTCCCCGTGAGGCGACGAGCGCGTACTCGCCGTCGTGCTCAACGCGCATGAGGGCGATCTTGCGCACCAAACCGCTTCGCCGACCTCGCATCGTCACCAAGAACACCGGGATCCCGGTATCGCGGAGCGTGTTAGCACGGGTTCCGCCAGAGGCCTCGTATTCAGCGACCTGCTCGGCGACCCACGGAATCGTGCTCGGTTCGTACTGACCCTCGATCGGCATGGCGGGAACCTACACCGGCGTGATCGGATCATCGCCGCTGATCACCGCAACGACGTTGCGCGCCGCGAGGGTGGCCATGGCGGTGCGGGTTTCGATCGTCGCCGACCCGAGGTGAGGAACGAGCACAGCGTTGTCGAGCGCGAGGAGGCCCTCCTCGACGGCGGGTTCCCGCTCGAAGACGTCGAGGGCGGCTCCGGCGATCACCCCGTCGCGGAGGGCGACAGCGAGGGCCGCCTCGTCGACGATGGGGCCGCGCGCCGTGTTCACCAAGAACGCGTCGGATCGCATCATCGAGAGCGCGTCGGCATCGATCAGGTGATGGGTCGCTTCTGAGTAGGGACAGTTCAGCGAGACGACATCGCTCGTGGAAAGCAACTCATCGAGATCGAGACGGATCGCGCCGAGGCGTTCGGCGACCTCGGGTGCGACCGCTGACCGGTTGTGGTACGCGATCTCCATGCCAAAGGCACGGGCCCGGTCGGCGAGGGCGACACCGATCGCTCCCATGCCAACGATGCCGAGGCGGCGACCCTGAAGGCCGGTGCCGAGCATCATGAACATCCCCCACTGCCACGGTGCGCCGGCCCTGATCAGTCGCTCCCCTTCACCGAGTCGGCGCGTCACCATCAGCACGAGCGCCATGGCGAGGTCGGCGGTGGCATCGGTCAACACCCCCGGGGTGTTGGTCACGGTGACCCCTCCGGCCCGACAGGCGGGCACGTCGATGTTGTTGTATCCAACGGCCACGTTGGCGACCATTCGCAGTGCCGGGGCCGCGTCGAGAAATGCCTGATCGACCCGGTCGGTGAGCAAGGTGACCGCGTAGTCGGCGGTGGCGAGCTGCTCGTCACGCACCTCGGTTGGGATGACCTCGTCGCTGGTCCATGCCCACACGTCTGCGACCTCTCGCAGTAGATCGAGGCCGGGCTCAGGGATACGGCCGGTGACAACGACCCTCGGTTTGGTCACGCGGCACCCACCCAGTCCGCGAGGCGCTGCAGCCCCTCCTCGATCGCGTCCACTCCGATGCCGGAGTAGGCGAGGCGGATGTACTGCTCGGTCTCATCGGCGGCCTGCCGTCCGAAATGACGACGGGTGCAGAACGAGACCCCCGTGTTGTGGAGTGCGGCGGTGGCGAACTCCCCAACGTCGCTGTGGCCCGTGATCGACATGGCCTCGGTGACATTCGGGAAGAGGTAGAAGGTCGACTCGGGCTTGGCGCAACTCATGCCGGGCACCGCGACGAGCCCGGTGTGCGCGGCATCCCGACGGCGCTCGAGTTCGCTGAGCAGGGCAGCGGCGCCGGATGGGTCGCGGAGCGCCTCGACTCCCGCATGCTGCACGAAGTGGGCGGTGCAGCTCTCATCGTTGGTGTTGAGTTTCGCGATCTGAGCGGCGACCTCATCGGGGGCAACGGCGCATCCGAGCCGCCAACCGGTCATAGCGAACTTCTTCGAGAAGGTGTGCAAGATCACGGTGCGCTCAGCCATCCCGGGCAGGGAGGCGATGGAGGTCGACGTACCCGAGTAGCGCATTTCGAAGTACGCCTCATCGGAGAGCACCCAGAGGTCGTGCTCGACGGCGAGTCGAGCGATCTCGGCCATCTCCTCGGGCGAGCTCTCGCAGCCGAGCGGGTTCTGCAAGTTGTTGTAGATCAGCAGCCGGGCTTGGGGAGCGAGTTCGCGGATACGGTCGAGGTCGATGCCGAATCCGGTCGGTGTCTCGGAGTAGCCGTAGGGCATGCCTCTGCCGCCGAAGTACTCGATCTGGCTCTCGTAGATCGGGTAGCCGGGGTTCGGGTAGAGCACCCCGTCACCCGGGTTCATCAGCGCCTGGATGAACTTGGTGATAACCGGTTTA
The DNA here is from genome assembly GCA_017859785.1 of Ilumatobacteraceae bacterium. GTDB lineage: Bacteria > Actinomycetota > Acidimicrobiia > Acidimicrobiales > Ilumatobacteraceae > Casp-actino5. The sequence goes on from JAFMMJ010000005.1 coordinate 4,734, forward strand.
CCTCCGGGCTGAACGACGACTTGGGACGGGGAGAACGTCATCGACCGGCGGGATCCGAGGTCAGCGGCGAGCGCTTCGCGCAGTGGCGCGATGCCTGGGGCTGCGCAATACCCGGTGTGCCCGTCGGCGACCGCTCGAGCCATCGCCTCGACGACGTTGGCCGGAGTTGGAAGGTCGATATCACCGAGATGGAAGGGATAGACGGTGTTGCCCTTGGCCTTCCAGTCGGCAGCGGCGGCTGAGACCGCGAACGCGGTCTCTGTTCCGAGGTTCTGGAGTCGTTGTGCGAGTTCAGCCATAGCGGGCCCGACCGTAGCAAGTGTGACCGGCGTCTCAGGCGGTCTCAGGTCATTGGGCGGCCGAAGGTCGGATGGCCCATCAGGCCGGTGTCGAGTCGCGTCGGGTCAAAGGTCCACCACTGCCTGATCTCGCAGATCAGACCATCTCGAAACTCGTAGTGGTCGCTGCCCCGGAAGGTGAAGGCCCGACCGCTCTCGCGATCCGTGCCGTGCATCGCCCACTCCACCGCCGCTCGGTCGCCCTCGACCACGGTGGACAGCACCTCCCAGCGCGCCCCACCCCAGCGCTCTCGCACCTTGACCCACATCAGCCCGATCTCATCGGGGCCGCGCGCCGGCCGGGTGTTGGCGTCCCACACGACCGCGTCGGGGGTGAAGTGAGCGGCGATCTCGGCGTCGTCACCGGCATTGCACGAGGCGAAATAACTCTTGAGTCGCTCGCGGCTGCGCTGAGAGGATTCCATCGGCGGAGCATGGCAGACGGCCCGACCAACTCGACCACTAGCGTTCGCCCGCGTGGACTACCGATTCGATCGATTCCTCCGCTACGACGAGATGGTCGAGTGGCTCCGAGCCGCCGAGTCGCGATCAAATGGACTGCTCTCGCTGGAGGTCTACGGGCGGTCGCACCTCGGTCGTGATCTGTTGCTTGCCACCGTCACCGATCCGTCGACCGGGCCGGCCGCCGATAAGCCAGCGCACTGGGTCGACGCGAACATTCACGCGGTCGAAGTCACCGGTGGGGTGGCGGCTCTAGCGCTCATCGACCGTCTGATCAGTGGTTTCGGCCCGGACGCGACGGTCACCGAGGCACTGAGGACCCGCGCCTTCTACATCGCGCCTCGGGTCAACCCGGATGGAGTGGAGGACGCCCTCGCTGACCAGCCCCGATTCCACCGCTCCAGCGTGCGCCCTTGGCCGTGGACCGATGGGCACCGCTGGCCGGGCCTGGTCCCGACCGACATCGATGGCGACGGAGTGATCCGCACGATGCGCATCGCCGACCCCGACGGTGCCTGGGTCGAGCACCCGAATGACCCGAGAGTGATGGCCCCGGTTCCCCCTGATGGCCAAGTGGGCGGCCGGCAGCGATACCGGCTGCTGACCGAGGGAGTGATCGAGAAGTACGACGGCTTCACGATCGACACCCCTCGCGACCCCGCCGGACTCGACCTGAACCGTAACTTTCCGGCCGGATGGTCGACCTCGGTGCTCGGGTCTGGTGACCATCCGCTGTCCGAACCGGAGATCGACGCCCTGGTGCGAGCGATCAGAGCTCGCCCGAACATCTGCGGGTACAACGCCTTCCACACCTCCGGCGGTGTGCTGTTGAGGCCGAGCAGCACCCGTTCCGACGGCGACCTCCCAGCCGGCGACCTGTGGGTGTGGCGACGACTCGCTGAGCGGGGAACCGAACTCACCGGCTACCGGTGCCACTCGGTGTTCGAAGATTTCACGTGGGATCGACGCCACCTGATGAGCGGAGCGGCCGATGACTGGGCCTATGACCATCTGGGGGTCTTCTCCTGGACGACCGAGTTCTGGGACGTCGTTCACCATGCCACCGGTGAGCGAGCGAGCACCCATATCTGGTTCGAGGGGCCGACGGTCGAGCAGGAGCTCGCGGTGGCCCGATGGTCTGATGAACACGCGCCCGGCGGCTACGACGGGTGGAAGCCCTTCGATCACCCCCAACTCGGAGCGGTCGAGATCGGCGGTGCGGACGACTTCCGCCTCTGGACGAACGCTCCGCCTGGCATGCTCGCCGCCGAGGTGAGTCCGCACGCCGACTTCGCCATTCATCAGGCTCTCGCCTCACCTCGGCTTGAAATCTCCCGCATCGAGGTAGTCGCTCTCGGGGAGGATCTCTGGCGCATCCGCGTAGGTGTCTCCAACAGTGGCTGGCTGCCAACCGAGATCAGCGCGCACGCACGACGCGAGCATCTTGTGTTGCCGATCCGCGCCTCGCTTCATCGATCCGACGGCACTGAGGCGAGCACGGTCGGAGGTCCAGCCACGGTCCGCCTCGGACAGCTCTCGGGTCGGGCGGCGATGAACCTCGGTGGGCGACCGATGTCCGACGGGACCCCGGATCGGCTCGTGCACGAATGGACCGCTCGTGGGCCGATCGGCTCCGAGTTGACCGTCGAGGTGTCCCATCAGCGGGCCGGGCGGGTCACGGCGAGGATCGAGCTCAGCTGATGCTCGGCGGGCTGGACGAGTCGATCGTCACGATCCTCGAGTTCGCTGGGATCGTGGCATTCGCCGCCTCGGGCTCTCTGCTCGCGGTCCGGAAGGACTTCGACCTCATCGGCGTGCTCGCCCTCGGCACGGCCACCGCCCTCGGCGGTGGCTTCGTGCGGGATTTGGTGATCGCCGACGGGACTCCAGCAGCGTTCAGTGACCCGTGGCTCCTACCGACCGCTCTTGCGGCAGCAGTAGCGGCGGCCGCCGCGCATCGCCTTCTGGCCCGGTGGCATCGCGCGATGCTCGTCTTCGACGCGCTCGGACTCGGACTGTTCTCAGTGGCGGGCGCCTCAGTCGCCGCCGAGGCCGGACTCGGCGCGTTACCGGCGGTGCTGCTCGGCGTGGTCACCGCAACCGGTGGCGGCGTCTTACGTGACACGTTGGCTGGCGACGCCCCACAAATCTTCCGAGTCGACTCGACGCTCTACGCAGTGCCTGCCGCACTCGGCTCGACGGTCACAGTGATGCTCCACGGCGCCGAAGCCGGAGGAGCCTTCGCCGCACTTGCAACGGCGGCGATCGTGATCACCGTCCGACTCATCGCGTTGCGTTTGGGTTGGCGCGCGCCGTCTCCGGCGCGTCGCGCTCAGACGAGCTCGTAGATCTCGTAGACGAGCTTGCCGCGCTCCGGGAAGGTGCCCTTGGCGACGGCCTGTACCCGGTTCAACCACGCATACCGTTCGTCACCGGTGTGGAACAGAGGCGCCGCGTAGATCGTCATGGTGTCGAACTGCATCCGGCCGGAGTACTCGGCGTAGATCGTCGCGCCGTCATCGGTCTCGACCGCGAGCTTCACGTCGAGCGTGCCGACACCGTCGGGCCCGATACGGATCCAGTCAGCCGCTGCCTGACCCTTCATTGAGGCTCGGATCCTGTCGCCCTCGTACTCGACCGAGGTGAGCTCCCCGATCGTCAAGGTTGGCGATACAACGATCGGCTTGGCGAGAGTGATGGTCGCGGTGCAGAGCGGGACAAGTTCGAGTGACATGCCGAGCACCGTAGCCGCGCGAAGTTCCATGGCGCGGGCCGGTAGGACCCTTCGGTAGTTTCCGGTCGTGACCTCACCGGAGATCGTCGGCTCGCAGCGGTATGTCTCGATCGCCACCCGGCGGCGTAATGGAACGACGGTCGACACCGCGGTCTGGATCGTCGACCTTGGCGACGAAACCGTGGGGTTCACCACCGATGTCACGGCGGGCAAGGTGAAACGAGTCCACAATTTCTCAGAGGTGACCCTGCGACCTTGTGATCGACGCGGGATCGTCGCTCCGGGCGCTCCGACATGGCACGGCACAGCCGCGGTACTGACTGGCGACGCTGCCCGCCCGACCGTCCGCGCGATCCGACGAAAGTACGGCTGGCAGGTGGTCGCGATCGATGTCGCCTCGTGGGTTCGTTCCCTTTGGACCCGTCGTCGAGCGGAGGACGCGGCGATCGTGATCACGCTCGATCCCTAACGAACGGGTTCAACGCACAACTGATCTTCCGCGCTCCTGCGGACGGCTGTGTCAGGGGTAGCGTCCGGCGCCATGAGCGAGATGCAGTCGTCACCTTTCACCGATCTGGTCAGCCGCCTTCTCGACGGTCAGGTGTCGACGGGCCAGGTCGCGATCTCTCCCGACGGGACACGCGTCGCCTTCACAACGTCTCGCGTCGACCTCGAGGGAAACACGTATCGACGCCAGATCTGGCTCGCCTCGATCGACGGCACCATCGCGCCGAGGCCGCTGACCTCAGGTGATCCTGGCGAGACGAATCCCGCGTGGTCGCCCGACGGTCGACATCTGGCGTTCGTTTCGCGGCGCGGCGGCGACCCGAACGATCGTCGAGCGAGCCTGCACGTGATTCCGGTCGACGGACCCGGCGAGGTCCGCTGCCTCGTCGAACGACCAGACTCGCTCTCCTCCCCCGTCTGGTCACCCGACGGCCGACTGATCGCCTACGCCGCCCGAGTGCCCCACGATCGCTACTCGAAGTCGAGTGACGCTGACCGGGAACCTCGACAAATCGAGTCCTACTACACCCGTCTGAACGGCGAGGGCTGGGTCTTCGACCGACCCAACCATGTGTTCATCGTCGCGGCCGACGGCACGGGATCGCCGATCGACCTGACTCCCGTATCGAGCCTTCCTGAGGGCGGCGCTCCCGATCACAGCGACTTCTGCTGGTCACCGGACTCCTCGTCATTGATCGTCGCCGCCGCTCGACACGAGGGCTGGGACGTCGACCTCGCCTCCGATCTCTACCGGGTCATGCCAAGCGGCAACAGTGAACCAGCCGCGATGGAACTCCTGACCGACGGTGGCGCGAACATCGCCCTGCCGGCCGTCTCCCCTGACGGGACGCGGGTCGCGTTCCTCGGAAACGACGACCCCCTCACCTACCCGCAGAACGTCCGAGTCGGCGTGCTCGACCTCGCGAGCGGGTCGCGTCGATGGGTGTCCGAGGGGCTGGACCGGACGTTCGAGGTGACGTCGGGCGCTATCCGCCCGGTGTGGACGGCAGACGGCGCGTTGCTCGCGAGCGCGGAGGACCGCGGAACCTGCCACCTGTTCCAGCTCGACCCGATGGGATCTACGCCCCCGGAGCCGGTGACCACCGGCCGGCGCTCGGTCACCGCCTGGGACCATCGTGGAGGATCAACGGTGGTCGTTGTCTCCGAGGTCGACCGTCCTGGTCGTGTCGTCGCGCTCGATGGCACCTCTGAACGGGAACTGGTCGATCCGGCCTCCGCCCTCGTCGATCGGATCGCTCCGGTCGGCTGGACTCACTTCACCGTTCCGTGCGCGAATCCGACGCCGGGGACGGACGGTGAGATCGATGCCTGGATCATGTGCCCTCCCGGGGTCGACCCAACCGATGGTTCCTCGCCGTTACCAGTGATCGTCAACGTGCACGGCGGGCCCCACACCCAGTACAGCGAGTCGTTCTTCGATGAGGCGCAGGCTCAGGTAGCCGCTGGGTTCGTCGTGGTGATGTCGAATCCACGAGGTGGTTCCGGACGGGAGCAAGCTTGGGGTCAGGCCATCCTCGGTCCGAAGCATCCGGTCGCTCCCGGCACTGGTTGGGGGGTAGCCGACCTCGACGACGTGATCGCGGTGATCGACGCCGCCCTCGATCGCTTCCCGGTTTGTGATCGAGGTCGTGTCGGAATGCAGGGTGGGAGCTACGGCGGGTACATGGCGACCCTGCTCGCCTCCCGACACGCTGGGCGCCTTCGAGCCGTGTGCTCCGAGCGCGCCGTCAACAACCTGCTGACCGAGGAGTGGTCGAGCGACATCGGCACGATGTTCCGAGTCGAGCATGGTGTCGATCCGGTCACCGACCCTGAGGAGTACCTGCGCATGTCACCGGTGCGCTTCGCCTCTGAGATCGATGTGCCGATGCTGATCATCCACAGCGAGGACGACATCCGCTGCCCGGTCAGCCAGGCGGAGGAGTTGTTCATCACGTTGCGCTGGCTCGGCAAGCCCGTGGTGTTCTGGCGTTTCCCCGGCGAGACCCACGAACTCTCCCGATCCGGGTCCCCCTTCCACCGTCGACGCCGCTTCGAGATCATTCTTGAGTGGTTCACCGAGCATCTCGCGGCCGCGGAGGTATGACGTGGCCCAGGTGAGTCATCGCTTTCATCTCGCGGTGCCGGTCGACGACCTCGCGGCGGCCACCGAGTTCTACGGCGGTGTGCTCGGCTGCCCGATGGGCCGGAGCGCCGACACGTGGATCGACTGGGACCTCTACGGACACCAACTCGTCACCCACCTCGACGAGGGGGCCGGTGTTCGCGTCTCGAATCCAGTCGATGGTCACGACGTCCCGGTTCCACATTTCGGAGTGCTCCTCGACGTCGACACGTTTGGGGTGCTCGCCGAGCGCCTCAGGGCGGCTGGGGTCGAGTTCGTGATCGAGCCCTATCTCAGGTTCGAGGGTCTCCCCGGCGAGCAGTGGACGATGTTCCTGCTCGATCCCGCGGGGAACGCGCTCGAGTTCAAGGCGTTCGCGGACGACGCGCAGGTCTTCGCCCGCTAAGTGATCTCAGCCGAGAGCGGCGAGAGACTCGGCGACCAACTGCTCAAGCAGACCGTCCGGGGTCTGCCCGCTGTAGCGCCACATGACCTCACCGGCGGGTGAGAGCATCACGAGTTGCGGGAACCCGGTGGTGCCGAACGCCGCCGCGGCCGTTGCTGACGCGTCGTCGGCGAGCACCGGGAAGGGGAACCGCTCGCGTTCCAGCCAGAGCGATGGCGGATAGTTCGCGCGGTCGGGTGAGGTGGCCGTCGCCACGGCGAAGACGTCGAGGCCAAAGGGCACGCGGAGGCTCTCCGCCCACTCCACGAGCATTGGCACTTCCGCCTGGCAGTGCGGGCACCAGTGGGCGAGGAACACGACGAGGGTCGGGGAACCGGGTCCGATGACGACGGGGGATCCGTCGAACGAGGCTCCGGTGATGACGGGGGCGATCGCTCCGAGCGCCGGATCCCCGAGTGTGTCTCCACCGAAGGGGACGAGGGGCGCTCCGTCAACCTGCACGGCCCGGTACTGCTCGCTGTCGGGGGTGAGGGTTCCTCCCCCGTCGGTCACAGCGACGATGACCAAGGTGACCGCGACCACGAGGATCACTGTGGCTAGGACGACGACAAGTTGGTTTCGACGACTGCCGCTCGCCTCGTGGTCCGCCGCGTCACGCGCACTCGACATGCCGGTCTCCCTCCTGAACTGTCTCGGTCGTTCGGGAACCGCTCAGAGTTTCCAGACGACCATGTCAGTATGCCGTCGATGAATTCTGAGCGGGCCGTGACCTGCGACATGGTCATCGAAGCCGTGTCTGCCTCATTCGACGGTGAGGCGATCGATGTTGAGGCGCGGTTCATCGGGGCGCATCTCGCGGTCTGCGAGCGCTGCACCAAGATCGTCGGGTCGCTCCCCCGCGTCTCCCCTGACGGGAGCGATCTCGTGGGTGCGGGTCTGACGGGACGGTCGCGACGCCTTGGTTTGCTCGCCTCCCGAACGGCTGAGTGGGGCCTGTCACGGGCGTTGATCGCGCTCGCTGCCGTGCAGATACTCGTGTTCTCACTGATCGACCTGTTCAGCGGTGGCTCCCACGAGGCGCGTCACCTCGCCGCGTTCACCCTCGCCTACGGACTCCTCCTCGCGACGGTCGCGTTCCGCCCGGCACGGGCCCGAACCGCGCTCCCGGTGGCCCTACTGCTCGGACTCACGCTCGCGATCACCGCCGTGGTCGATCTCATCGCCGGCCGCGTCCCTCTTGCGGGTGAGGCACTCCACCTCCCTGAACTGGTGAGCCTCGCGGCGGTCGCCCATCTGGCGGGCTTGTTCGACCGGCCGCTCAGAAACCGACGGGGCGTCTCGGCTCGTAGAGCGACTCGAGTCGCTCCCGTTCCGAGTCGTCGAGGGTGATCGAGAGCGCGGCCACCGCGTCGTTCAGATGGTGGGGCCTCGTCGCCCCGACGATCGGTGATGAGACGACCGGGTTCGCGAGCACCCAGGCCAAAGCGACGCTCGCCATCGAGACACCGCGCTCCCCGGCGATCGCGGCCACCTCCTCGACGATTCGTCGGTCGTCGTCGCGGTAGAGGGTGCCGCCGAACTGGTCGGTCGCGGATCGCTCGGTGGCCTCATCCCACGGTCGCGCCAACCGTCCGCGGGCGAGTGGGCTCCACGGAATGACTCCGACGCCCTGATCAGCGCAGAGCGGAAGCATCTCGCGCTCCTCTTCTCGATTCAGCAGGTTGTAGTGGTCCTGCATGGCGACGAACGGGGTCCATCCGTTCTCCGCCGCGACGTGTTGGGCCTTGGCGAACTGCCATGCCCACATCGACGAGGCGCCTAGGTAGAGCGCCTTGCCAGCGCGCACCACATCGTTGAGGGCCTCCATCGTCTCCTCGATCGGGGTTCGGGGATCCCATCGATGGATTTGGTAAAGGTCGACGTGATCGGTGCCAAGGCGACGAAGGCTGTCGTCGATCGCGGTCATGATCGCCCGCCTCGACAGTCCGGCGCCGTTCGGGCCGTCGTGCATACGTCCGTGCACCTTGGTCGCGATGACCACCTGATCGCGGGAGGTGAGCGAGTTGATCGCGCGGCCGAGGTATTCCTCGCTTGTCCCGAGCGAGTACACGTTCGCGGTGTCGAAGAAGTTGATGCCGAGGTCGAGCGCCTGAGCGAAGAACGGCCGCGAGGAGTCCTCGTCGAGCGACCACGGGTGGGTGCCACGCCCGGGCTCGCCGTAGCTCATGCACCCGAGGCAGATCCTCGACACCTCCATTCCGGTCGATCCCAGTCGTGTGTATTTCATCGTGGTGTCGGATCCCGACATCGCTGTCCCCTCCCGCACGGCAGGGTGATCCGAAAAGATCAGGGTCCCCGCCTCAACCCCGAAAGTAGTGTGATCCCATGTCCTCTCGCCCGGTCGACCATGACGTCGTCATCGTTGGCGCGGGCATCTCGGGAATCGGCGCGGCGTACCACTTGAGCACGCTCTGCCCCGATCGCTCGTTCTCGATCCTCGAAGGTCGCTCGGATATCGGTGGCACGTGGAGCCTGTTCCGCTATCCCGGTGTTCGCTCCGACAGTGACATGCACACCCTCGGCTACTCCTTCAAGCCGTGGACGGCCGACAAGTCGATCGCCGATGGGGCTTCGATCATGGAGTACCTCCGCGAGACCGTCGAGGAGTACGACATCGCCCGCCATATCCGCTTCAACCATCAGGTGCGGCGGGCGGAGTGGTCGAGCGAGGAGGCGCGGTGGACACTGACGGTCACCACACCCGATGGCCCGTCGGTGACGACCTGCTCGTTCCTCTTCGTCTGCGCGGGCTACTACTCGTATCGGGCGGGCCACACCCCTGACTTCACCGGACGCGACGACTTCGAGGGCCTGATCGTGCACCCTCAAGACTGGCCCGACGACCTGGACGTCTCAGGGCGTCGAGTCGTGGTCATCGGATCGGGGGCGACGGCGGTGACGCTCGTGCCGGCACTCGCCGAGTCGGGGGCCGACGTCACGATGCTCCAACGTTCGCCGACCTACATGGTCGCGAGGCCCGACACCGACCGGATCGCTCTCGCGTTGCGCCGCTTCCTGCCCGAACGCCTCGTGTATCGGATCGTCCGCCGTAAGAACGTCTTCCAACAGCAATTCGTCTATCGCAAGACCCGCACCGATCCGGATCTGATCCGACGCCGCCTGCTCGACGGCGTTCGGGCGGCTCTCGGGCCAGGTCACGACATCGAGACCGACTACACCCCGTCGTACGACCCGTGGGATCAGCGACTGTGCCTTGTCCCCAACGGCGACTTCTTCTCAGCGGTCCGCTCGGGCCAAGCCCGCGTCATCACCGCGACCATCGACCGTTTCACTCCCAACGGGGTCGCGCTCGACGACGGCAGGGAGCTCGCAGCCGATGTGATCGTCACGGCCACCGGTCTGGAGTTGGTGAACCTCGGCGAGATGGAGGTCGCTGTCGACGGGGCCGAGGTCGACTTCTCCTCCACGCTCACGTACCGCGGTGTCGCCTACTCCGACGTGCCGAACCTGGTGTCGACCTTCGGCTACATCAACGCCTCGTGGACGCTTCGGGCGGACTTGGTGTCGACGTACGTGTGTCGCTTGCTCAACCATCTCCGTGATAGCGGCCACGCCCAGGCGACCCCGCGACGACGACCGGAGGACGCACACATGACCCTGCGGCCGTGGATCGACGACTTCTCGGCCGGCTATCTGCAACGCATGATTCCGGCGCTTCCCAAGCAGGGTGACCGCGAGCCTTGGACAAATCCGCAGCGCTACGCGGCCGATCGCCGCGCCCTCCTCAGCGCACCCATCGATGACGGCGTCATGACCTTCTCATCCCCTCGCGTCGCCCTCACAGCCGACCGGTGAGGCTCGCGGCAACCATCGCGGCCGGTCTGCTCGGGATCGGCGCGACATCGCTCCCGGTTGTGGCGGGCGACGATTCCGTCGCGGCTGTGGCTCCGTCAGCGGGATCGATCACATCCTCGGCGCTCACCGCCTTCTCCCTTGAGTTCGATCCGGTCGGCACGATCGGCTCCCTCGGCGTCGAATGGACCTACACCGGCGACTGGTCGGATTCGGCCTTCGGTTACGACGTCTACATGAGGTGGGACTCCTCAGGTCGGTGGTTCACCTGGGAGACCGACACGTCCTCACTCGATTACGGGCGCCCGACCGGCTACCACTCTGGTCCGCTCTACGACCCGGCGGCGGCGATCGTGCGCATCGAGTTCTATCCCCACGACGCCGACGGCTGCTCGGGCGATGACCCGGAGCAGGACTGTTATTGGGAGGTCTACGACCCCTTCGACGAAAATCACGGCGGCATTGCGATCCAGATCGAGCGAACCGCCGACGGGCTTCCCACCGATCTCGGGCCCGTGCACCTCGCCACCCCCGGTGACGCCTGGGGAGGGTTCCCTATCGTCGGCTCGGTGGTCGACGCCGGCCCGGTCACGAGCGGACGGGTCAGCATCGACGCGTTCCAGATCCCGTGCTCCTGGCATGAGACTTGCGCGCCGGTGCCAACGAACGCCCAGGGCACGAGTTTCGGCGCTTTCGGAACCCTGACCACCACCGGTGATACCTGGTCGACGGCGATCGGTTGGCCGGGTCGCTACACGATTTTCGTCACCGATAACGCGACCGGTCGACGTATCCAAGGCTTCGATGATCTCGCGCCCGGTTCGATCCCCGACATCGACCTCGGCGCACCGTGTTTCGGTCTCGACCGCTGCGTCGTGTTGTCCGGCGCGTCCGAGGTGAGCCCTCCGGTCGGCACCTTCCACCCGACAGCACCGACCCGCGTCCTCGACACAAGGATCGGTCTCGGAATTCCGAACGGCGCCGTGCGGTCCGGAGATGGTTCGGCCTCGACGACCAACCCGGAGATCCGACTCGACGAGCGGCGCAACCATGACCTTGTCGTCACCGGGGTTGGAGGGGTCCCAGCGTCGGGCGTATCGGCGGTGCTCCTCAATCTCACCGCGGTCGAACCGACGGCGAATGGCTATCTGACCGTCGGCCCGCGCCCCGCCGGCCAGGGCAACGTCTTCGACGACCAGTCCGACTACGGCGCCTGGCCAAGCGCCTCGAACCTCAACCTGTCGCGAGGAGTGACCGCGCCGAACATGGTGCTCGCCCGTGTCGGCGCCGGCGGCGCGATCCGGTTCCACCTTTCCGAAGGATCGACCCATCTCATCGCCGATGTCGCCGGGTGGTTCGGCTACGGCCCGAACGCCGACGGTGTCGGTTTCTCTGGTGTCACCCCAACCCGGTTGCTCGACTCCCGGCTCGCGGGTGGTGCGTTCTCCCCGGGAGAAATTCGACGGGTGGCCGTGGCCGGGGTCGCAGGGGTGCCCGCCGACGCCAGGTCCGTGGTGCTGAACGTGACCGCAGCCGATCCGGTCGGCTCGGGCTACGTCACGGTGTTCCCAGCAGGTTCACCCGCGCCGAACGCGTCGAATCTCAACCTGCGTCGAGGCGTCACCCGTCCGAATCTGGTTGTTGTCGAGGTGGGCGCGTCCGGAGCTGTCGATCTGCTCGCAGCAGGCACCTCCACGCATCTCCTCGTCGATGTGCTCGGCTACTTCGGTGACGGCGGGATGACGACCGCGGTCGATCCGGTGAGGGTGTTCGACACACGGACCGGTCGCGGGACAGCAGCAGGCGCGATGGGTCATGGTGAGACGCGAACCATCCGAATCGGTGGTGTCGAGGGCGTGCCGGCAGGCGCGACCGGAGTGCATGTGAACATCACCGTCGTCTCACCGACGGCGGCTGGCTATCTGTCGGTGTGGCCGACGGGAGCCGCCCAGCCGACCGTGTCGAATCTCAACTGGCGGGCCGGCGAGGTGGTGCCGAATATGGCGATCGTCGGCCTCGGCGGTGACGGGACACTGCAGGTGTTCCTGTCAACGGGAAACGACTCCACCGGCTCGGGCCACGTGCTCGTCGACGTGCTCGGCTGGATCGGGTGAACGACGGCCAGCCCACTGGCTGGTTGGCTCAGCCAAGAAACGCGAACACCCCGGTCGCGACCGGGGTGTGGTGGGCACGACGGGACTCGAACCCGGGACCTCCACCGTGTCATGGTGGCGCTCTAACCAACTGAGCTACGCGCCCGTAGCGGCTCGGAGTGTACCCCCTGGCCGGAGTCGGCACCACCGGCCGGTCACACGATCAGGTGCGTGCTCACCTCGTTCGCCATCAGTCGTCCCCGGCGGGTGAGCACCCACCGATCCCCACGCTGTTCGACGATTCCCGGTAGCGCCTCGCCATCGAGCCGATCGAGCGGCACCCCCTCGCGGGTGCGAAGGCTGAGTTCGAGCCCCTCGAACAGGCGCGTCTCATCGTCGAGCTCCTCGCCGGCCGCCTCGGTGGAAGCGCCCGAGTTGACGAGGTCGATGTAGCGATCGGGGGTGCGCACGTTCCACCACCGTCGTCCCGCTCGATGCGAGTGCGCGGCGCACCCGAAGCCCCAGTAGTCGCCCTGCGACCAGTAGAGGCCGTTATGGCGGCACTCATGTCCGGGCTTCGCCCAGTTGGAGATCTCGTAGCCGACGAGACCCGCCGAGGTGAGGGCCTCGTCGACGATTTCGTAGCGGTCGGCTTGTACATCGTCGTCGGGGTGATCGGCCCGACGCTCGGCGAGCGGCGTGCCCGCCTCGACGGTGAGGGCGTACGCCGAGATGTGGGGAGGGTCGAGTGCGAGTACCTCGTCGAGGGTGCTCCGCCAGTCGTCGTCGCTCTCCCCCACCGTTCCGTAGATCAGGTCGAGGTTGAACGTCGGCATCCCCGCCGATCGGATGGCGTCAACCGCCGAGGCGACGTTGTCGCGGTCATGTCGCCTACCGAGGCGCTGGAGCACCTCGGGAACCATCGACTGCACCCCGAGCGAGATCCGGTTCACCCCAGCCGCGGCGTAGGCCGCGGTGAGCGTCGGGGTCACATCGTCGGGATTGCACTCGACGGTGATCTCCGCACCGTCGACCACCGCAATGGTGGCGATCAGAGCGGCCAGACGTTCCGCGGGGACGAGCGATGGGGTGCCACCGCCAACGAACACCGAGGTGGCGCCAGGCAGTTCGGCCTGTTCGATCTCGCGTTCCACGGCGGCGAGATACGCCTCCATCAGGTGGGCTCGGTCCGTCCAGGTCGCGAACGCGCAGTAATCGCATTTTGAGGCGCAGAACGGTATGTGCACGTACACGCCGAAACCGGCGGCGTCGCTCACCTCGTAACCCGAGTCATCAGAACGGCGGCCGTCACCGCGGCGGTCTCAACCCGCAGCACCCCCGGCCCGAGATCGACACGCCTCGCCGCGGTGGCAAGTTCGGCATCGCTCCAGCCGCCTTCAGGACCAATGGCGATCGACCGATCGTCGCCGGAGAGCGCTTCCCCTCCGGGCTCCGCGATCGGAGTCTCGTGAAGCACTTCGCTGGCCGGGATGGGACCTTCGAGGCTCGGCATCCGGAGGCCTCGAGACTGCTGAAGCGCCCCGATAGAGATGCGGCGGAGCCGCTCGAGTTGACGCTCGCCCCGCTCACCCTCCCAATTGACGACCGACCGCTCGCATCGCAACAGCACGATGCGCGCCACTCCGAGTTCGGTGAGCTTCTGAACCATCCAGTCGACCCGGTCGCCCTTCGGAACGGCGGCTGCGACGGAGATGCTCGGCCGATCAACACCCTCGCGGATGTCCCCTTCCACAGCCAACATCCCCGATTCGAGGCGACACGTCCTCCATCGGCCACGGCCGTCGGTGACCGTGACGAGGCGCCCGTCGCGGAGGCGCAGAACCCTGGTGAGGTGATGCTCGGCCTCCTCGGTCAGCGCGGGGTGATCGAGATCGTCGACGAGAAGATGGCCGTCGGCGGTCCGGAGTTCGTCGGTCACGAGAAGGCCGACTTGATCCGGGAGAACAGGCTCGTGCCCCCGGATGTGCCGATCCGCTCCTCGCGGTGCTCGGCCAGGCGGGTGAGCAGCTCGGTCTCGGTGCTGTCGAGCTCGGTCGGTACCCGAACCTCGACGATGACCCGCAGATCTCCGCGTCCCCGGGCCTGTAGGCGCGGGACTCCTCGTCCCCGGAGAAGGAACTCGTGCCCGGGTTGCGTGCCGGCGGGAATCTGCAGCTCCTCGTCGCCGTCCAGCGTCGGAAGATCAACCGTCGTTCCGAGGGCGGCCTGGGAGACCGACACCGGCACCCGAGTGACGAGATCGGTGCCGTCGCGTTCGTAGCGCTCGTGTGGGGCCACGCGCAGGTGGACGTAGAGGTCCCCGCGAGCACCTCCCCGAGGTCCCGCCGCACCACGACCGGTCAGCCGGAGTGTCGCGCCTGTGTCGACTCCGGCCGGCACGTCGACGTCGTAGGTCTCCTCCGCGGTGACACGGCCCTCGCCTCGGCAGGTGGAGCATGGCGTCGCGATGACCTCGCCCATGCCACCGCAGCGGCCGCAGGCAGCGCTGGTCACCATCTGACCGAGGACGCTTTGGCGCACCCGCCGCACCTGGCCGCTGCCGGAGCATTCCGAGCAGGTGACCGGCTGCGTGCCCTCTCCAGCCCCGGTGCCCGCGCAATCCGGGCAGGGCGAAGGCAGCCGAAGGGGCACGGGAATCCGCTCGCCGAAGACCGCCTGCTCGAAGGTGATGTCGGCCACGACCTCCATGTCTTGGCCACGTGGCGGGCCGGTCGGGCCACGACCGCGCGAGGTGCCACCAAAGGGGCTACCTCCACCGAAGAAGGCATCGAAGATGTCGCCAAGTCCCGCGCCGAACACGTCCTCGGCTGACGCCCCTCCCCCGGATCCCGACACCCCGGCCTCGCCGAATCGGTCGTAACGGGCGCGCTGATCGTCGTCGGAGAGGACCTGATACGCGCGGGCGAGTTCTTTGAAGCGCTCGGCGGCATCCGGATCGTCGGGGTTCGCGTCGGGGTGCAGTTCGCGCGCCCGCTTGCGATAGGCCTTCTTGATCTCCTCAGCGGAAGCGGAGCGAGCAACCCCGAGCAGTTCGTAGAAGTCGGCCATCAGCCGGCGTCCCCGAGGTGTCGGCCGAGGCGGTCGCTCACCAGACCGACGGTCGCGAGCGCCTGCGGGTAGTTCATGCGGGTGGGTCCAAGCACGCCGACCGATCCGAGGTGCTCTCCGTCGACGACCACCGGAGCGACCACGACGGAGCAGGCGGCGAGCGGCTCAACACCATGCTCGACGCCGATGGCGACCGACATGCCGCGGTCGAGGATGTTCTGCACCAGCGAGACGACGACGAACTGCTGCTCGAGGGTGTGCAGCACATCTCGCACCACCTCGACAGCGTCGAAGGCGGCTGCGACGGTCGAGGCGCCACCGACAAACACCTGGTCGTCGCTGGAGGCGCGCCTCAGCGCATCGAGTGCCGCAGTCACGATCCCGTCGACGCGAAGGTCGCCGAGGGCTGGCGCCGAATCGACATCGGCGATGGAGCGACCCGAGAGCACCGAGTCGAGATGGGCGGCCGCGCGATGGATCTCGTCGTCGACCGCTCCGTCGGGTAGGTCGATCACCTCGCTCGTCACCGTCCCGTTCGAGAGCACGAGGATCGCGGTGGCGGTCGTGGTCGAGAGCCCGACGATCTGGACGGAGCGAACCACTGCGGCTGCCGCAGCCGGTCCGAGCACCATCGAGGCGGAGTTGGTGAGCCGGGTCAGGAGATCTGAGGTTTGGTGGAGCAGTTCCTCGAGGCGGCCATGGGCGGCGGAGAAGAAGTCACCGACCTGAGCGGAACGGCTGTCGTCGAGGCGCCCGGGCTCAGTCAGGTGGTCGACGAAGAATCGGTAGCCCTTGTCGGTCGGCACCCGTCCGGCCGAGGTGTGGGGTTGCACGAGGAAACCCTCCTGCTCGAGCACCGCCATGTCGTTGCGAACAGTGGCCGGCGACACCTGCACGCCGGGCGCGCTGGCAATGTGGGACGAGCCCACGGGTTGTGCGGTCGCGATGTACTCCTG
Source organism: Ilumatobacteraceae bacterium (assembly GCA_017859785.1). GTDB lineage: Bacteria > Actinomycetota > Acidimicrobiia > Acidimicrobiales > Ilumatobacteraceae > Casp-actino5. The sequence goes on from JAFMMJ010000005.1 coordinate 21,297, forward strand.
GACGACGGCACTCAGGATGGCGGTCTTGCGATCGTCGAGCATCTGGCACTTGAGGTTACCGAGTGCTAACCGCCCCGTGCTGCCTTGTACCGGGCGAGCGCCTCGTCTCGTTCTCGGGCATGGTCGACCATCGGAGCTGGATAATCGGTGCTGTCGAGTTCGGGGACCCAGCGTGCCCGATAGGACCGGTCGGGATCCCAGCGTTCGGCCTGAGTGACCGGGTTGAACACACGGAAGTAGGGGGCGGCGTCGGTGCCGGTTCCCGCGGCCCACTGCCAGCCGTGATTGTTCGACGCGAGGTCGCCGTCGATCAGGTGCTCCATGAAGAACCGCGCTCCCCACTGCCAGGGAAGGTGGAGGTCCTTCACGAGGAAGCTGGCGACGATCATGCGAACGCGGTTGTGCATCCAGCCGGTCGCGAGCAGTTGGCGCATGCCGGCGTCGACGATCTCGAACCCCGTGCGCCCCTCGCACCAGAGTGCGAACCGTTCCCGGGCTCGGTCATCGGTGTCGAGCGCGATCCCGTCGAGGCGACGATCGAGGTTTTCCCAGGCGGTCTCCGGCCGGCGGAAGAGCACGTCTGCGTAGAAGTCACGCCAGCACAGCTCACTCTCGAAGGTGCGGTGATCCTCAGAGCCGGGGTCGAGATCAGCGAGCAGTCGAGCGGGATGGACGAGTCCGAATCGGAGCGCGGACGACATCGAACTCGTGCCGGCTTCAGCGGGCAGGTTCCGCTTCTCCTCGTAATGGTCGAGTCCCTCATCGCGAAAGGTCGACCATCGCTGGAGCGCGCTCGCCGTCGAGAGATCGAGGTGCACGTCGTCGATCAGGGTCGACTCATCGGCGCTCACTCCGAGCGCAGAGCGTGGGTCATCGACTGCCCCGGCGATACCGGTGATCCAGTCGCCGTTGCTCGGCGCGTCGAGCAGCACGGTGTTGCCCGACTCGGCGAGCACCGAGCGCCACGTCCGACTGAACGGGGTGAACACCGCGTATGGGCTGCCGTCGGCCTTGGTCACCGTGGTCGGGTCGACAAGATGGTTCGAGCCGGTACCGATGAGTCGTCGACCGTCGGCTCGCAGTCGCTCGGCGACGGCGGCATCACGGCGATGCCCATAAGGGCCGTGATCGCGGCTGACGTGCACAACCTCGGCGCCGATCGCCGCCGCGACAGCCGGCACGATCTCGATCGGATCGCCGACCGCGACGTGCAGCGCCCCGCCGAGATCACGATCGAGTGAGGCGAGCATCCCAGCGAGCGCGGCGCGGCGAACCCTGGAGGAGGCGGAGAACGCGGGGTCGATCACGAAGAGTGGGAGCACCGCGCCGTCCGCGACCGCCCGACACAACGCTGGATGATCAATGGTGCGCAGGTCCCGGCGGAACCACACCACGCTCGTCCGGTTCGTCACGCTCACAGTTCAGCCGACACCGGCCCGAGTCGCCACTCGGGCCTCAGAGCGGGGCACGACTCGAGCGATCAGCCAAAGCACGGCGACCGTCGTGATCGCCGCCCCGTAGGCGATCGACCATTCGAGGCCGATCAGGTCGCCGACGATCCCAGTGATCGGCCCACCGATCGGATAGGAGCCGAGGAAGGCGATCGCGATGAAGGCGAGGATCCGGCCTCGCATCTCCGGTGGGCATTCCTGCTGGCTAAACGAGTTCATGGAGGCGATGAAGGCGGCACCTCCCAGCCCGAGCGGGATCGCCACCACCAGCGCCACCCATCCACTCGGGGTCCAAGCGAGCGCGAGCCCGCTTACCCCGAGAATCAGGCCGTGCGCGGCCATCCACCTCATGGTCACCGACGGTCGCGAGGCGGTCATCAGGCTGCCGATCATGCTGCCGAGGCTGATCACGGTCATCACCCAGCCGAACCACTGCTCGTTCTCCCAGATCTCATTGGCGATTCTCGGCAGCGAGACGTTGTGGTTGTAGCCGAAGGTGGAGACCACGGCGAAGACGACGAAGGTGGCTCCGAGTCTCGGTGTCGCCCGGATGTACGCGAGCGCGTCGCGGATCGGACGCCCGCCGGGCGCGACCTTCGGCGCCTCGTGAACCTTCGACCGGTCGACGGCGACGATCGAGTAGATGATCGCGATCGAGGTGATGGCGTTCAGCGCGAAGAGCCACCCGGTGCCGACACGGGTGATCAGCAGCGCCGCGATCGCAGGGCCGAAGATGCGCGAACCGGTCATCGTGGCCGTGTTCAGCGACATCGCGTTGGAAATCTCGCTTTGATCGACGAGCTGGATGACGAATCCGCGCCGAGCCGGATTGTCGATCGCCGAGACGACGCCGAGCGCGAGGGTGAGCGCGTAGACGACACCCACGTTCAACAGGTCGACGAAGTCCGCGATGGCGAGGGCGACGGCTTGAACCGCGAGAAGGCTCTGGGTGATGAGCACGATCCGTCGGCGATCGACCCGGTCCGCGAAGGCGCCGGCCCAGGCACCGAGCACCAGCAGGGGCCCGAACTGCAGCGCGGTGAGCACACCGATGGCCGTGGTGGAGCCGGTGAGCCGGTCGACGACGATGGCGAGCGCGGTGTACTGCACCCACGCCCCGATTTGGGAGACGAACAGCCCACCGAGAAAGAGCCGCGCGTTGCGATGCCGAAGCGAACGGAACGTGGACGGCCCGGCGACGGGAGCCCGCCCGGCGGTGTCACTCACGGTGATCGGCCGGTTCAGTCATCGAGTTTGAGGGCCGAGATGAACACGTCGCCGGGCACCTCGACCCGACCGATCGCCTTCATCTTCTTCTTGCCCTCCTTCTGCTTCTCGAGCAGTTTGCGCTTACGGGTGATGTCGCCGCCGTAGCACTTGGCGAGTACGTCCTTGCGCTTGGCCTTGACGGTCTCACGGGCGATCACCTTGCCGCCGATCGCGGCCTGGATGGGCACGTCGAACATCTGGCGTGGGATGAGCTCGCGGAGCTTCTCGCACATGCGACGTCCGTACGACTCGGCGTTGTCGCGGTGCACGATCGTCGAGAACGCATCGGCCGGTTGACCGTTCAGCAACAGGTCGACTCGCACCAGGTTGGAGCGCTGATAGCCAGCGAGCTCGTAGTCGAGGCTGGCGTAGCCCTGGCTGCGGCTCTTCAACTGGTCGAAGAAGTCGACGACCACTTCGGCGAGCGGAATCTCGTAGTTGAGTTCCACCCGCTCGGGCGACAGGTACTCCATGCGTTTCATCTCGCCGCGACGGCTTTGGCAGAGCTCCATCAACGCCCCGGTGTAGTTGGTCGGCGTGATGATCGACACCTTGAAGACCGGCTCCTCGATGAAGTCGACCTGTTGCACGGGAGGCAGATCGGAGGGGTTGTCGATCACCTCGACATGTCCGTCGGTGCGGGTGACGCGGTACTCGACCGAGGGCGCGGTGGCGATGAGGGCGAGACCGAACTCGCGCTCGAGGCGCTCCTTGACGATTTCCATATGCAACAGGCCAAGGAAGCCGCACCGGAAGCCAAAACCGAGCGCGCCGGACGACTCGGGGGTGTAGGTCACTGAGGCGTCGTTGAGTTTCAACTTCGCGAGGGAGTCACGCAGGTCCTCGAAGTCGTCGCCGTCGATCGGGAAGAGTCCGGAGAACACCATCGGCTTCGGATCGCGGTAGCCCTCGAGGGCGGTGGTCGCGCCGCGGGGGGTCGTGGTGACCGTCTCGCCGGAGCGAGCATCGCCGACGTCTTTGATGCCCGCGATCAGGTAGCCGACCTCTCCGGGCCCGAGCGAGGTGACGGGCGTGGGGGCGGGCCGGCGGACACCGATCTCGAGGGCCTCGTGGGTCGCTTGGGCTTGCATGAACTGAAGCCGCGATCCCGAGGTCAGCGTTCCGTCGACAACGCGGATCGACGACACCACACCGCGGTATTGGTCGAACTGGGAGTCGAAGATCAGCGCTCGCAGCGGCTCCTCGACGGATCCGGTTGGCGGGGGGATGCGCTCCGCGATGGCGTCGAGGAGTTCAGGCACTCCCTCGCCAGTCTTGGCTGAGATGCGCAGGATGTCCTCGGCGGGGATGCCAAGAACCGTCTCGATCTCCATGGCGTAGCGATCAGGGTCGGCAGCCGGCAGATCGATCTTGTTGAGGCAGGCGACGATCTCGAGGTCGTTCTCGAGAGCGAGGTAGCAGTTGGCAAGGGTCTGAGCCTCGATCCCTTGGGCGGCGTCCACCACGAGCACCACGCCCTCGCACGCGGCGAGCGAGCGCGACACCTCGTAACCGAAGTCGACGTGCCCTGGGGTATCGATCAGGTGGAAGACATGACCGCGCCACTCGACTCGCACGTTCTGAGCCTTGATCGTGATGCCGCGCTCCCGCTCGAGGTCCATCGAGTCGAGGTATTGGGCGCGCATATCCCTCGACTGCACCGCTCCGGTCACCTCGAGGATCCGGTCGGACAGCGTCGACTTCCCGTGATCGATGTGGGCGATGATCGAGAAGTTCCGGATCCGGTCAATGCCCGGCGGGGGGAGGTCCATGGCATCGCTCACGCTACCGGTGCGGCGTTGGGTCCACGGGGTGCCTCCGGTAGCGTTCCCCCGTCCATCGGCGGCTTGCCGCCAGTGGGTTCAGGAACCGCCACCATCGGGTGGCGGCGTGGATCAACCCGGAGTGCCCGTGGCCAACATCAAGAGCCAAAAGAAGCGAATCCTCACCAACGCCAAGGCCGCGGAGCGCAATCGCGCTGTGCGCAGCGAGCTGAAGACGCGCGTCAAGAAGGCTGAGTCCACCGTCGGCACCGACGAAAACGAGGCCGCCGTTCGCGCGGCGGTGAAGCGTCTCGACTCCGCGGTGAGCAAGGGTGTCATTCACAAGAACACGGCGGCTCGTCGCAAGAGCCGCCTCATGAAGCGCATCAACGCGGGCTGACCCGCTCAGCTGGCGCGTCGACCACCAGTGGTTCGCCGCCCGGCAGGCGCGAGTCGCGCGAGGCGCGCGACCAAGATCTCCATCACGGTCTCCTCGTCGAGACCGGTCTCCCCTCTGAGGTCGAGATCGGCTGAGGCCAGCAGCCCAATGGCTCGACGGACGCCGTCGACGCCAAGGCGTCGATACGAGTTGAGGACTTTCCCTGCGGCGAATGAGCTCTTCACCCCGAGCGCTGCCGCCGCGCCGTCCGGGTCGCTGGCCCCCGATCCATCGAGACGAGCCATCTTGGCGTAATGGCCATGAAGGATCGCCATGACCTGCAGGGGATGGCGCCCACCCCCGTGCATCATCCGGTGCAGGAGCGTGATGGAGCGCACGACATCACCACCGTCGATCGCGTCGGTGAGGTCCCAGGGAGGCACACCTCCCTCCTCACCGAGGAGGGGTTCGAGTTCGGCGAGTTGGACTTTCGAACGACCCGAGTGGGCAGCCGCAACCGTGTCGAGGAGTCCGTCAAGCGTGGAGGTGTTCTCGCCGAGCCAGTCGAGCAGACGGGTGAGGGCGGGCTGATCGAAATGCAGGCCCTTCACCTCGAGTCGACTCCGCACCCAGGTCTCGAGGTCGCGTCCGCGCGTTGACACCGAGGTACTACGCGTCGAGCCTCCGGCGGATTTCACCGCGTCCAGGAGCGGTTTGGTGACCGCTCCCCCACCGCCCACCAGCACGAGGTGCGTCGTCGGCAACGGATCGGCGAGATAGGCCTTCATAACGTCGATGTCGGCGGCGACGAACCGTCCGATGCCTCGCGCGACCACGACGCGACTCTCGGTAAGAAATGGAGGGGTCTGCGCGGAGTCGACCACCTCGCGCAGGGTGTATTCGGCTCCATCGAACTCGTCGACCATGAGGGATCGGTCGGCGTCGCCGACGAGTTCATGCACGAGTTCAGTGACCGCCGCGCGCAGGTTCGACTCGTCGTCGCCGGTGAGGAGGTGGATACTCATGCCGCCTCGTTCATAGCACCCCTCCTCGCTGTGGTGTCACCGCTCCACCGAGCGAGTGCGAGAATCGCGCAGCCGAGCACCGCGGTGACCAACACACCGGGGATCGAACTCGCGGGCTCGAGCCGATCACCGATCGCTGCGATGCGGTCCACCCAGCGCACCCCGAGGGCGACCGGTGCGAGGATCAATGATCCGACGAGGGGCGCGATGGTGGCGGTCAGCCCGGCGAGGAGGCAGGCGGGCAGGCCGATCAGCATCACCAGTCCGGCCACTGGCACCGCGAGCAAGTTGGCGACGAGGCCGATGAGGGGCAGGCGGCCGAAGGCGAGGAGGCTCGGTACGGCGACACCGAGCTGAGCGCCGAGGGTGACGGCGACCGGCGTGGCGAGCAGTCCGAGGCGCGCGAGCCCCGGGAGGAGTCGGGGGCCGATACCGATCACTCCGGCGGTCGCCCCGACCGAGAGCCAGAGTCCAACCGATCGCGTGATGAGCGGGTCGATGACGACCAAGGCGATCACGGCGAGCGCGAGCATGCGAATCGGGCTCCGCTCGCGACCGATGTGCGCGCCGACCGCGGCGAGCACCGCCATCGTTCCGGCCCGAAGGATCGATGGTTCGAATCGGGTGATCATGACGAACCAGGCGATGAGGCCGATGGTTGCGAGGAGCCTCGCTCGTGTCCGGAGCCGGCGCAGGAGCGGCGAGCTGGCTGCGAGCACGAGGGTCACGTTCTGGCCGGACACGGCGGTGAGGTGAGAGAGACCGCTGCGGCGGAAGCGCTCGATCATCTCCGCGGGCTGCTCGAGGTCATCGCCGATGACCAGACCACGAAGCAGCGAGTCTTCCGGGGCCCCGATGAGGGCCGCTCCATCGGCGACAAGGGCGCGCACCCGGTTGGAGGAGCGAGCGAGCGCCCCGCCGTCGGCGACGTCGCCGAGCCAATCGACGCGCAGCTCGCCAACCGTGTGTTGCCATGCCACACGCGAGCGGCGTTTCGGGTCGAGGGAGATCCGTTCCCCAGAGATCATGACGTGCTCGCCAGCGCTGAGCGACTCGGCTCGGGCGCGATGCGAGGACCGTCGAAGCCACACCTCATGGCGCTCGCCATTCACCTCGACGAGCAGCCAGGTCGACGATCGGTAACTGCGAGGGTCGTCGACCACCCTCGCCCATCCCGTGTACGGCCCGCCTGCGTCGACGAGAAGCGACCGGTTCGCGCGTTCGCCAAGCACGAAGCCGAGCAGGCAGAGCACGGCAATGCACAACAAGGCAACGACGCGGCGAGAGCGAGCAACCCGCGGCACTCCGACCACAACGAGCAGGCACCCAACGACGAGTCCGAGCCGGGCGACGACGGGAGACCCGCCGCCGAGGGCCGAAGGGAGAGCGACAATCGATGACGAGAGCACCACGGCAGCGGCGACGATGAGGCGGTCGGGCAGACCGGTCGATTCGTCGCCGGTCTCGTGATCGCCTCGCTCCCCCTCGGGGTCGCCTCGCGCGACGTAGTCTGACGGCGCCGCGTCGGTCATCGACGCAGGAGTAGACGATGAGCGACCAAGCGATCGACAGCGCGCAGCCCACCGAGGCCCCCGCAACGCAGCCCACGCCTGAGTACCGCGGATTGAGGTGGCATCGCAACCGCGTGCGGCGCCTCGGCCCGCTCTATGGACTCGCGCTGCCGGGTGTCACCGGTCTGGTCGCGATCGCCGCGCTTGTTTTCGGGCAGGGCAGAACGACGGCGGTGCTCGCCTTGCTGACCGGGGTGGTCGCAGCTCCTGGCCTGCTCGTGGTCGGGGCGCCGATCGCCGACCAAGGCGCGTACCCCCTTGCGATCGCAGGAAGCGTGCCGTTCTGGCTGCTGCTCGGTTGGGTGGCGAGTCGCCGGGCGGCTCGACACCCGATCACCGCATGGCGCGAGTTTTGGATGGAGATGGGCCTGCTCTACGTCGCGGTTGGCATCGGCGCGGTCGCCGGGGTGCTGATCGCGGCGGTTCGCCTCGGCGAGCGCCTGCTGTAGGCACCCGCTCACGTCGCAACCAGATCGCGGAGCGCGTCGATGCGCACCGGGCCGAGCCCAGACACCCGATTGAGGTCGTCGACCCCTCGGAAGGGACCGGATCGCTCTCGTTCGTCGACGATGGCCCGGGCGAGGGAGGGGCCGATACCGGGGAGGCCCTCAAGGGTGGCGGTGTCGGCGCTGTTGATGTCGACCAGGCCGGCGGGCTCGGGCCAGGCGACCGCGAGCTCCCCGATCTCGGGAAGTCGAACCTGCGCCCCGTCAACCAGCGGCGCCGCGAGGTTGACACGGTCGGTGTCGGCGGCAGCGGTCGGGCCTCCCGCCGCGTCGATCGCCTCGTGCACCCGCGACCCGGCCTCGAGTCGGTAGACCCCGGGGCGGTTGACGGCACCAGCGACATGCACCGTGACTCGCACCATCGGTTCGCCGATGCCCGACCGGGTCGAGCCCACAGCCGTCGTCAACGTGGGGATGGCCGCCTCGACCGGCGGACGCGAAGGTGAGAGGAGCCACATGCCAGCGATAGTCACCGAGAGGGCCGCGACAGCGGTGGCGATGAGGCGCGCGGGCCCCCAGAACTCGATGAGCGCACGGGTGCGAGCGAGCGCGCGTTCCTTCGGACCGGCCGCTCCGATTGGTGCGGTTGATGACGCCATCGATGCTCCTCTCCGATCGGGAGGGAGGTCGGAGCGCGCACCCTACGGTGCTGTGACGGTCAGAAGAGTCGGGCCGTCAACTGTTTGCGATAGGCCGCGGTTCGGGGATCGTCGGGGCCCATCAGTTCGAGGATGTCGACGAAGGTCTGCCGCGCCTCATCATCACCCTTGACACGGTCGAGTAGCTCGGTTAGCCGCTCGTCGTAGTCGTCCTCGGGCTTGACCGTGCCGAGACGCGCCTCGGCCTTCACATGGCGAACTCGGTCGGTCTCGGGCACGCGCTCGAGCAAAGCGAGCGCCTCGGCCGTCTCACCGCGCTCCACGAGGATCTCAGCGAGTGTGACCACGATGTCCTCGTCGCCCGGGTTGGTCTCCAAGGCCGCGCGGAGACCGAGCTCGTCGCGGGCGGCCACCAGCGAGGCGATCATGTCGTCCTCGGCGCTCGGCGCGAGACGATCAACGAAGGCCTGGACCTCGGAGCGACCGACCGCTCCCATGAAGCCGTCGACGACCTTCGCGTCCGATACGGCGTAGACCGCCGGGATCGACTGAACCTGAAAGGCGCCGGCGATCGCTGGGTTCTCGTCGACGTTGACCTTGGCCAACACGACCTTGCCGCCCGTCGCGGAAATGACCTCTTCAAGGATTGGGCCGAGGGTCTTGCACGGGCCACACCACGGTGCCCAGAGATCGACGACCACCGGTGTGGACTGCGAGCGCAGCATCACCTCCTGTTCGAAGGTCGCGTCGGTGACGTCGATGACGGCACCGCCCTGATTGCCGAGGGCTCCGAGATCGGTCATGGTTCCACGCTACCGATACCCCTTGGCCGGGGGCACCCGCTGCGCGCACGGAGGGACGGAAGTCCCTAGCGATACCGATCGGTCGCGCTTACGTTCGGACTCGGAGGCCGAACACTCGGTTCGCAGCCCTCTCGAGGAGGTTGAGATGTCCAGTGAATTCACGACCCAACGTGGCGACGAGCACACGCATCTGATCGTTCTCAGCGACGGTTCCGACTTCGCGTGGCGCGCGGTGGATCTCGCCGCCGAGTTGGCCAGCTCGGACGGACTCGATCTCGAGGTCCTCGAGGTCGTGCTGCTGCCCGGTGACGTGGAGGCAACCACGGACGCGATCCGCCGGCGGTTCACCCAACAAACCGCCCGCCGTGAACGCGTTGACGCCCGCATCGGTGAGAACCTCCGAGTCACGGCCCTCGTCCAGAACGGTCGGATCGACGAGACCATCGCTGCCGAAATCGATGGACGCGATGACGGATCCTTGATCGTGATGAGCAGCGTCGGCAGGGGACGCTCGGCTGCGCTTATCGGATCGGTAGCCGAGGACCTCCTGCGGGCGCTCCACGGTCCGATACTCCTCGTCGGCCCCCAAGTGGACATCGAGAGTTTCGACCCCTCCGGCCGCGTGCTCATCGCGGTGGACGGTTCAGAACTCTCCGAGCAGGCGATCGGTGTCGGCCTCGCATGGGCGATCGAGCACGGCAGCACCCCATGGCTTGTTCAGAGCCTCGATCAGGAGTTCGCCGACGCTGACCGTGGCGAGTCCGCATACCTCGCCCGAACCGCCGACGACATCTACCGCCGGACCGAGCACCGAGTTGAGTACGAGGTCCTCCATCATCGGCACCCAGCTCACGCCATCGCCGACTACGCGAGCGATACATCGGTGTCTCTCGTTGTCGCGACCACGCACGGACGAAGCGGGACCGGTCGTGCGGCGCTCGGATCAGAGGCGATGAGCATCGTCCATCGGTGCCCTCGGCCGGTGCTCCTCACGCGGCCTCCCGTCATCAGCGACTGAACGACCCGCCCCGAGTCGCCCGCCGGACGGTCCGGATACCATCGCCGCATGGCGTCCGGGGCGGAGACAGACGACACGCCCATCGGAATCGAGTCGTCATCGGTCTCCGCTTGGCTCGACGAGCACATCCCCGGCGCCCGCGGGCCGTATCGGTTCGAGGTGATCGCCGGCGGTCACTCCAATCTCACGTTCTCCGTGGTCGGCGATGATGGCCGACCCATGGTGTTGCGTCGTCCTCCGCTCTCGCACGGACTCGCGAGCGCCCACGACATGGGGCGTGAGCACCGCATCATCTCGGCTCTGGTGGATGGCCCGGTACCCGTACCGAGAACGCTCGGTATGTGCGCTGACGAGTCGGTCAACGACGCTCCGTTCTACGTGATGGAGCGGGTCGACGGCGTCGTCGTCCGCGATGAGGAGACCGCGTTGACCGCGCTCACCCGCGAATCGCGGTCGACCGCAAGTCGGTCGCTGGTCGACACCTTGGCTGCGCTTCATTCCGTCGACCCGGTCGCCGTCGGACTCGGCGATCTCAGCCGGCACGAGGGCTATCTGGCTCGGCAACTGAAGCGCTGGTACGGGCAGTGGAACGCTCAGAAGACCCGCGAGTTGCCGATCGTCGATGAAGTGCACGACGCCTTGCTCGAATCACTACCCGAGCAGGGCTCGGCCACCATCGTCCATGGCGACTACCGACTCGACAACACGATGCTCGCCGCCGATGGCTCGGTGGCGGCGGTTCTCGATTGGGAGATCTGCACCCTCGGCGACCCGCTCGCCGACGTCGGCCTTCTCTGCGTTTACTGGACGGGGCCGAATGACGAACCGAGCCCGTGGGCCGCGGCGGCGACCCGCGTGGAGGGTTTCTGGGACCGCCAGCAACTCGTCGACCGCTACGCCGAGGTCTCGGGACGGAATCTCAGCGATCTCGACATCTACATCGCTTTCGCCTCCTGGAAGCTCGCCTGCATCCTTGAAGGTGTCTACGCCCGCTATCTCGGTGGCGCGCTCGGATCCAAGGATCCCGCCGAACTCGAACCGTTCCGGCGGCAGGTCGACTCGGCTGCTGAACGGGCCCTTCAGATCCTGGAGGCGCGATGACCTCCCCCGGTGACACCATCCGCTGGCTCTCGGACACGCCACAGCTCGACAACCCGGTCATGATCGTGGCCCTCACCGGATGGATCGATTCCGGTGGCGCGGCTCAGTCCGCGATGCAGGCCGTTATGACCGAGTCGGACGGCTCGCCGGTGGCCGTGTTCGACGATGACCCCTTCATCGACTTCCGCGCTCGCCGGCCCACACTTCACCTCGACGAGGGGCTCAACACGCTCGTCGAGTGGCAGCACATCACCATCTCGGTCGGCCGCGACCTCGCGGGGCACGACTTGGTCCTCCTCAGCGGCCCTGAGCCGGACATGGCCTGGCACCGCTTCCGCGCGGAGATGTCCCATCTCGCTCGTCTGCTCGGCGTGTCGGCGATGGCCCATCTCGGCGCCTATCCCTTCGCGGCCCCGCACACCCGCTCGCCTCGCCTGTCGATCACCACCCCTTCCCAGGACGTGCTCGCTCGCGTGCCCTTCCTTCGCTCCACCCTCGAGGTTCCCGCCGGGGTCTGCGCGATCCTCGAGCACGAGATGCACTCTCTCGGCATCCCGTCGCTCGGTATCTGGGCTCAGGTGCCGCATTACGTGTCGACGATGCCGTATCCGGCTGCCGCTGTCGCCCTGCTCGACGGGTTGCGTGAAGCCGTGGATGTCGTGGTTGACGGAACGGGGATCCGCCAGCAGACGGTGAAGCAGCGTCAACGGATCGATGATCTGATCTCCGGCAACGAGGAGCATCAAGCGATGCTCGAACAACTCGAGCGGATCCACGACTCGACCGACGACACTCCGAGCGGTATCGATTTCGGGGGGCCGCGAATCGAACTGCGCTCAGCCGATGAGATCGGCGCTGAGATCGAGCAGTTCCTTCGCGATCAAGACTGACGCAGCGGGCCGCCAACGGCCCACGGGTTACCCTCCGGTAATGAAGATCGACGCGACCCTCCCCTCGACGATCGCCGGTGCCGGCACAGCCGCCGCCGAATTCGAGGCAGCGAACTACGACGGCGTGTGGACCGCCGAGACGGCTCACGATCCCTTCCTTCCCCTCGTAGCGGCGGCCTCGGCGACCGAGCGGGTCGACCTCGGAACATCAATCGCTGTCGCGTTCGCTCGAAATCCGATGCTGCTCGCGAACATCGGCTGGGACCTGCAGACCTACTCAGGGGGTCGCTTCCACCTCGGTCTCGGCAGCCAGATCAAGCCACACATCACGAAGCGCTTCTCGATGGAGTGGAGTCATCCGGCGCCACGTATGCGCGAGATGATCCAGGCCGTCCGCGCTATCTGGGACACCTGGCTGACCGGTGAACCACTGGCCTTCCGCGGCGAGTTCTACCGCCACACGCTCATGACCCCGTTTTTCACTCCCGACGCGTCCGACCTCGACGAGTTCGGCCCGCCGAAGGTGTTCCTCGCCGGTGTCGGGCAGTTGATGACCGAAGTCGCTGGCGAGGTCTGCGACGGGTTCTTCTGCCACGGATTCACCACCGAGCGTTATCTGCGCGAGGTGACGATCCCCGCCCTGCAACGAGGACGGGAGCGCGCCGGGTTGTCACTCGAGGGTTTCGAGGTCTCCGGACCGCTGTTCGTCGTCACCGGCAACACCGAGGAGGAGATGGCGGCGGCGGCCAAGGCGACCCGGCAGCAGATCGCCTTCTACGGCTCGACCCCGGCATATCGCGCGGTTCTCGACCTCCATGGCTGGGGTGAGCTGCAAGACGAGTTGAACAAACTCTCGAAACGCGGCGAATGGGAGGCGATGGGCGAACTGATCGACGATGAGGTGCTCAACACCTTCGCGGTGGTGGCCGAGCCCGAGGGCATCGCCTCCGAGTTGCGCCAACGCTTCGGTGACATCGTCGATCGCCTCGGTTTCTACGCCCCGTACAAGAGCGATCCCGATCGCTGGGCGGCGGTGTTGAGCGACCTCAGGGCCGCCTGACGACCGGTCAGTCAGCGGCGCCGTCGGGCCCCATCGCCCCGGAGAGCCAACGGCGGGCGTTCTCACCGAGGGCCTCGGTCGCGTAGCCGCCCTCTTGGAGCACGACCGTCGGCAGCCCCATGTCGGCCACCATCGCGCCGCAGCGCTCGAGTCCGTCACCGGTGAGGCCAAGGTCGCTGATCGGGTCGTCGAAGTAGGTGTCGAGACCGAGGGACACCACCACCGACTGCGCACCTGATGAGGCGATGCGTTCGCAGGCTCCGGCGAGCGCGAGCAGATAGGCATCGTCATCGCAGCCGGCCGGCAACGGAAGGTTGTGCGTAGAACCCGACCCCGATCCGGTTCCCGTCTCGTCGGCGTGACCGGTGAGATAGGGGTACGCCCGGTGTGGATCGCCATGCAGCGAGACAAACACGACATCTTCCCGGTCGTAGAAGATCTGCTGGGTGCCGTTGCCGTGGTGGTAGTCGACGTCGAGCACGGCCACCTTCGAGCCGGTGGTGCTCGCGAGGTGGTTCGCCACCACAGCCGCGTTGTTGAAGAAGCAGTAGCCGCCGTACAGCGAGCGCGAGGCATGGTGACCCGGTGGCCGGCACAGCCCGTAGGCGGTGCGCTCCCCGGCCATCACGAGATCGGCCGCGGTCAAGGCGACATCAACCGATGATCGGGCCGCGTCGTAGGTGCCCTGGGTGATCGGGGTGGTCGTCTCGAAACACCACCACCCGAGTTCCATCGAGATCGAGTCGGGCCGACGGGCCGGGCCCATCCCGTCGCGAAGGCCGGCCATCGAGAACACATCAGGGATGACGTCGTGCGTCGGCCCGTGCGCCTCCTGGAAGCGCCCCCATGCCGACTCGAGAAAGTCCACCAAACCCGGATCATGAACCGCGTCGATCGCCTCGCGGCCATGGTCGTCGGGGGCGACGAACTCGAAACGTCCGTCGGCGGCCAGCGCCGCCCGAATGATCTCGGCCCGTCCCGGATGCTCGAAGGGCTCCTGAAATCTCGAGTCCTCCAACTCCCTCTCGGGATGGTGTGCCCGGTGACGCAGGGTGTAGACCACCTTCACGGGGCCATCCTTACAGGAGTCCCAAGAAACTGAAACGACAAGCGCCACCCTCGGAGGAACCATGACCCGTCTCGGCTACCAGATCCCATCCTTCTCCTATCCAGGAGTCGACCAGTCGGGCGTGTTCGACCATGTCATCCGTCAAGCCGTCGAGGCTGAGAACTCCGGTTTCGACACGGTGATGCTCATGGATCACTTCTTCCAGTTGCCCGGCCTCGGTCAGCCCGATGAGTACATGCTCGAGTGCTACACGGCTCTCGGGGCGATCGCCCGCGAGACCTCCCGGGTGCGGCTGTCGTCGCTCGTCACCGGCAACACCTACCGGAACCCGGCAGTGCTCGCGAAGATCATCACCACCCTCGATGTCGTCTCCGGAGGCCGCGCCCAACTCGGCATCGGCGCGGGATGGTTCGAACTCGAGCACAACTCGTTCGGTATCGAGTTCGGCACCTTCACCGACCGGTTCGAGAAACTCGAGGAGGCCCTCAACATCATCCTCCCGATGCTTCGCGGCGAGCGTCCGAGTCTTGACGGCAAGTGGTACACGGTGACCGACGCCATCAATGAGCCACCACCCGTGCGGCGGGTGCCCGTGATGATCGGCGGTTCCGGGGAGCGAAAGACGTTCCGCATGGTCGCCCAATACGCCGACTCGGCAAACATCATCTGCCCGGTCGATCAGATCTCACACAAACTTGACGTGATCGCCGGTCACTGCGAGACGCAGGGACGCGATCGTTCCGAGATCGTCGTCAGCCGCCTCGCCTACCTCTGTGTGGCGCCGACCCACGACGAGGCTCAAGCCGAGCTCGACGCGATGCTGCTCGGCCGCGGCGTGCCCGAGTCGAAACTCGAGACCGCGCGGGCGAACTTCCACTGGGGCGACCCCGATGAGGTCGCCGAGGAGATGGCATCCCAGATGGCCCTCGGCCTCGACGGGTTCTGTGTGAACTCCCTCGCCAACTGTTGGATCCCGGGACGGATCGAGTTGCTCGGCGAGACCCTCTCGCGGGTCGTTGGAGTCTGATCTCCCGCTGAGAGCGGATCAGATGAGCGCGAGTTCCTCGGCGAGGTAGAGCTCGCGGCAGCGGGCCCGCTGCAACTTGCCCGACGAGGTCTTCGGGAGCGTGCCCGGTTGCACGAGCATGACGTCGCGCGGCGGCAAGCCGCACACCTCGAGGGTGCGGTGGTGGATCGCCTCGCGAATCTCGTCGAGTGAGGCGTCACCGGAGTCGCGGGCCTCAGCGACGACGACCACCGTCTCTTTGCCCTTGTAGCCGTCCTGACCGAAGGCGATGACGTTGCCGGCTCGAACTCCCTCGAGTCCGCCGACGGCCCGCTCGATGTCCTCGGGGAACACGTTGCGCCCCCCAACGATGATGACGTCCTTGATACGACCGCACAGCACGAGTTCCCCGTCGAGCACGTAGGCGAGGTCACCAGTGCAGAGCCATCCGTCGTGGAAGAGCGCGGCTGTTGCGTCGTCGCGCTTGTAGTAGCCGGGCGTCACCGATGTGCCGCGTAGGAGCAACTCGCCGACATGGCGTTCGGCGACGTCCTCGCGGGTGTCGGGGTCGACCACGCGCATCTCGAGGCCGGGCACGGCGGTGCCGAGCAACGGCAAGCGGCGCGCCCGAACGGCGAGATCGTCGGGGTCGGTGATCTCGATCGGCTTGGCGACGCGCGAGCGTTCAAGCACCTCGCGGTCGACGGTGTCGCACCGGAGTCCTTGGCCGCGGCGCGGGAAGGTGCCGGCGATGGCCACCTCGGCCATGCCGAAGGCGGGGAAGAACGCCCCCTCTGGCAAACCGAATCGTTCGGCAGCCGTCACGAACGCATCGACCGCCTTCGGATCGACGGGTTCCGCTCCGCTGAGCGCCAAGGTGAGCGACGAGAGGTCGAGGCCCTCGGCGCGGCGCAGGGCACGGGTGGCGAGCACCCACGAGAAGTTGGGCCCGGCGGTCGCGGTGCCGCGCCAGTCCGAGATCCACTGCATCCAGTTGCCCGGGTGGGCCATGAAGTCCTGCGGTGCGGCCTGCACCAAGTCGACCCCGGTGGTCATCGGGATCGCGAGGAATCCCACGAGACCCATGTCGTGATAAAGCGGAAGCCACGAGACCATCACCTCGTCGTCGCGCAGCGAGGCGGCCTCACCGGCGGCGTCGATGTTGGCCGCCAACACCCGATCAGGGATCATCACGCCCTTCGGTTCGCTCGTCGAACCGCTGGTGTACTGCAGGATCACCAGTCGTTCCGGATCATCGGCTGGTGATTCGAGGGCATCGGGCGAAGGGACACCCGCCGCTCCCGGCAGGACCGAGGTCATCGGGGCGATCGGCGGATCGCCGGCCGTGGCCTCGTAGAACGGGGCGAGCTGGTCATCGATCAACACGAGCTTCGCGTCACCGTGGCGAATTCGGGCCCGAGTCCCCGACACGAACTCGTCGAGCGACCCCATCCTCATCGGAAGCGGCAGCACCATCGACGCGATACCGGCGAGCCAGCAGCCCCGGATCACCGTCATCAACTCACGGCTCGTTGGACCGAGGACCGCGACGTGATCACCCGGAATAAGCCCTCGGGCCTGCAGAGCCGCGCCCACGGCGCGAGCCTCGTCGTGCATCTGACGCCAACTCACGAAGACCGGGCCATCGGGGGCCACTGAGTGACCAACGAAACGGACGCCGCCATCACGATCGGCGGCGGTCTCGAGACGCGCGCGTATCGAGGGTCCGGGGGAGGACATGGGCGAGACGTTAGCCACCGAGGCCCCGAGCGTGAGCCGTTGAGGTGGTGCTTCCGTAGGCTTGCGAGTCGGTATGGCAGAGGCGACAGACACCGAACGCGCATCGGGCGGACCTGAGCACCGCTACACGGCGAGCCTCGCCCAGGGCATTGAGACCTCTTGGCAGGATCGATGGGAATCCGAGGGAACCTTCGAGGCCCCGAACCCGGCCGGACCGCTCGCCGACGCCGATCTGCTAGCGGATCGGGGCGAGAAACTGTTCGTGCTCGACATGTTCCCCTACCCGTCGGGCGCCGGTCTTCACGTTGGCCATCCGCTCGGCTACATCGGTACCGACGTGTTCTCGCGCTTCAAGCGCATGACCGGCCACAACGTTCTCTACTCGATGGGCTTCGACGCCTTCGGTCTGCCAGCCGAGCAGTACGCGGTGCAGACCGGCCAGCACCCGGCGATCACCACCGACGGCAACATCGCGAACATGCGCCGCCAGTTGCGGCGCCTCGGATTGAGCCACGACACCCGCCGCTCGATCTCGACGACCGACCCCGACTACTACCGCTGGACACAGTGGATCTTCTCGCAGATCTTCAACGCCTGGTACGACGATCGCATCGGGAAGGCCCGCCCGATCGACGAGCTCGTCGCCGAGTTCGCCTCCGGTGAGCGCGCGACCCCTGATGGCCGGGCGTGGGCTGAACTCGACGCCTCCGAGCAGCGGCGGCTCCTCGACGATCACCGTCTCGCCTACGTCAGCGAGGCGCCGGTCAACTGGTGCCCGGGTCTCGGCACGGTCGTGGCCAACGAGGAGGTCACCGCCGACGGTCGAAGCGACCGTGGCAACTTCCCGGTGTTCAAGCGGAACATGCGCCAGTGGATGATGCGCATCACGGCCTATGCCGATCGACTCATCGACGACCTCGATCTCCTCGATTGGACCGACGCCATCAAGACGATGCAGCGGAACTGGATCGGCCGGAGCCACGGTGCGCGTGTCGACTTCGCCTCGCCGGCCGGTCCGCTCACCGTGTTCACCACCCGTCCCGACACGCTCTTCGGCGCCACGTTCATGGTGCTCGCCCCCGAGCATCCAGCGGTCGAGGCGCTCACCACCCCCGATCAGGCCGAGGCGGTTGCCGACTACCGCCGGGCGGCAGCGGCCAAGAAGGACGTCGACCGTCAAGACGAGAGCCGTGAGAAGACCGGTGTGTTCACCGGTTCGACCGCGACGAATCCGGTGACGGGCGAGGAGATCCCCGTCTGGATCGCCGACTACGTACTCATGGGTTACGGCACGGGCGCGATCATGGCGGTGCCGTGCGGCGACCAGCGCGACTTCGAGTTTGCCCGCCGCTTCTCGCTCCCCATCCCGGCCATCCAGCACCCGCCGGCGGAGTGGTTCGAGGCCCGCGACATCGAGCCGTCACTCGACACGGCAACCTGGCCGGAGGCGTTCGTCGGCGATGCGCCCTATGTGAACTCGTCGAACGCCTCGCTCGATCTCGACGGCACGACCTCCGTCGCTGACGGCGTCGCGACGGTCAACGCCTGGTTGAGCGCCAACGGCCACGGCGAGGCAACGGTGACCTACAAGTTGCGCGACTGGCTGTTCAGTCGTCAGCGCTACTGGGGCGAGCCCTTCCCGGTGGTCTACGACGCCGATGGGAATCCGCACACCCTTCCCGACGAGATGCTCCCGGTGCTGTTGCCCGAGACCGATTCGTTCTCCCCCCGCACCTTTGACGCCGACGACGAGTTCTCCGATCCGGAGAGCCCCCTCGACCGACTTGGCGACTGGGTGGAGGTCGAACTCGACCTCGGTGATGGCCCGCGTACCTATCGGCGCGACACCAATGTCATGCCGCAGTGGGCTGGGTCGTGTTGGTATGAGCTTCGCTACCTCGATCCAACGAATGCTGACGCCTTCGTCGACCCTGAGGTGGAGCGCTACTGGATGGGGCCGCGCGCCGACCTTCGCCCCGACCACCCCGGCGGTGTCGACCTCTATGTCGGCGGTGTCGAGCACGCCGTGCTTCACCTGCTGTACGCCCGCTTTTGGCACAAGGTCCTTCACGACCTCGGGCACGTCTCCTCCCTCGAGCCCTACGCACGACTCTTCAACCAGGGGTACATCCTCGCCAACGCCTTCAAGGACGAGCGGGGCATCTACGTGGACGCCACCGCGGTCGAGGAGGTGAACGGCGAGTTCCTTCACGAGGGACGACCCGTCGAGCGCGAGTGGGGGAAGATGGGCAAAAGCCTGAAGAACGCCGTTTCCCCCGACGAGATGTACGAGGCCTATGGGGCTGACACGCTTCGTCTGTACGAGATGGCGATGGGCCCCCTCGACGCCAGCCGCCCCTGGGAGACCCGGGATGTGGTTGGCATGTACCGCTTCCTCCAGCGACTGTGGCGCACCATCGTCGACGAGGAGTCGGGTGCGACCACGGTCTCCGATGGGCCGGCCGATGACGAGACTCGCCGCCTGCTCCATCGCACGATCGACACGGTGCGAACCGAGATGGAGGCACTGCGTTTCAACACCGCGATCGCCAAGTTGATCGAGTTGAACAACCACGTCACCAAGGTCAATCAGGCGACCGGCTCGACCCCTCGCGAGGTGGCCGAGTCGATGGTGCTCATGGCCGCCCCATTGGTGCCACATATCGCCGAGGAGTTGTGGTCGAGGCTCGGCCACGACACGACACTCACCTATGTGCCGTTCCCGACGGCCGACCCGGCGCTCCTCGTCGACGACGAGATCGAGATGCCGGTGCAGGTGCGCGGCAAGGTGCGCGCCCGGGTCATGGTGCCCGCTAATGCCGACGAGGCGACGATTCGCGAGATCACCCTTGCCGATGAACGTGTGCTCGCGGCGCTCGACGGAGCCGATCCGGCGTCGCTCCGCAAGGTGATCGTCGTCCCCGGGCGCATGGTCAACCTCGTCCCCTGAGTACGGTCGGCTCATGACCAGCCGACGCATCCTCATCACCGGGGCCTCCAAGGGCATCGGGCGCGCGCTCTCCCATCGTCTCGCCGCGGCCGGTCATCAGCCGGTCGGAATGGCGCGCACGCGACCCGATGACGCCCCCGGCGAATTCCTCACCGTCGATCTCGGTGACGTCGACGCGACCGCGAAGGCTCTCAACTCGGCTCTCGAGGCGGGCCCGATCGACGCGGTGGTGAACAACGTCGGCGTGGTGCGCGCCCAGATGCTCGGCGAGATCGGCCTCGACGACTTTCATCACGTGCACGACCTCACGGTGCGCACCTCGATCCAGACGGTTCAGGCGGCGATCCCGGGGATGCGGGAGCGCGGCTGGGGTCGCATCGTGAACATCTCAAGTGTCGTCGCCCTCGGTGGAGTGGCTGGTCGCTCGGCGTACGGTTCGTCGAAGGCGGCGCTCGAGCATCTAACTCGGATGTGGGCGCTCGAATTGGCTCCCGACGGCATCACGGTGAACGCGGTGGCGCCCGGCCCCGTGGAGACCGAACTCTTCCGCGAGAACAATCCGGTCGGATCGGAGGGCGAGGCGCGCTATCTGGCGATGGTGCCGATGAATCGGATCGGCTCCGTCGACGACATCGCGGCCGCGATCTCCTTCCTGCTGTCTGATGACGCCGGCTGGCTCACCGGACAGACCTTGCGGGTGGACGGCGGATCGTCGATCGGCCGTTCGGCCAACGGCTGAACCGGGTCAGCCCCCGGTCACCGACACCTCTGAGGCCTTCACGGAAGCCCAGACCTCGCCGCCCTCCCCCACTCCGATCGCGTCGAGGCCCGCTGCGGTCAACTCCACGACTATCTCGACTGGGTCGACCAGACGAACCCTGACGCGGTCGGCGGTCCGGTCGATCGAGCTGATCCGCGATTGCCACACATTTCGGGGGCTGCCTTCAGGTCGCGCACGGTGCAGAGAGATCGATCGGGGTCGCACGGTCGCGATTGCCTCCCCTCCCGGCAGGTCGTGCGCGCCGACGGTCAGCTCGAAGTTGCCAGAGGTCAGGGTCGACCCGTTCAGCGACCCTCGGATCAGGTTGATGCCGAGCAGCTCGGCCACGTAGCCGGTGCGCGGGGCGGCGGCGAGTTCCCTTCCCGTGCCGATCTGGGTGATCTGGCCCTCCTCGAGGACCGCGATGCGGTCGCCGAGGGTGAGGGCGTCGACAGCGTCGTGGGTGACGATGAGCGACGGTCGTGCGGTCGCCGTCGTCGCGGCCGTCAACAGCGCTCGAACTCCGGCCTTGGCAGCCAAATCGAGCGCCGAGGTGGGTTCGTCGAGCAGCAGCGCAGTCGGCTCGGCGACGAGGGCTCGAGCGATGGCGACGCGCTGCGCCTCCCCGCCAGAGAGCGAACGGGGCCGAGCATCAGCGAGATGCCCGATGTGGAATCGCTCGAGTTCACGGTGTGCCCGACGCCGAGCCTCACGGCGGCTTACTCCTTGCGAGCGCGGCCCATAGGCGACGTTGTCGAGCACATTGAGATGGGCGAGAAGGGCGTCACGTTGGGGGACGACGCCGAGCCGACGCGACTCGACTGGGCGGTGCTCGCCGGTCGCCGCGTCATCCCAGATCTCGTCGCCGAAGGTGACCCGACCTGAGTCGATCGGATCGAGGCCGGCCACGCTTCTCAGCAGGGAGCTCTTCCCGGCACCGTTCGGGCCGATCACCACGAGTCGTTCGCCATCGGCGATCTCGAGATCGACCTCAAGGCGGCGCTCCCCGAGGGCTCGTCGAATGGTGATAGCGAGGCTCATGGTCGCCCTCCGGTGATCGCCGGAACCCAACGGCGGCGCAGGGCGATCAGCACTGCGAGACATACACCGACCTGGATGACCGCGAGCATGAGTGCCCGATCTGGGCTGTTCTGCAGAGCGAGATAGGTCTCCGTCGGGAGTGTCCTCGTCACCCCCGGGAGGTTGCCTGCGAACGTGATCGTGGCGCCGAACTCACCGATGGCTCGAGCCCAGGTGAGCACAGTGCCGGCGAGCAGCGCTGAACGCACCGAAGGCACGGTGACGGTCGTGAGCACCCTCCACGGCCGGGCGCCGAGCGCGCGCGCCATCTCCTCAGGGCCGCGATCAACCGAGCCAAGCGCGCTCTCTAGGGTGATCACGAGGAAGGGCATCGCGACGAACAACTGCGCGATCACCACCGCGGCCCCGGTGAACGGGACGGTGACCCCGAACCAGTCGTCGAGGAGCCGACCGAGGGGCGCCCGTCGACCGAGAACGGAGAGCAGTGCGACGCCGGCAACCACCGGAGGCAGCACCATCGACAGGGTGCATACCGCGAGGATGATCCGCCGGCCAGGGAGCCGTGTTCGGGCAAGTACGAGCGCGAGCGGCACGCCGATGGCGAGCGCGATGCCGGTGGTGATGAGGCTGGTCACGAGCGACAGGCCAACCGCCCGACCGGTGTCGTCGTCGCTCAGTATCGACGTGAGCTCTCCCCATGGGGCTCGAGCGATGAGGGCGAGGATCGGTAGCGCGAACAGCGCGACCGCGAGACCGGCAGGAACGATGAGCAACCGCGGGATGGTGGAGGGGCGACGGCTCATGGCACACCGAATCCCGCATCGTTGAGCGCGGCGCGCCCGACGGCCGAGGTGAGCATCTCAACGACGGGGCCTCCAGTCTCAGGGTCGATGGCGAGCACCGGGTAGTCGGCGACCACTTGGTAGTCGTCGGGCACCGACACCGAGGCGACGTCGGAGCGTCCGATGACGTCGGTGCGATAGGCGACCCCGGCATCGGACTCCCCGAGGGCGACGCGGGTGACGACTGCGCGTACATCGAGTTCGAGGGTCGCGGGGGCCACGTCAGCCCCGGCTCGTCGAAGCATCTCCATGGCGTAGGCGCCGGCCGGCACCTCGGGAGCGGCGAGGGCGACGACGAGATCAGAACGAGAGAGATCGTCGGGACCCGTGATCTCGAGCGGGTTGCCCGGCGCGACGACGATAACGAGCTCATTGGTGGCGAAGACGGTCGCCGGGCCGAGACCCAGACCGTCGCGAACCAGGTCCATCTGCGCGGTGTTGGCGGAGGCGAAGACCGCGGCGTCGGCCCCGGCGAGGATTTGCGCTGCGAGGGTCGACGAGCCGGCGAGGTTGACGACCACGTCGACCTCGGGATTCGCGGCTTCGTAGAGCTGCTCGACCTCGGCCATCACCGCGCCGAGTGAGGCGGCCGCGAAGACGTTGACTCGCTCGGGCGCACCCGAGCCCGAACAGGCTGACCCCATGGTGAGGAGCACCGCGCAGAGCGGGATGGTCGCGGCCAGTCGGCAGCGGAGCACGTCGACGACCACCGGCACAAGATAGTCACATATTGACTATTTCCCCTACGCTGGCCACGTGGTCCCCCTGCCGCTGGCCGAATCAACGTGCCTCTGCCTGATCGCTGAGCACATCGACGGTGTCCACGGCTGGCATCTCGTGCGCGACTTGGCCCCGGAGGGGGCAATCGGCCGGATCTGGTCGCTCTCGCGACCACTCACCTACCGTGCCCTCGACCGCCTCGAGGAAACCTCCCTCGTTACCCGGGACCGCTCCTCGCGACGACACACCCTGCGGGTGACCTCGCATGGGCGTCGCAACCGCGACATCTTCCTCGAGACACCGGTCGATCACATCCGCGACCTCCGCACCACCTTTCTGGTGAAGTGCGAACTTCGGCGTCGCGCGGGGCTCTCCATGAGCGACCTCGCCCAGCGGCAACTCGAGCATCTCGACGACCGACTCAACTCGCTGATCGAGGCCGACCCGGGTGACGACATCGTGCTCGCCTGGCGCTCCACCTCGGCATCGGCGACCCGGGAGTTCCTCCGGACGCTCGGAGCCTCATGAGGCTCGCTCACTAGGGTTCGAGCAGCCGGACGAGAGGATCCGGGAAGCTCGGAGGAACCCATGGAGTCCCAGCTCGCCGTCGCCACTGGCCGCCTCGACACCCCGCTGCTCGAGACGACCATCGACGAGAACTTCCGCGCCACCGTCGCCGCTCACGGCGACCGCGATGCCCTCGTGGTGCGCCATCAAGGGATTCGCTGGACCTATGCCGAACTCGACGAGCGCGTCGACGAGTTGGCCCGCGCCTTGCTCGCCGGTGGGCTCGAGGTTGGCGATCGCGTCGCTCTGTGGTCACCGAATCGCTACGAGTGGGTGCTCACCCAATACGCGACCGCCCGCATCGGCGCGATCATGGTCTGCGTCAATCCCGCCTACCGCACCAACGAGCTGGAGTTCGCCCTCAACCAGTCGGGATCCCGGATGCTGCTCGCCGCACCCGAGTTCAAGACCAGCGACTATCGCGCCATGTGGGGCGAGGTATCCGATTCCTGTCCGACCGTGGAGCGGGCCGTGTTCTTCGAGTCATCGGACTGGTCCGACTTGCTGTCGAGAGCCGATTCGGTCAGCAGCGAGGAGGTCGCCGCCCGGTCGGCGTCGCTCGCCAACTCCGATCCGATCAATATCCAGTACACCTCGGGGACGACCGGGCTCCCAAAGGGCGCCACGCTCACCCACCGGAACATCTTGAACAACGGTTTCTTCGTCGGCGAGACGCTCGGCTACACCGAGCACGACCGGGTCTGCATCCCGGTGCCCTTCTACCACTGCTTCGGCATGGTGATGGGCAACCTCGGCTCCACCACTCACGGGTCCACCATGGTGATTCCGAACGATGCCTTCGAACCGGTATCCGTGCTCTCAGCGGTGAGTGAGGAGCGGTGCACCTCGCTCTATGGGGTGCCGACGATGTTCATCGCTGAACTGGCCGTGGACGACTTCGACTCCTACGACCTGTCGTCGTTGAGGACGGGGATCATGGCCGGCTCCCCCTGCCCGGTCGAGGTCATGCGCCAGGTCATCGACCGTATGAACATGTCGGAGGTGACCATCGCCTACGGCATGACGGAGACCTCACCGGTGTCAACACAGACCGGCAAGGACGACTCGATCGAGAAGCGGGTCGCCACCGTCGGGCGCGTGCTCCCCCACGTCGAGATCCGCATCGCTGATCCCGACACTGGCGACACGGTGGAGCGCGGGGTCTCCGGCGAGTTTCAAACCCGCGGCTACTCAGTGATGCGCGGCTACTGGAACGAACCCGAGAAGACCGCGGCGGCGATCGACGCCGACGGATGGATGCACACCGGGGATCTCGCGGTGATGGACGACGAGGGCTACGTCAACATCACCGGCCGCATCAAGGACCTCATCATCCGTGGCGGCGAGAACGTGTCGCCGCGCGAGATCGAGGAGTACCTCTACACCCACCCGGACATCGTCGACGTTCAAGTGGTCGGGGTACCTGACGCCCGCTACGGCGAGGAGATCTGCGCCTTCGTGCAGGCCCGACCAGGATCCGAGGTCGACACCGAGTCGGTGCGCGCCTTCTGCTCGGGGCGGATCGCCCACTTCAAAGTGCCTCGCTATGTGATCGTGGTGGATGAGTTCCCGATGACGGTGACCGGCAAGATCCAGAAGTACCTCCTGCGCGAGACCGCCACCGAGCATCTCGGCCTCGAAGGTTTCGGATCGACCGCCTGAGTCAGGCCTCGAGCTCTCCGGCCGCGCCGGGCCCGAGCTCGCCACCGCCGAGCTCCTCGGCTCCGATCTCACGGACGCTGTGCTCGAGTTGGGGGACGTCGACCAGATCGTCACCGGGCACCCCGAACTCGCGGAAGCGCCGCATCGAGGGCAACAGCCGAGCCTCGACACTCCCGATCATCTTGTTGTAGGCGTCGGTCGCCGTCGTGAGCCCCCGGCCGGTCTTCGCCATCGACTCGAGGACCGTGTCGATACGTCGGTACAACTCGGCGGCCTCACTCTGCACTTTCGTGGCGTTCTCGGCGATCTGGCGGGTCTGCCACCCGCGCGCGACGGTGAGGAGTAGCGCCATGAGGCTCATGGGCGAGGTGACGACGACTCGGGAGCGCATCGCGTCCTCGGCGAGGGCGGCGTCGATGCGAAGCGCGTCGGCGAGGAACGACTCACCCGGGACGAACATGACCACGAAGTCGGGCGACTCGGGGAACTGGTCCCAGTAGCGCTTCTCGGCCAGGGCCTTCACGTGCGCCCGCATCGCCTTGCCGTGCTCGACGAAAAGCCGCTGCCGTTCTGTTTCGTCGGAGACGTCTTGCATCTCGAGATAGGCCGAGAGCGGAACCTTGGAGTCGACGACGATGAAGGCGCCGTTCGGGAGGTTGACGGTGAGGTCCGGGCGCTGACGACCACCCTCGCCAGTGGTGACCGACTGCTCGGCGAAGTCGCAGTAGGGCGCCATGCCCGCGAGTTCGATGATGTTGCGCAGTTGGTTCTCACCCCACGCGCCTCGGGCGGCCGGTGACTTGAGCGCTCCGGCCAACTGGGAGGCCGTCGCGTTCAAGGTGTTGATGCGCCCCGTCAGTTGCTCCGCCATCTCCTTGACGGTCGCCTTATCGCCTTCGTAACTGGTGGTCATCTGACCGACGGTCTCGCGCAGCTGCTGCAGTTGGGCGGCGAAGGGATCGAGCAGTCCCTTCGTCTGCTCGGCGATGAGCTGACCGCGCTGCTCGAGCATCTCCCCCGCCTGACGGGAGGTGTCGGCGATGGTCTCGGAGGTCGTCTTGCGTATCTGGGCGTCGACGGCTTCACGCACGGCCGAGACGAGCACCGAGTGGTCGATCGTCGGGGCCGGGGTGTCAACCGGTTGCTCGGTGGGCGCCGCGCCCGCCTGACGCTGAAAGATGATGACGAGCAAGCCAAGGATGGCGAGGCCGAGAACGATGAGTATCACGGTGGCGATGTCCACCACTTCACCCTGCCACAGGGGTGTGACACCAGGCTGGTTACGCCGAGGCCGCCAAGCGTCACCTCCTCGACTGACGGAGCACCCCTCGCCGAGCG
>JAFMMJ010000112.1 GCA_017859785.1 Ilumatobacteraceae bacterium
CGCCGCTCCCCCGCTCGTGGGCCACCCACGCGCTTCCAGATTGTCTCGACCCGCGCCGTCAGGCAGAAAACCCGGCCACTCGCGGCCAGAGTCGGACCGGCGGACGCGTCAAGCATCAACCCTCCGCCGGTCGAGATGACGAGCGCACTGAGCTCCGCCAGTTCCTCGGCGATCCCCCGCTCGATCGCTCGGAAGTGCTCCTCCCCGTCGGAGGCGAAGATCTCAGGGATCGGGCCGTGGCGTTCCTCAATCATCCGGTCGGTATC
Organism: Ilumatobacteraceae bacterium; assembly: GCA_017859785.1. Lineage (GTDB taxonomy): Bacteria > Actinomycetota > Acidimicrobiia > Acidimicrobiales > Ilumatobacteraceae > Casp-actino5. The sequence goes on from JAFMMJ010000112.1 coordinate 267, forward strand.
GACGAAGCCGTATCGGAGGCCCGCGGCGACGAGACGACCGACCGTCGACTTTCCAGTCGCCATGAAGCCGGTGAGCACCACATTGGGCTGTCCGGCGTCACCTCGTCCTTGGTCCATGCGACCGAGGCTAGGGCGCGACGCGGTCGGCGAATCCGCGCAACACGTCGCTGACGGCGTCAGGTTGCTGCGCGTGGACGTCGTGATGAGCGGGGCGGAACCACGTGACCTGCGCATCGGTGGCCGCGTCGATGAGTTGACCGACGGCGCTTGACTTGTCGAAGTACCGGTCTCCGGTGTCGGCGGCAATGACATGGATCGATCGATCGAGGCCGGCGACCGTGACACTCGGGTCGTGATCCCACATTCCGGCGAGGATCGCCATGTGCCGCTCACGGGTCAGCCACGGTGCAATCGTCCCGTCGTCACGCACCTCGAAATTCGCCATCGTTCCGAGGCGCCCCTCCTCTGGCCAGTCGGCGGCGGAGTTGTCCACCCACCGACGCATCTCCTCCACCGGGGTGCCAGTCAGCGGTGGTGGGGCGAGGGCGGTCGCGCAGTCATCCCAACTCTCGAATCGATCTCGAAGTCGGATAAATCCACCGTCGACGCAGACCGCTCCGAGGAATCGCTCCGGGTGTCGGGCGAGCGCTTCGAGCACGACGTTGCCTCCCCATGATTGGCCAGCGAGGAACGCTGTTTCCCAGCCGAGCGCGTCGACCAGATGTGCGAGGTCGTCGGCGACCGTCGCCATGTCGTACCCATCGTCGGGCCGGTCACTCAATCCATGGCCTCGCTGGTCGACGGAAACGGTGGTAGATCCACTCGTGGCAAGGCGACGCGCAACCCCATCCCAGAGGCGCGCGTTCGATGCGAGCCCGTGCACCAGGAGCCATCGGGGTTCACCACCACCTCGTTCGATGATGCGCAATTCGGGTCCACTCGCGAGCCGGACGCGCCGGCTGGGAACGTCCTGATCAGCCACGGTCGTCCTCAGAGGGTGATCACAGTGCCGCCGTCGGCACCGGAGCGGTGCGCGGCCTCGAGCACGCGGACGACATCGCGGCTCTCGCGCGGGTCGACGGCGAGAGGTTCCCGGAGCAGCAGGTGGTCGGCGAGGTTGCGGTGGAAGCCCCAGCCGGGATGCGGCACCGGCGGGATGGCCGATTCGATGAGTCCCCAATCGCTCTCATAGCGGGCCAGGCGAAGGTCGACGGGCCGTTCGGCATGGTGGTGGACACCGCTCAGATAGCCGCGCCCCGGTTCGAGACGCGAGGCGTCGAGGGGTTGGTAGTGACCGTCGATGGTTCCCTCGGTTCCCTGCACGTAGAACTTGGGACGTCGGATGGCGGCGAGGTCGCTCTGACGGAAGGCAGCTTCACGGCCGTCCGACCAGATCATCTTCACCTCGAGTTGGTCGACGTTGGTTGAGTCGTGCCAGACGCGGGTGTGGGTGGTGCAACTGACCCGCTCGGGGGCCGAACCGTGGAGGCGCAGGATCCAGTCGATGTGGTGGGAACCCCAGTCGTAGACGGCGCCACCCGAAACGCTCTCCTCCGAGTGCCATGCTCGACACGGGTGTTCGAACCCGCCGACGAAGGTCTCGATGTTGAACACCTCGCCGACCATGCCCTTCTCAACGGCGCGCCTGAGCGCCAGAAAGTCGGTGTCCCATCGCCGGCTCTGATGAACGCTGAGCGCGAGGCCTGCTGACTCGGCGCGGGCGACAAGGTCGTCGGCATCAGCCCCGGTGAGGCACATCGGCTTCTCGACAACGACGTGGCGTCCGCTGTCGAGGCAGGCTCGGGCGAGGTCGGCGTGGAGCACGGGAGGGGTGGCGATGATGACGACTTCCGCCGTGTCGCTCGCGAGCAAGTCATCGATCGAGGTGAAGGTGGCCACGTCCCCGAAGTCGCGGCGTGCGGCCTCGAGTCGGTCGGCGGAGGTGTCGACGGCAGCGGCAAGCCGGAGCCCCTCGGTCTCGGTGCAGGCGAGACCGTGGAGGTAGCCCATGCCGCCGAAGGGCCCGTATCCGACGACGGCGACTCCGATCTCGTCGGTTCGAGCGGGCGTCGCTGCTGCTGCGAGTCGGTGGATGTAGGTGCCGAGCACCGGGTGGTTGAGCACAGCGCCGAGATCGCCGATACCCGAGGCGATGACTCGACCAGGGCCACATCGCCGCACGGTCATCGTTGGTCCGTGGGCAAAGCGCACGCTGGTGGTGGCCACCACCTCGACGTCATCGTTGACGGGCCTGAGGACAGCGAGTGGCCCGCACACCGGCACCTCACCGGTGAGCCGACTGGCTTCGGGTCGGTCGGTGAGCGTGACGAACCATTCGGTGTCCGGCCCTTGGTCGGCGATCTCGACACCAGCGAGTTCGAGAGCGATCGGGTCGTCTGGGGTGATGGCGACGAGCACTGTCCCGCCGGCATCCAGATGGGATTTCAGGTCTCGAACCTGGTCCGGGGTGATGGGGCGAGTGTGGACGGGGAGCAGGCTCACGTCGGGCACCTGCGCAACCGTAACGCTGAGG
>JAFMMJ010000006.1 GCA_017859785.1 Ilumatobacteraceae bacterium
GGCATGGGCTCAACGGGCATGGGCTCGATCGACACCGGAATCTCCTCGACCAGGTACTCCTCGGTCACGGCGGGCACCGTGTAGGTCCCGCCGTCGTCGCCGGTGAATGCGTAGGCGGGAAGGAGCCAGACGTTCCCTTCGACATCCGAGGTCCACCAGAGATCGGGCTTCACATCGACCAGGGTCACCACCACCTCGGTAGGACGATCGGATCCGAGTTCCTCTTCAGCGGCATCCCGCGACACGCTCGAACCCGCATCAACGGCGTCGACCGAGGTCTCGTCGGCGGGCGCCGGCTCATCGATGGCCACCACCATGTCGTCGATGAACGCCGTCGGCCACGTGTGATATCGGCTGAGGCGCTTGAGGGCCTCCTCGATCCCGATCAGGGGATAGGGGCCCGCCGGCTCGGGCCGCGAGAGCGTCCCACTCGCGTACTCGAGGACGCCGTTAGCACCGAAACCAACGGAGAGCCAGCCGGCGTTCGCCGACTGGACGGGGCTACCTGGCAAACGGATCGAGCCGCTGACCGAGGCGTACCACTCGTCGGCCCAGACCTCGATCTCGACGGCCGATGTGTCGATACCGAGGCGACGCCAGAGTTCGAGGGCTCTCTCGCGCGCCTCATCGGCGGTCGGGACGCCGGTTGGAGCGACGGGCTCCGGGCATTCGAAGAAGATTCCCTCCTCGGTCTCCACTTCGATGCACGGATCGTTCATCTCGTTCGACCACCCGGAGTTGAACCACCAGTCCTGTTCCGCTCCGATGCCGAACATCAGCGATGGGCTGCTGCCGTCGTCTGGTCCGAAGCCGTAGGTCGTCCAGTCAGCGTCTTGGCGGCCGGTAACGGGCGTCGGATCGACACCGAACACCTCGGCCATCCGGGTCGCGGTGTCGAGCGGCACCGATCGACCCGCACGGTGCACCCAGCCCGTCGAGTCGGTGGGAAGCGCGGGGAGGGAGTCGGCGGCGACGAAGCCGGTGATCACCGTCCACGGGACCATCATGCTGGAGGCCATCTCGTCGCCGGAGGCCTCGCTCGCCGCCTGATCGGCGGTCGCGAGGGCGGCACCCGACTCTGCGGTGCCGTTTGAGGCGACGCGGATGACCTCGGGGGCGGCGAGCGGCGGGCCGTCGGTGTCGTCCGCGACACAGGCCGACGCGAGGAGAGCGAGGCTGAGTCCGATGGGGTACGCGAGGCGCTTCATGCTCTCTCCGACGTTCGGTGGGCCGAAACGGTTCCCGGTCAGCGCCCGACCAGGGCGTCGACGAACTCGCTCGGGTCGAACGGAACCAAATCGCCCACGCCCTCGCCGACTCCGATGAGTTTGACCGGGATACCGAGTTCGGTCTCGATAGCGAAGACGATTCCGCCTTTCGCTGACCCGTCGAGTTTGGTCACTACCACTCCCGTCACATCGGTCGCCTCGCGGAACTCGCGAGCCTGAACGAGACCGTTCTGACCGGTCGTCGCATCGATGACCAGCAACGTCTCGGTGACGACTCCGGCACCCTTCTCAGCGACACGGCGCACCTTGGAGAGTTCGTCCATCAAGTTGCTCTTGGTGTGGAGGCGGCCGGCCGTGTCGGCCAGCACGAGGTCGATGCCGCGGGCGGCCGCCCGTTCAACGGCGTCGTAGACCACCGAGGAGGGGTCGCCCCCCTCGGAGCCCCGCACGACCTCAACACCCGCGCGCTCTCCCCACATCGTCAACTGCTCGGCGGCCGCGGCCCGGAAGGTGTCGCCGGCCGCGAGCAGGGTGGTCGTGCCGTCGGCCGTCTCGCGACTGGCCAGTTTGCCGATCGTCGTCGTCTTGCCGACACCGTTGACCCCAACGAAGAGCCAGATCGATGGACCGGCGTCGGCCCGTCGTGCGAGCGAGCGGTCGGCCCCGTCGAGGCGTCGCGTCATCTCAACGCGCAGGGCGACCACTAAGGATTCAGGGTCGGCGATCTCGCCAGACTCGACCGCCGAGCGCAGCCCGTCGAGGAGGTCGGTAGTGACGGCGATTCCGATATCGGAGAGCAGCAGCGCCTCCTCCAACTCATCCCAGGTGTCGGCGTCGATGGCGGAGCGACCGAGCACTGATCCGAGCGCCCCGCCGAGCGCCGCACGTGCCCGCCCGAGGCGCTCCCGCATGCTGCGCGGCGCGGGTTCGGGCTCGGCAGCGACCTCCTCCGGCTCAGTCTCGACAACGACCGACGACTCCACCGGCCGTGTCGGCGAGGCGGACTCGCTCGGCCGGCCCGCCGATCGCTTCGACCACCAGAGCACCCCGAGTCCGAAGGCGATGACCCCCGCGATGAGGATGAGATAGATCCACTGGCTACCGGAGGCGTCCACGCAACTGACGCTACCGGTGGCTGATGACTGGAAGATGATAAACCCGACTTGGTCAGTCGGGAATTATCGGGTTAGATTCCGTGCCAGCGCCTAAACCGACCAGCCGGTCGGCTGCAACAGAGGAGACATCGACCATGGCACTGAGACTCGGCGACACCGCACCCGACTTCCACGCTGACACCACCGACGGCGAGATCGACTTCCATCAGTGGAAGTCCGGTGCCTGGGCGGTCCTGTTCAGCCACCCGGCTGACTTCACCCCGGTGTGCACCACCGAGCTCGGCCGCACCGCCGCTCTGTCGAAGGAGTTCGCCGCCCGCAACACAAAGGCGATCGCGATCTCGGTTGACCCGATCGACGACCACCGCGCCTGGGCTCCCGACATCGGCGAGGTCGGCGGCGTGGATCTCAACTTCCCGATCATCGCCGACCCGGACCGCACTGTCGCCGAGCTCTACGACATGATCCACCCCGGTGCAGGTGACGCCTCCACGGTTCGCTCGGTCTTCGTGATCGACCCTTCCGACAAGGTCCGCCTCACCCTCACCTACCCGAAGTCGGTCGGACGGAACTTCGACGAGTTGGTGCGCGTGATCGACGCCTTGCAGGCCACCGACGCCGCCCCGATCGCCACGCCGGCCGACTGGCGCCCCGGGGACCGCGTGATCGTCTCCCCGGCGATGTCGACCGAGGATGCTCGCGAGCGCTTGGCCAACGTCGAAGAGGTTAAGCCGTACCTCCGCTGGGCCGACCAGCCCTGACGACGGGTTCGTAGTTCAACTGGCGGTGGTGACCCGCTCGGTCACCACGAAACTCAACTGGCGGTGGTGACCCGCTCGGTCACCACGAAACTCAACTGGCGGTGGTGACCCGCTCGGTCACCACCTTTGACGACCCGCCGGGTTGCATCGACACGCCGAGGAGCGAATCCCCCGCCTCCATCGTGCGCTTCTGGTGCGACACGACGATCAGCTGCGCCTCACGACGGAATTCCTGGATGAGCTGCAAGAAACGGTGCAAGTTCACGTCGTCGAGCGCGGCTTCCACCTCGTCCATCACGTAGAACGGCGACGGCCGGCTCCGGAACACCGCGAAGAGAAACGCGAGGGCAGTCAACGACCGCTCTCCACCCGAAAGCAGCGAAAGTTTCTTCACGTTCTTGCCACCCGGCTTCGCCTCAACCTCGATCCCCGTGGCGAGCAGATCATCGGGAGCAGTGAGCTTCAGTGCCCCGGATCCGCCCGGGAAGAGACTCGCGAACAACTGGGTGAAGTTCGCGCTCACATCAGCGAAGGCCGAGGCGAACACCGTCTGAATCTCGCCGTCGATCGCGGCGATCACGCGGTTCAGGTCGCGCCGCGTCGACCGCACATCCTCCAACTGCTCCTCGAGGAACTGGTGACGCTGGTTGAGCTCGTTGAACTCCTCGAGAGCGAGCGGATTGATCGGGCCAAGCAAGCGGAGTTCTCGCTCAAGCTCGCGCACCCGTCCCGCGGCGGTCGCCCCCTCAGGGAGCTCAGGCAACGGCGCGGCCTCGGCTGCCTCGGGCTCGACATCGAGATCGCGACGAAGGGTCTCAACGGCGGTCTCGAGCCTCAACCGGGCCTCGGCCTCATCGAGATCGGCGCGATGCGCCCGCTCTCGGGAGGCTTCGAGAGACTGCTCGGCCTCCACCCTCGCCCGCCGAACCTCGTCGAGCTTGGAGGTCATTTCGCGCACCTCGTCGCTCTGACGGCGGCGGCGCTCGCTCAGCTCGGCGTGGATCTCCTCGATCTCAGCGAGACGCGTCGACACCCATCCAGAGAGACGTTCCACCGCCACAACCGACCGCTCGAGATCGAGGCGACGCTGCTCGGCGCTACTCCGAGCCTCAAGGTCGGCATCGAGACGAGCCTCGGTCTCAGCGATACGTCGTCGGAGGAACTCCTCTCGCTCGCGGTGCCCGGCGGAGCGAACCTCAAGATCGCGACGCCGTGAGGCGAGCACCGCGACCCTCGCGTCGACCTCAGCCTGCTCCTCCCGACGACGGCGCTCAGCCTCGGCCTCGGCCTGTTCATCGGACTCAAGCGACGGCAGCACCGACTCCATCTCAGCCATGCGGACGCGTTCTGACTGGAGATGAGCGACCAAGCCCTCGAGGGAAGACGCGAGCGACTCGCTCTCACCGGCGAGTTCCCGTCGACGCGACTGAGCGCTCTCGAGCGCCTCGGAAGCCGCGTGGAATCGACCATCGTTCAGGTCGAGCCGGCGCCCCACCTCCACCTCGGCGGAGCGGGCGCGCTCGAGCTCGGCGACCGCTGCCGACAGACCCTGCTCGGCCGCCTGCAGCGCGGCATCGGCGGTCTCCGCCGCCGCCACCGCCTCCGCCAGCGCAGCAGCCGTCGCCCCACCCGATGACGTGCCGATGCGCCAGCCGCTCGGAGCGAACCGGTCGCCCTCGCGGGTCACCACGGTCAGCGACGGGTCGGCGAGCGCGATGTCGACCGCCCGATCCACATCTTCGGCGACCACCGCGCGGGCCAACAGCGAACTCAGGAGCTCTGGCACCCCGGTCGACGAGGAACTGACGCGACCGAGCAGCGGCACTGCGCCATCGATCGCTCCAGCCGGCTCACGTGAGGCTCCGCCCGTCGCGATCACGGCGCCTGTCGTGCCGGCGCCGCGAAGGGTCGCGAGCGCTCTCCGAGCCGAACCCGGTCCGTCGACGACCACCGCCGCGAGCGCGTCGCCGAGCGCGGCCTCGACCGCGTCGGCCCAGCCGTCCTCGATCGTGACCAACTCGAGCAGGGTGCCGAGCACTCCCTCGACCCCAACCAGGCGTTCCGCACCGGCCTTCGCCCGCGCTGAGTCGAGGGCCATCTGGAGGGCCTCGGCTCGAGCGGAGGTCCGCGAGCGCGACTCAGCGCAACGCTGTCGCTCAGTTGTGGCCCGCTCCAACACGGCGGCCGCGGCCAAACGCGCGGATTCGGCCGCGGTGAGTTCGTCCACCAACGGGCCCTCCCCAGCCGCTGCTTCGGCCACCTCGGTGCGGAGACGTTCGATCTCACCGTCGAGCTCGGCGAGTCGTCGGGCGGCCTGCTCGGCCCGGTCGGCGACACGACGGCGCTCGTTCTCGGACCGGTCCACCGAGGCGCGGACCGACCGCAGCTCTCCGCGAACCTCCGCGGCCGCGCTCGCGGCGCGCGACCCCGACTCGACAGCGGTGTCGGCGCTGTCCCGCTCGGCGGCGAACGCCTGCTCCTCCTCGGTGAGCTCGGCGAGGGCTGGTTCGAATCCGGCGAGACCTTCGAGCACCTCCGCGAGTTCCGCTCGATAGCCGGCGACGTCAGCCTCAAGTGTCGCCACCAGGCCAGCATCCATGAGTTGGCCGCGATCGCGCTCGAGTCCGCGGCGGCGCTCGGCGAGGATGCCGACCAGACCACGCGCCCGCTCCCTCAGTTGCTCAGCAGCAACGAGTTGATCTCGGACATCATGCTCACCGCGCGCGGTGAGGCGAGCCTCGATGGCCAACGCCTCGGTGTCAAGGCGAGCGAGATCCGACTTGGCGGTCTGCTCGGAGCGGGAGGCCTCCATGCGAGCCGTCTCGATCGACTCGAGGCGGGCGCGCATCGCGGCGATCTCTCGACCAGCCACATGGATCCGGAGGGTGTCGAGTTCGGACTGCAGATCGCCGTGACGCTGGGCGGCCTGGGCCTGTCGCTCGAGCGGTCGCAGCTGACGACGCACCTCTCGCACCAGGTCCTGGAGCCGGAGGAGGTTCGCCTCGGTCGCGTCGAGCCGACGCTCCGCTTTCTCCTTCCGTTTCCGGAACTTCAACACCCCGGCGGCCTCCTCGATGATCGCGCGGCGATCCTCGGGGCGCGCGTTCAGCACGGCGTCGATCTGACCTTGGCTCACGATGACGTGCTGTTGGCGACCAACCCCCGCGTCCGAGAGCAGTTCCTGAACGTCGAGGAGTCGGCACGGCACGCCGTTGATCGCGTATTCGCTGTCACCGGAACGGAAGAGGATGCGGGTGACGGTGACCTCGTTGAACTCGACCGGGAGCAGTCCGGCCGAGTTGTCGAGGGTCAGGCTCACCTCGGCCCGACCAAGGGCCGGGCGCTTCGCGGTCCCCGCAAAGATGACATCGTCCATCTTCTGGGAGCGCACCGCTTTGGGCGCCTGAGCGCCGAGCACCCACGCGATCGCGTCGACGACATTCGACTTCCCTGACCCGTTCGGGCCGACGACAACGGTCACTCCCGGCTCGAGCGCCATTTCGGTCGCGTCGGCGAATGACTTGAAGCCCTTGAGGGTGAGACTCTTTAGGAACACGGTGGAGCCGAATCTACTCCCCCGCCCCCGCGCGGAACGGGTACGTCAGCGTTGACAGACGGGGCAGTGGTAGGTGCCGCGCTGGGCAACCGTGGAACGCCGGATCCGACCTCGACCGCAGGTCGAGCAGCGCGCACCAGGCCGGGCGTGCACTCGGTGCTCGCGCTGGAACTCGCCGGGCCGCCCGTCGACCCCGACGTATTGGGCATCCGACAGCGTCGACCCCCCGGCGGCGACAGCCTCTCGCAGCACGTCCACGATCGCCGAGGCCAGTCGGCGCTCAGCGGCGAGCCCGAGACCGTCGCTACGACGAGTCGGTCGGAGACGAGCGCGGTGGCAGATCTCATCGGCGTAGATGTTGCCGATGCCGGCGATGAACGATTGGTCGAGGAGCAAAGGTTTCAACGCGCGACGTCGGCTCCGGAGGCCCGCTCGGAGAGCGGCGAGGTCAAGGCCGTCGCGAAGCGGATCCGGTCCGAGGCGCGCGAGCTCGGGCACCTCGTCGGCTACCCGCATCGGATCGAAGACGACGACCTCTCCGAAGGTTCTCGGATCCACGAAGAGCATGCGGCGCCCATCGTCAAGACGAGCGTCGACGTGGGTGTGCGCGGGCGCGCCGGCATCGCCGTCGACGAGGAGGACCTGTCCGCTCATGCGGAGATGGATCATCGCTGATCGACCGGTGTCGAGGCCGATGATCAAGTACTTGCCATGCCGGTCGACCTCGTCGACTCGGGCCCCGGTGAGGCCAGCGATGAGCGCCGTGCGGGACGTTCGTCGCACCACGCGATCACGGCCGACCGCGACCTCGGCGAATCGGCGGCCGGTCAGCCCCGAGGCGAGACCGAGGCGTACGACCTCGACTTCGGGTGCCTCGGGCACCGGATCACCCGTCGAGTCCGTCGAGGGCGTCGAGAGCGGCGGCCTGCTCGGCGTCCTTCTTCGACCGACCCGAGCCCGAACCGAGAAGCGTTCCCTCGGAGAGCACTTGGGCGGTGAACACCTTGTCGTGATCGGGCCCGGTGGCCGAGGAGCGATACTCAGGAGGCTCGCGACCGTCAGCGGCCAGCCGCTCCTGGAGAGCTGATTTGCGGTCGAGGCGATGCAGTCCGTCGAGGGCGCGCTCGAGGCGTGGCGCGACCCGGGTCACGACGAGTCGTCGGGCGGCTTCCACTCCGCCGTCGAGATAGACGGCTCCAAGCACGGCCTCGAATGCGTCGGACAGGATCGAGTCCTTGTCCCCGCCCCCTGCGGCCTCTTCGCCGCGACCGAGGTAGACGTGGCCGCCGAGTCCGATCGATCGAGCCACCTCGGCGAGCGCCCGCTGGTTAACGACCGCCTTGCGGAGATCGGTGAGCGCCCCCTCCGCGCGATCGGCGTAACGGTGGTAAGCGAAGTCGGCGATCACCCAGCCGAGAACGGCGTCGCCGAGGAACTCGAGTCGCTCGTTGCTCTCCGCCGCCCCGTTCTCGGCCACCCAGGAGCGGTGACTCAGCGCACGCCGGAGCAGGCCGAGGTCGTCGAAACGATGCCCAAGAGCCTCCTCAAGGGCGGAGAGGTCATCAGGTCCGGAGACCACCGTGGTCAGGAGGTCGCGCGGTCGTGCACGTAGTCGACCGCGTCGCGGACGGTTTTGAGATCCTCGAGGTCCTCATCGTCGATGCGGAAGTTCGCGATCCTGTTCGAGAGGGCTTCCTCGAGGGCCTCAACGAGTTCGATCAAGGCGAGGGAGTCGGCTTCGAGGTCGTCAACGAACGACTGACCCTCGCCGATGGCTGAAGGGTCGATCTCGAGGATGTCGGCGAGGCGGTCGCGAACGATCTCAAGGATCTCGTCGCGGGTGATCGTGGCGCTGCTGTCGTCGGACACGTCTCGATCATAGGTCGCGGCGACCCGTTGTCTCAGACCTCAGGCCGTATCGCGCGGCCGATCTCGCCGACCACATCGGCCTCGACCATCTCCCTCGCGACCGACACCGCGTTCGTGATCGCACGCGCGCTCGACGAGCCGTGGGAGATGATGCAGACGCCATCGGTGCCGAGCAGCATCGCTCCGCCGTAGGTCTCCGGGTCGAGGCTCGCGTAGAGCGGAAGCAGCGATGGCATGAGCGCCTCGGCGTGCGCGGCGTTGGCCGGGTCGGCTCCGAACGCCCCAAGGAGCGCGCCGACCACCGTCTTCATGCCGCCCTCGAGGGTCTTGAGCACCACGTTGCCGGTGAACCCGTCGGTGACGACGACATCGCAGGTGTCGGCCATCACGTCGCGCCCCTCGACATTGCCGATGAAGTTGAGCGATCCGTCATCGACCGCGGAGAGGAGGGCGAACGCCTCCTTGCGCAGCGAGTCGCCCTTGCCCGGCTCCTCACCGATCGAGAGAAGGCCGACGCTCGGATTCGAGAGGTTGAATCGATGGCGGGCGAAGACGGATCCCATGAGAGCGAACTGCACAAGCCAGTCGGCCTGCACCTCGGAGTTGGCGCCCGCGTCGAGCAACACGGTTGGGCGGCCGCCCGGGACGGGGATGATCGTCGCGATCGCCGGTCGGCCGACTCCCTTGATGCGACCCATCCGCAGCAGGGCTGAGGCCATCGTGGCCCCGGTGTTCCCGGCTGAGACCATCGCCGAGGCGACGCCATCACGAACGGCTTCCGCGGCGCGGACGAGGGTGGAGTCCTTCTTGCGACGCACACCGGCCGCCGGGTCGTCATCCATCCCGATGACCTCGGAGGCCTCGATCAGCGGCAGGTCGCCGGTATCGACGCGATCAGGAAGATCGGCGGGACCGACCAGCACCACGGGGGTGCCGCCCTCGGCGGCGATTCTCGCTCCCTCGACGATCGCGTCGGGAGCATTGTCTCCGCCCATCGCGTCGACGGCGATGGGGAGCATGGTCGTCATGGCCGACCTGAGTGTCGCCCGATCAGGCGACGTCGACCACGACGCGGTTCTTGTACCAGCCGCATGACTGGCAAACCGTGTGCGGGGTCTTCGCGCTTCCGCAGCGCGGGCAGGTGCTGCGCGCCGGGGCGTCGAGCTTCCAGTTGCCAGCGCGGCGACTGCGGGTCTTCGACTTCGACTTCTTCTTCTTCGGAACTGCCACTTGGGTTCTCCGGACTCGTGTTCGACCTGACGCCGTGGTCCACCCACGGGCCGGGACACACTATCGGTGACCTCGGGCAACGGCACCGGGCCGCGCTGGCTCAGTCCGAGTCGTCTCAGTCCGAGTCGTCGAGGACCACCCCGTCGAGCGCCGCCCAGCGTGGGTCGCGTCGCTCGGTCTCGCATCCGCAGGAATCAGTAGAGAGCTCGGCCCCGCACTGCGGGCACCAGCCGCGGCACTCCTCCCGGCACAGCGGAGCAGCGGGCAGTTCGAGCACGGCCACATCGCGGATGATCGGAGCGAGGTCGATCTGGTCACCTTCGATCACCGTCGTGCCGTCGGCCCGCTCGTCGACCGCGGGGTGTCCGGGAGAAACGAACCGCTCGGCGATCTCGACGTCGACGGTCCGCTCCACCTCGCTCAAGCACCGGCGGCAGGGACCGATCCAGGTCAAGGTGATCGACCCGGTCACCCCGATGTCGTCCGCGCCCGAGGTGGCCGTGAGGTCGATACCCACCTGACCGCTCAGTCGAACACCGGGGACCGGCGACTCACAGCCGAGTTCCTCCGGATCGATCGCGGTGGCCACCTGACGAGAGGCGCCGGGCTGTCGGCGGAGTTCGACGGCGTTGACGAGCAGAGGTCGCAACGCCGGGGGGACACCCACGGCTCAGCGGTCCTGATCGAAGAATCCGGCCCGCGCCTCGGCCTCGGCGACATCGGGGTCGCCGGTGGACGGGTTCTCGGCCGGCTCTTGGATACCGACGATCGAGAGTTTCTGGCGGCCGGTAGCGACCGTCTTGGAGAGCCGCTCCAGCAGGATCTCGAAACTGGCGAGCCGCTGGTCGAGGAAGTCCTCGGTCTCGAGCCGCAGCCTCCGCGACTCGCTGTTGGCGGTCTCCATGATGTGTCGAGCCCGCGCCTCGGCGGCGCGAACCACCTCGGTGCGCTGCACCATGCGCTCGGCTTGGACTCGCGCGGCCTCAAGCACCTCATCGGCCTCGCGCCGTGTCCGAGCGATGAACTCGTCGCGCTCCTTGATCATCCAGCGAGCCTCGCGAATCTCGTCGGGCAGTCGCTGAAGGGCCTCCTCGAGCAGTTCGACCATGTCGTCGCGGTCGATACGCGGCGAGGATGAGAGCGGCATCGTCGGAGCGGTCGCGACGATGTCGATCGCCCGCTTCAGCAGGGTCTGCGCGTCGCCCACGTAGGCGTTATGCACCTGGCCGGCGGCGTCGGGCTCGCCATAGCCGTCGTCGATCGGGCCGAGTTCGTCGTCGTACTCGTCGTGCCCGTCGTAGCGGTCGTCGTAGTGGTCGGTCATCGCTTCCCTCACCGTCCGCCAAACCTACCGGCGAGCGCGGCGGCGACGGGGGGCGGGACGAGGTGCTCCACCGAACGTCCGGCAGACGCGATCTCTCGGACGAAGCGGCTGGAGATGTGGGAGAGATCGGCGCGGCAGGGAACGAAGACGGTGCGCACCCCGGTGAGCGCGATGTTGTTGTGCGCCATCTGCTGCTCGATCTCGAAGTCGCCTCCGTTGCGAAGGCCCTTCACGATGATCTCGGCGCCGACCGACTGGGCGGCGTCGACCGCCAGAGCGCCGAAAGCCTCAACCCGGACGCCCGTACGGGCGCCGAACGACTCGACGGCGAGGGCGACCCGCTCATCCGGATCAAAGAGGCCGGACGGCTTCGACGGGTTGTGCATCACAGCGACGACGACATCTCCGAAGATGTCGATCGCCTGATCGACCACATCGAGGTGGCCGAGGTGCATCGGATCGAAACTCCCGGGTACGAGGACGGTGCCCACGCGGTCAACCTACTCACGCTCGAGGAACGTCACCCACGTCCTGCCGTAGCGACGACTCCTCAGCTCTGTCCAGCCCTCGGGTGCGGTCACCGGCGACGGAGCCTCGGCGACGACGAGATCGACCGGGGTGACCGAGAGCAACTCGTCCCAGGGATCCACCCCATACGGCGGATCGGCCAACACGAGGTCGCCGGTGAGTGTTCGCGCTGAGGTGAGAGCGTCGCCTCGGATCACCCGAGCCCGATCGTCAACGCCGAGGTGCTCGATGTTGTGCCGGAGCGCCTCCAGAGCGGCTCGGTCGTTCTCGACGAACGTGCAGTGGGCAGCACCCCTCGACAGCGCCTCAAGCCCAAGAGCGCCGGTCCCGGCGTAGAGGTCGACAACCGCCGCATCCACGATTCGATCGAGTGATCCGAGGGCGTTGAAGACCGCCTCGCGAACCTTCTCCGTGGTGGGCCGGGTGTCACGCCCCTGCGGGGAGATGAGCCGTCGTCCTCGGAATTGCCCGGACACGACGCGCATCACCTCAGGCTACGTCGGCCTTCGCCGCTGCGGGTCGCCGAGGCGGCGACTGGCACACTGGCCCCGTGAGTGACCCATCCATGGACGACCCGGAGCGACTCGGAGACGCCGGTCGACGGGGCGCGCCGATCACCCCAGAGGAGCAGATCGAGTGCATCGACTGCGGTGGACGGGCCTTCTTGCTCAGTCGTCCCCGTGACGGTGACTCCCTGGACGATCCGTGGCTCCCCGGAGACATCGTCGCCTATCGATGTGAGGACTGCCTCGACCGCTGGGACCTGGTGTTACCCGAGCCTGAGGAGTGACGGGTCGGGTCGACCCGACGGTCAGGATTTCGTCAAGAACGACTCGTCCTCGTCGCTGAGCAGAAGGTCGAGCTCATCAGCCAGAAGTGGGTGATCCGCGAGACCGCGTTCGGCATCGACGAGATCGAAGGCGACCGCGCGGGCGAGTTCGACGAGTTCGCGGTCGCGACGAAGCGAGGCGAGCCTCAAATCGCTTCGTCCCTTCTGCGATGTCGACATCAACGTCCCCTCCCCCCGCAACTCGAGGTCGACCTCGGCGAGTTCGAATCCGTCGGTGCTGGCCACAAGCGCCTCCACCCGAGGGTTGGAACCGGTCTGCTCGGCGGTGACCAGCCAGCAGTTCGACTCGAGATGACCTCGACCGACGCGGCCACGCAGCTGGTGGAGCTGCGCGATACCGAATCGGTCGGCGTCGAGGACCACCATGACAGTGGCGTTGGGAACGTCGACGCCGACCTCGATCACGGTGGTCGCCACGAGCACGTCGAGCGCGCCCTCACGGAACGAGGACATGGTGGCCTCCTTCTCGGCGGAGGTCATCCGACCGTGAAGCAGTCCGAGCCGGCAATCAGCGAGTTCGGTCGCGCCAAGGCGGGCGAAGGTCTCCTCCGCGGAGGCGACCTCGAGCTTCTCGCTCTCCTCGACCAGCGGGCATACGACGTAGGCCTGCTGCCCGGCGGAGACGCGCTGTCGGACGTCCTGCCACACCATCTCCTCGTCGAGGGGTCCGTTCGCCCATCGGGTCGAGATGGGCGTTCGGCCGGGCGGAAGCTCGTCGAGCACCGAGACATCGAGGTCGCCGTAGACGGTCATTGCCGCGGTGCGCGGGATCGGCGTCGCGGTCATGACGAGCACGTCCGGAACGCGGTCGACGCCCTTGTCGCGAAGCGCGGCGCGCTGCTCGACACCGAATCGGTGCTGCTCGTCGACGACGACGAGTCCGAGGCTCGCGAAGTCGACCGCGTCTTGGATGAGCGCGTGGGTGCCGATCACCAGGTCGACGGAGCCATCGGCGAGGCCGGCGAGCACCTCTCGGCGATCCGCTCCGGTGACTCGGTTGGTGAGCAGCTCGACTCGGAGCGGACGGTCACCGAAGAGGTTTTCTCCGTCGGGCACCGTGACCCCGTCGAGAAGGCGCCGGATCCCCTGGTGGTGCTGCTCCGCGAGCACCTCGGTCGGCGCCATGAGCGCCCCCTGGTGGCCGCCCTCGACAGCGACGAGGAGCGCCGACACCGCCACGACGGTCTTGCCCGCGCCGACATCGCCCTGCAGAAGTCGGTGCATTGGATGGGCCGAGGCGAGGTCGGTGTCGATCTCGCTGAGCGTGCGCCGCTGCGCCCCGGTGAGCGGGAACGGCAGGGCGGAGTGGAAGCGCTCGACGAGGGCTCCCGACCGATCGTGGACCACGCCGCGGGCCGATCGTTCGAGTTCTCGCTTCCGGGCGACGAGCACGGCCTGCACTCTCAGTAACTCGTCAAAGGCCAGTCGCCGACGGGCCGCGTCCTTCGCCCTCATCGACTCCGGCTGATGAATCGATCGGATCGCCTCGGCGCGGTCGAGAAGATCGAGTCGATCTCGCACCCCCTCGGGTACCGGGTCGGCGATCCCTCGCTCCTCGCAGCGCCGAAGCGCCTCCTCGATCCACCCGGCGATCTCCCAGGTGGTGAGGCGCGCCTTCTCGCTCTGCGGGTAGACGGGAACGATCCGACCGGTTCGGTCGCCGATGAGGTCGACGATCGGGTTCGTCATCTGGCGCCCACCGGCGTATTCGTCGACCCGGCCAAAGAGCGCGACTTCCATCCCCACCGCGAGTTGCTTGGCCCTCCACGGCTGGTTGAAGAAGACGAGCGAGATTTTGCCGGTCATGTCGCCGACGACCACCGACACCATCGTCCGGCGGTTGCGAGTCGTTCGCGAGTTCACCGAGCGGACCTCGGCGATCACCAACGCCTCCTCACCGAGCACGAGCGAGGCGATCGGGGCTTCGTTCGTCCGGTCGATCCAGCGCCGTGGGTACGTGGTGAGCAGATCGAGAACGGTCTCGATACCGACGGCGGCGAGGGCGGTGCGTCGCTTGTCGCCGACTCGTTTGAGACGGCCTACGTCGATCTCCGCGAGCTCACGGAGGGAGATCGGTTGGCTGGACCCGTCGCTCACTCCGCTCCGAACAGATACGGGTAGAGCGGTTGGCCACCTCGATGGACCTCCACCTGCACCTCGGGGTGCACGGCGGCGATGTGACCTTCGATCTCGGCGGTCACCGCGGTCGTCGCGTCGGCGCCGGTGATCACCGTGAGCAGTTCAGCGCCATCGGCCAGCAAGCGATCGACGAGGGCGAGGGTCGCCCCCACCACGTCGGGGGCGACCGAGGCGATGCCCTCGCCGCGGGTGATGCCGATCCAGTCACCCTCGGCGATCTCGCCGACGTCGCTTCTCGAGGCGCGGACGGCTCGGGTGACCTCGCCGGTGGTGACCGACGCGATCGCCTCGACCATCTCGGCGGCGTTCTCGTCGGCATCGGACTCGGGGTCGTAGACGACGAGCGCGGCGAGCGCCTCGGGCATCGAGACCGTCGGCACGACGACGACGTTGCGTTCGCTGAGCGCGTCGACCTGCTCGGCCACCGGGATGATGTTCTTGTTGTTCGGGAGGATGATGACCTGGTCGGCGTTCACCCGGTCGACGGTCTCGAGTAGTTCGGCCGTCGATGGGTTGAGGGTCTGGCCGCCGGTGACGATGCCCTGAACGCGGAGGTTCGAGAAGAGCTCGGCGAGACCGTCGCCACTGCACACGGCGACGACAGCGGTGGTGACCCGGGGAAGCCCTGCACCGTCTCGGGTGCGGGTGCGCCGTCCGCCCGTCATCGCGGCCTCGCGCATCTCGTGCTCCTCCGCGACCTCACTAAAGAGGTCGGTTACCCGAATCTCGCGCGGTCGCCCGTCGAGGCTGAGCGCCGCCTCGATTGCCGCTCCGATCTCGTTCGTGTGCACATGGCAGTTCCAGAGCCCGTCGCCTCCGACGACGACGATGGAGTCACCGATCTCGCCCCATGACCGCTTGAAGGCGTCGATGTTCTCGTCGGCGAGGTCGAGGAGGTACATCACCTCGTAGCGCTGCTCGCTGACATCGAGACCATCCGCGCTCTCGCGGTGCGCGACAGCGGCGAGCGCCTCGGCGCTCGGGCCCTCGGTCTCGTCGGGCTCGGGCAGCGGTTCGCCGTCGACCACGTGCAGGGCGGAGTCGAGCAGCAATAGGTACCCAGCGCCTCCGGCGTCGACTACTCCGGCATCGGCGAGTACGGGGAGCAATTCGGGAGTGCGAGCGAGCGAGGCTCGACCCGCTTCGCGGGCCGCTCGAATGACCTCGACCAGGCCAGCGTCGGCATCCGCCGCTGAGCGAGCCGCCTCCGCGCTCTCGCGAACGACGGTGAGGATGGTGCCCTCGATGGGACGCAGCACCGCTTGATAGGCCCCGGTGGCGGCCGCGCCGAGTGCGTCAGCGAATCGAGCGCCCGTGGTCTCGGCCTGGGACTTAATGGTGGTGGCCAGCCCGCGGAGGATCTGGCTGAGGATGACCCCGCTGTTCCCGCGGGCGCCCATCAGCGAGCCGTGGCTGATCGCATCGCAGGTGGCGTCAAGCGTCTCGGGGGCGGACTCCATCTCGGTGACGACGGCATCGAGGGTCCGGGCCATGTTGGTTCCGGTGTCTCCGTCGGGAACGGGATAGACGTTGAGCCGGTTGAGGCCACCGGAGTGCGCGTTGACGGTGTCGCGGAAGGTGGTGACCACCGCCCGAAGGGCGTGCACGTCGAGTCGCTCGAGGGTGGGCACGGGCAGAATCTACACCGGCTTGCCAATGGGGTCGGGTGGTGCTCGGGCTGGTCACCGGTAGCGTGTTGTCGCCCGTGGCCGAGTCGTCGCACCGGTTCGGGAGGTTCGCAAGCGGTGCCCGAGATGGGCGCCTTCACAAGGAGTGTTCGGATGGCATCGGTCTGTGAGGTATGTGGCAAGGGCCCGTCGTGGGGTATGTCGGTGTCGCACTCCCACCGTCGCACGAAGCGTCGCTGGAACCCGAATATCCAGCGGGTCCGCGCGGTCGTGAAGGGCTCTCCCAAGCGACTCAACGTGTGCACCGGCTGCATCAAGTCGGGCAAGGTCGTCAAGGCCGGCTGATCGCGGTCTCCCGTCGCTCCGATGGAAGTCGAAGCGGTTCGCTGTACCTCCCTTCGGTAGAGTCCTCGGCATGCAGGGCGTGATCAAGGCCTACGACCCCTCGTCGGGATTTGGTGTCGTGATGTGCGACTCCGACCTCGCCGACTACGACCTCGCGCCCGGCGCTCTCGAGGGGTCCGTGTTCCGAATGCTCCGTCAGGGGCAACGCGTGGTGTTCAACCTCGATGAGGCCGGTCGTGCCACTGCTCTCCGCCTCGGTTCCGAGGTGGACATGGGTACCCCCGACGTCTGACCCTCCGTCGCGCTGCCTCTTTTCACGAGCGCTAACGAGCGCGCGAGCATCGTCAAGAGTGATGGAGCGCTCTAATTTCCTATCGCTCCGAGCGATAACTCCATCGTCACAAGCGCACAACCTCAGGCCTTTGTGATTCCTCCCCCGACCACCCGGTTCGTCAGACTGGAGCCAGACAGGTCACTCAGGGGCGGCCGGCGCGAGCCGGTCCGGTGAGGAGAAGCGATGGCAGCCACGACAGAGAACCAGCGACTCACGTCATGGGTCGACGAGTGGGCGAGCATCCTGCAGCCCGATGCCATCCACTGGTGCGACGGCAGCGCCGAGGAGTACGACGCGCTCGCCGAGACCCTCGTGGCGAGTGGCACCTTCACCCGACTCGATGAAGCCAAGCGACCAAACTCGTACTGGGCGCACTCCGACCCCGCCGACGTCGCTCGAGTCGAGGACCGCACCTTCATCTGCTCAGCGGATCGTGACGACGCCGGGCCGAACAACAACTGGCGCGAACCCGCCGAGATGCGCGCCGAGCTCACCCGCCTCTACACCGGGGCGATGCGCGGCCGCACGATGTATGTCGTTCCGTTCTCGATGGGCCCCCTCGGATCGCCGATCGCTCACGTCGGCGTCCAACTGACCGACTCGGCGTACGTCGCCACCTCCATGCGGATCATGACTCGGATGGGTCAGGGCGCCCTCGACGCCCTCGGCCAGGGCGACTGGGTTCCCTGCGTCCATTCCGTCGGCGCCCCGCTCGAACCCGGCCAAGCCGACGTGCCCTGGCCCTGCGACGGCGATAACAAGTACATCGTCCATTTCCCCGAGACCCGCGAGATCTGGTCGTACGGATCCGGCTACGGCGGCAACGCCCTCCTCGGCAAGAAGTGCTTCGCTCTGCGGATCGCCTCGGTGATGGCCCGCGACGACGGCTGGCTTGCCGAGCACATGCTCATCCTCAAGTTGACCGACCCCGCCGGTGAGAGCAAGTACATCGCCGCCGCATTCCCGTCCGCCTGCGGCAAGACCAACCTCGCGATGCTCGTCCCAACCGTGCCCGGATGGACGGCCGAGACCGTGGGCGACGACATCTGCTGGATGAAGTTTGACGACGAGGGACGCCTCCGCGCGATCAACCCGGAGGCCGGGTTCTTCGGCGTGGCCCCGGGCACCGGTCACGACACGAACACCAACGCCATGGACACCCTGTGGGGCAACTGCATCTACACCAACACCGCCCTCACCGACGACGGCGATGTCTGGTGGGAGGGCATGAACGACTCCCCTCCTGCCCACGCCACGGACTGGCGCGGGCAGGACTGGACGCCCCACTCCGACACCCCAGCTGCTCACCCGAACGCCCGCTTCACCGCCCCGGCCTCGCAATGCCCGTCGATCGCCGACGAGTGGGAGGACCCCGCAGGCGTTCCGATTTCGGCGATCCTCTTCGGCGGGCGGCGACGCTCAACCGTTCCGCTCGTCACTGAGGCCTACGACTGGGAGCACGGCGTCTTCCTCGGTTCGATCATGGCCTCGGAGACCACCGCGGCTCAGCAAGGTGCCGTCGGCAAACTGCGCTTCGACCCGATGGCGATGCTCCCCTTCTGCGGCTACCACTACGGCGACTACTTCCGTCACTGGCTCGAGGTTGGCACCCGCGGCCAAACCGACCGCCTGCCGCGCATCTTCTTCGTCAACTGGTTCCGCCGTGACGACGACGGTCGATTCCTCTGGCCCGGGTTCGGCGAGAACTCGCGTGTGCTCAAGTGGATCGTCGAGCGGATCAACGGCACCGCCGAGGCGATCGACACGCCGATCGGTCGGCTGCCCGCACCCGGCGCGCTCGATACCGACGGACTCGACATCGCCGACGACGACCTCGCGGCGATCCTCTCGGTCGACGTTCAAGGTTGGCACTCGGCGATCCCCGAGATCCGCGAGCACCTCAACCGCTTCGGAGAACGTCTACCCGGCGAACTACTCGACGCCGTCGACCGACTCGAGCGCGACCTCCTCGACGCCTGACCGGCACCCTGTCGGGCGCGCACCTCACCGGTAGCGTGCTCAGCACCATGTCGAACGCCCACCGATCCCCCCGACGGTCGTCACGCCTGACCCTTAAAGCCGCAGCGCTCCTGTCGATGGTGCTCGTCGCCACCTCCTGCGCCACCTTCACCGAGGCCGACTCGGTGGCGACCATCGGCTCCACCACGATCAACCAGGAAACCTTCGACCGACTGCTCGCCGAGTACCTCGAGCGCGGCGATGTCTTCGGCACCCTTCCCGCGATCGACGGCGAGGTTCCCGGTGGTGAGGCACGCCGATTGCTCTCAGCTCTCGTGCAGGTAGCGGCCACCAACGAAGTGCTCGACCAAGCCGGCCAATCGGTCACCGAGGCCGACCGGGCAACGGTCGACAACGAACTGCCACCTGAGCACCCCTGGCGCACTCTCAGCCCCGAGTTCCTCAACGTGATCCTCGACCTTCAGCAGAGCGTCCGAGGCGCCGCTCTCTCGCGGGTGGACCCGCCATCGCCGGCGACCGTCGAATCGCTCTACCGAGTGTCGCCCGAGAGCACCGGCGTCGTCTGCCTGCGACACATCCTCGTCGACACCGAATCCGAGGCCGATGAGATCGTCGAACTGCTCGAGGCTGGCGCCGACTTCGCTGAGCTCGCCGCTGAGCGGTCAACCGAGCCGATCGCTGTGACCAGCGGAGGAGCCCTCGTCGGCAACGGCTCTCGGTGCCTCCCCGTCGCTCAGATCAACCAGACCTTCGACCCCCTCTTCGTCGCCGGTGCCTACGCGGCCCCAGCGGCCGGCTGGAGCGACCCGGTGGAGTCATCCTTCGGTTGGCACGTGATCATGCACCGACCGTTCGATGAGATCGGCGACGACGTGATCGCCATCCACTCCTCCTCCGACAGCGGCGGATTCCTCGTGGACGGACTCCTCGCCTCCGGCGGGGTTGAGATCGACCCCCGATACGGCACCTGGGACCCCGTGAGCAGTGGCATCGTTCCGATCGGCTGACCGCCCAGTCGTCGACGTCGTCGGTCTCGGACCGGGCGACGCTCGACACACGACAGCCGCCACCCTCGAGGTGATCTCGCGGCATCGACACCGGTTCCTGCGCACCGAGATACACCCCTCGGCGCACCTCGTCGAGAACGCGCACTCCTTCGACTACCTCTACGAGCAGGCCGACTCCTTCGAGGAGGTGTACCGGCAAATCGTCGAGCACCTCGCTTCACATGCCCACGAGCATGGAGAGCTTCTCTACGCGGTGCCGGGCTCGCCGCTCGTCCTCGAGGAGACCGTCTCAGCCCTACGGCGCCGCGACGACCTCGACGTTCGGGTTCACCCCGCGACCGGCTTCCTCGACCTCGTGTGGGCGGCCCTTCACATCGACCCGGTCGAGACCGGGGTGACCCTGATCGACGGGCACCGCTTCGCGAACGCAGCCGCTGGGCTGCACGGCCCGCTCCTCGTGGCGCACACCCATGCCCCGTGGGTGCTCTCCGACATCAAGTTGTCGGTCGATCACGACGGCGACGGTGAGCAACCGGCCGATGACCTTCCCGTCACCCTGCTCATGTCACTCGGAACCGACGCTGAGCGACTCGTCGAGACCACCTGGTCGGAGATGGACCGAGTCGACGGCATCGATCACCTGACCAGCCTGTGGGTACCGCAACTCGGGACCCCAGTGGCCGCCGGGTATCAGCGCTTCCATCTGCTCGCTCGAACCCTTCGCGAACAATGCCCCTGGGACATCGAGCAAACGCATCGAAGCCTTGTGCCCTACCTCATCGAGGAGGCCTACGAAGTGGTCGACGCGATCGAGGGCCTCGACCCCGACGACCCGGCGACCGACACGGAGCTCATCGGCGAGTTGGGTGACCTCCTCTACCAGATCGAGTTCCATGCGACGATCGCCGAACAGGAGGGGCGCTTCACGATCGCCGACGTGACCTCGGCGGTCCACGACAAGCTCGTGCGACGGCACCCGCATGTGTTCGGTGACGCGGTGGTCGCTGACGCCGATGCGGTGACCGCCAACTGGGAGCGACTGAAGCGAGCGGAGCGGTCACCCGATGCCTCCGTCTTCGACGGCGTGCCCGGATCGCTACCCGCGCTCTCGCTCGCCGACACCGTGCAGCGCAAAGCGGCCAAGGTCGGCTTCGACTGGCCCGATGTCGATGGTGCGCTTGCCAAGGTCAGCGAGGAGGCCGCCGAGGTGGTCGCTGCGCGCGATGATGACGAGGCTGTTCGCGAGGAGATGGGCGACCTGCTCTTCGCCGTCGTGAACGTGGCGCGACACCTCGGCGTCGACCCTGAGAGCGCCCTTCGCGCCGCGGTCGCGAAGTTCCGGCGGCGGTTCGACCTCGTCGACACCCTCGCCCGCGAACGCGGAATCGATCTCGCCACCAGCGGCCTCGAGGTGCTCGACGCCCTCTGGGACGAGGCGAAGGGTCAAACCTCCGGGTGAGACTTCACATCGCCCGACCAACGCAACATCCCGACGTGGCGGAGCTGCCCGTCGAGAAGCGACTGGCCGACTGGGATCTCCCAGGCATCCATCGCGTCCTCGGCGTGCACCGACACGAGGTGAAACTCCTCGAATTGGGTGAGGTCTCCTACGTCGTGAAGGAACTGCCCGACGAGCTTGCCGAGCGCGAGTACCGACTGCTGCGACAACTCGCCGACGACGGACTGCCGACGGTTGAGGTGGTCGCGACCGTCACCGGCCGAACCGATGACGGCCCGGCCGACGGCTTGCTGATCACCCGTCACCTCGATTACTCGCTCCCATACCGCTCGCTGCTGTCGGGCCGCGGCCTCACCATCCCCTTCCTCGGGGATCGGATGCTCGACGCCCTCGTCGGACTTCTCGTTCGCCTTCACCTGGCGGGGTTCTTCTGGGGCGACTGTTCCCTCTCCAACGCCCTCTTCCGCCGCGATGCCGGAACGCTGTCGGCGTACGTCATCGACGTCGAGACCGGGGAGCGTCACGATCACCTCACCGATGGCCAGCGGGCGCTCGACCTGATGATCGCCACCGAGAACGTCGCGGGTGGCCTGCTCGATCTGCAAGAGGCCGGTCGGCTCACCGCGGAGATCGACCCGTTCACCGTCGCCAACACGATCGAGTCCCGCTACGCCGATCTCTGGACCGAACTCACCGGCTCCGAGCAGTTCGACCCGTCGGGCCCGGCCGACACGCACCTCCGACTCAAACGGCGGCTCGACCGACTCCACCACCTCGGATTCGATGCCGAGGAGATCGACGTTCTCACCACCGATCGCGACCGCTCGATCAGGATCGTTCCGAGGGTCGTCGAGCACGGATTCCACTCCGAGCGACTGAAGGGCCTCACCGGTCTCGTGACCGGCG
This sequence comes from Ilumatobacteraceae bacterium, assembly GCA_017859785.1. GTDB lineage: Bacteria > Actinomycetota > Acidimicrobiia > Acidimicrobiales > Ilumatobacteraceae > Casp-actino5. The sequence continues at coordinate 22,261 of JAFMMJ010000006.1, forward strand.
AGAACCAGGCGCGACGGATGCTCGCCGACATCCGCGAGTACACCGCCGACCTGCAGACGCAAGGAACGTCGGTGCCAGAGAACGTCGCCGCGGTTCGATGGCTCGATCGAAGGTTCGAGCCGATCATCGCCGCGATACCCGGGCACCTCTTGGTGCGGCTCGAAGCCGCGGAGATCTTCCACCAACTGCTCGAGCATCGTTGGTACCTCGCCGAGCGCCAAGGTCACGACATCAGCCTCGAGGAGGCATTGCCCTCCTACCTCGATGAGATCCTCGTGACCTCCCCCGATGAGCGACTGCAGCTCGACGAACCGACAGCCGAGATCCCGCGGATCGACCCGATACCGTGATTCGCCGGTGCCGGTCGCGAGCGGCGCACCCACCCGGAACACGACACGAGAGGCAACGATGAGCGAGATCGTCCACGTCGAAGGTCGAGAGATCCTCGACTCGCGAGGCAACCCAACGGTCGAAGTGGAGGTCACCCTCGACAGCGGCGCGCGCGGTCGGGCCGCGGTGCCGAGCGGCGCCTCGACTGGGGAGCACGAGGCGGTGGAACTCCGAGACGGCGGCGACCGCTACGCCGGCCGCGGCGTGCTGTCAGCAGTCGGACACGTGAACACCGAGATCGCCAACGCGCTGCGCGGTGCCGACGCCCTTGACCAGCGCGCCGTCGACCGACTCCTCCTCGATCTCGACGGAACCGAGAACAAGGCCCACCTCGGCGCCAATGCGATCCTCGGCACGAGCCTCGCCACCGCTTCGGCGGCGGCCGATGAGGTCGGCGTGCCGCTCTATCGCTATGTAGGTGGAGCGAATGCGCATGTGCTTCCGGTGCCGATGATGAATGTGCTCAACGGTGGGGCGCACGCCGACAACTCGGTGGATTTCCAGGAGTTCATGATCATGCCGGTCGGAGCGCCATCGTTCTCCGAGGCGCTCCGCTGGGGCACGCAGACCTACCACGTGCTCAAGGGGGTGCTCGCTGGTCGCGGACTGTCCACTGCGGTCGGTGACGAGGGCGGCTTCGCTCCCGACCTCGACTCGAACGAAGACGCCATCAGGTTGCTGGTCGAAGCCATCGAGTCCGCCGGTTTCACCCCCGGCGCCGACATCGCTATCGCCCTCGATCCCGCCGTCAGCGAGATTTACCGCGACGGGGCTTACCACCTCGAGGGAGAGGGCAAAGTGCTCAGCGCCGAACAGTTGGCGGAGTACTGGGCGCGCATCGTCGACACCTATCCGATCGTCTCGATCGAGGACGGCATGCAGGAGAACGACTGGCAGGGCTGGTCGCTGCTCACCTCCGCCGTCGGCGACCGTTGCCAACTCGTCGGTGACGATCTCTTCGTGACGAACTCGCGACGACTCGCCGAAGGCATCGAGCGCGGGGTGGCCAACAGCATCCTCGTCAAGGTGAACCAGATCGGCTCCCTCACCGAGACCCTCGACACCGTCGCCCTCGCCACGGCCCACAGCTACACCTCGGTGATGAGCCACCGGAGCGGCGAAACCGAGGACGTCACCATCGCCGACCTCGCCGTCGCCACCAACTGCGGCCAGATCAAGACCGGCGCGCCATGTCGATCCGACCGGGTCGCGAAATACAACCAACTGCTCCGCATCGAGAACGAACTCGGTGAGGCGGCCGAGTTCCGCGGTCGCTCCGCGCTCGCGCGCGCTTGACCCGAGGCCACCGCGGCCACCTGCGATGATCTCCATGTGGCCGATCGAGCGAAACAGACGCGCCTGCGCCGCCCGAAGAAGCCGGCGTCGAGCCGTGGTCGCTCTCGACTGAGCGACATCACACGACCCGTACCGCGCGACGCGAGGATCACCGAGAAAGGACGCTCGACGTTCTTCGTCACGGTGGTCGCCGTCATCGTCGTCGGCGCGGTGGTCGCCTCGCTCGTCGGTCTCCCCTTGCAGACCTACCTCGGCCAAGGGGATGAGATCGACCGTCTGACCGAGCAGGTTGAGCGGCTCGAGGAGGTCAACGCCGACCTAGCTGCCGAGGTCGACCGTCTTCGAACCGATGAGGGGATCATCGAGGCGGCGCGCTCCGAGCTTGGCTACGTGATCGACGGCGAGCGGCGCGAGACCCTGCTCGACCTGCCCGATCTTCCCGAGGATCTTCCGTCGGGATGGCCGTATGGCCCGGTCGGAGACATCCTCTCGGTTCGCCTCGCGACTCCTTGAGCCGACCTTCTCGCTCGAACGAGACCACGGCTACAGTCGGCGGCGTCGTTCGACATCGGATCGTTCGGCACTGATTCGACGTCGCGTCGATCGACAGAGGAGGCTGAGATGGCTGGCAGTGTGCTCGGAGAGAAGGTCCTGAGGAAAGAGGATCCGCGCTTCCTCACCGAGGGGGGCATCTATCTCGATGACCTCAAGCACCCGCTTCTCGAAGGGGCCGCTTATGTCGTGTACGCGCGCTCTCAGGTTGCTCACGGTGTGATCGTCGACATCGATATCTCCGAGGCGGAGAACCTGCCCGGGGTGATCGCCGTGCATACCGCGGAGACGCTCGGGCTCGAGCCGGCGCCCTCCAACTACAACCCGGCGGTCGCGAGGACGCTGCTCGCCCGCCAAGGCGACAAGGTGCGCTGGGTCGGCGAGCCGGTGGTCGCCGTGGTCGCCGAGACCTACGAGCAGGCCACCGACGCCGCCCAAGCCGTGTTCATCGACATCGATCCACTGCCCGCAGTGGTCGACCTTCGGGAGGCGCTCACCTCCGATACCCATCTCTACGAGGCAGCCGGTGGAAACGCCGTCTTCGACTCGACCGTGTTCGGAGCCGCGGTCAACTCCGGCGAGGACTTCTTCGCCGACTGCGAGGTTGTGGTCACGGTCGACGCGTTGAATCAGCGGGTCGCCCCCTGCCCGATGGAGCCGCGGGCCGCCGCGGCCGCCTGGCAGGACGGACGTCTGCACGAGTGGGTGTCGACTCAGCACGCCCAAGGGGTGCGCGCCCAGGTCGCCAAAGCCAACGGGGTGACCGAGGAGGAGATCCACATCATCACCCCCGACGTGGGTGGCGGCTTCGGCGCAAAGATCGGCGTCTACTCCGAGGAGTTGCTCGTTGGCCCGCTTGCCCGCGCGATCGGTCGCCCGGTCCGTTTCCGCGAGACGCGGAGTGAGTCGATGATGAACCTCGGACACGGGCGCGCCCAGTTCCAGACCATCAAGATCGGTGGCCGTCGCGACGGCCGAGTCACCCACTTCCAGTTGGAGATGATCCAGGACTCCGGCGGGTACTGCGAGGTCGGCACCATCCTCGGTGCCCTCTTCACCCGACGGATGGCATCCGGCGTGTACGCGTTCGAGAACGTCGAGGCCCACTGCACCTCCGTGGTCACCAACACCACTCCGACGGTGGCTTACCGCGGAGCCGGCCGTCCCGAAGCGACCGCCGCCACCGAGCGCGCCATGGATGTCTTCGCCCTCGAGATCGGCATGGATCCGGTCGAGGTGCGCCGCATCAACCTCATCCCCGAGTTCCACGAGCCCTACACCACCGCCATTGGCGAGGTGTACGACTGTGGCGACTTCGAGGGCTCCCTCGACCGCGCCCTCGCCCAGGCCGGATACGACGACCTCCGCGCTGAACAGCGGCGTCGTCGGGAAGCCGGCGAGGACCGCCTCCTCGGTATCGGCGTCAGCGCCTACGTCGAGATCACCGGCGGAGCGGGGGCACCCCAAGAGGACGCCAAGATCGTGATCCACGCCGATGGCTCCGGCACGATCTACACCGGCACCTCGCCGCACGGTCAGGGTCACGAGACCGCGTGGGCCCAGATCGCCAGCGCGAGCACCGGCATCGACATGTCGCGTCTCAACCTCGTGTGGGGAGATACCGACCTCACCCCGGTCGGCGGTGGGACGATGGGCTCCCGGTCGCTGCAGCAGGGTGGACTCGCGGTTCATCAGGCCGCGGCCGGCATCGTGGAGCAGGGGCGTCGAATCGCCGCTTCCCTCCTCGAGGCCGACGAGATCGACATCGTCCTCGACACGTCGACCGGCACCTTCCATGTCGCGGGCACCCCAGCGGTCTCCACCGATTGGGCGGCGATCGCGGCTGCCGCCGGCGACGAGGGACTGGTCGAGGCGACCACCTTCAAGACGTCAGGAGCCACCTACCCCTTCGGCGCCCACGTCGCGGTGGTCGAGGTCGATGCGGGCACCGGCAAGGTGACCCACCTGCGCCACATCGCCTGCGATGACGCGGGAACAATGGTGAACCCAATGCTGCTCGCCGGTCAGGTGCACGGCGGGATCGCTCAGGGAACGGCTCAGGCGCTGTACGAGGAGGTCCGCTACGACGAAGACGGCAACCCGATCACGTCGAACCTGGCCGAGTACGCGATGGTCACCATGGACCTGATGCCCCAAATCGAGCGGGTTCCGATGGAGACCGCGACCTGGGTCAACGAACTTGGCGCGAAGGGAATCGGTGAGTCGGGGACGATCGGCAGCACCCCGGCGGTTCACTCTGCGGTGGTCGACGCCCTCTCCCATCTCGGTGTGCGCCATATCGATATGCCGTGCACTCCTGAGAAGGTCTGGCGCGCGATCGCCGGCGTCTGATCGCCGACCCCGTGACTTCCCCGATCCTGGCAAGCGGCCTCGTCCGCACCTTCGGCAGTGGTGACGACGAGGTTCGCGCCGTCGACGGCGTCGACCTCGAGGTGCATCCAGGCGAGGTCTTCGGATTCCTTGGTCCTAACGGGGCCGGGAAGTCGACGACCGTCCGAATGCTGACGACGCTCCTCCGACCGACTGGAGGAACGGCCCGCGTGGCCGGGTTCGACGTGGTGACCGAGGCCGACTCGGTGCGGCGCAACATCGGTGTCGCTCTGCAAGACGCAGCGATCGATCCTTTGATGACCGGCCAGGAACTGCTGCGCCTGCAGGCGGTGCTCTACGGACTCCCCCGCTCGGAGCACAAGTCGCGTTCCGATGAGCTACTCGAACGTGTTGGGTTGTCGTCGGCTGGTGGACGGCGAGTCGGCACCTATTCGGGCGGCATGCGTCGCCGTCTCGATCTCGCGCTCTCCCTCATTCACGAACCGTCTGTCCTGTTCCTCGATGAGCCGACCACCGGCCTCGACCCGATGAGTCGGATGGCGCTCTGGGACGAGATCCGTCGCCTAAACAGGGAAGGCACCACGGTGCTCCTCACCACCCAATATCTCGAGGAGGCCGACCAACTCGCCGATCGGGTCGCCATCATCGACAACGGCCGGATCGTGCGAGAGGGAGCACCGGAGCAGTTGAAGGCTGGCGTCGGCTCGCCGACCCTCTTCGTGCGTGTCGCGACCGAACAGGAAGCCGCGGCCTCCTCAGTGCTCGCTCGATTCGGTGAACTGCGACCGACCGCGGAGGGCATGCTCGGCGTCGGACTGGGCGGAGGTGCGGGCGAGGTGTCCGCCGTCGTCCGCGCCCTCGACGAGCACGGTGTCGCGGTGGATCACCTCGAACTGAGCGCGCCGAGCCTCGACGATGTCTTCGCCGAAGCCACCGGGCACCGACTCGAGGGTGCCGAGTCTCCCGCCGAGGCATGAGTCGATGACGGCCGCACTCCGAATGAGACCCAAGGGGGCACGCCCCGCGCTCGAGCAGACGGCGGCGATGTCGCGGCGCGCCGTGACCGCTCTCGTCCGCCAACCGTCACTCATCGTTCCTTCGCTCGTCTTCCCACTGTTCTTCGCCGCCCTCGGCACGTCCTCATTCGGTCGAGCGATCTCGATCCCTGGCTTCCCCGAGGTCGACTCCTTTCTCGACTTCGCTCTCGCCGGTTCGATCGTTCAGGGAATCCTGTTCGGTTCGATCGTCAGCGCGACCGCGTTGGCCACCGACATCGAGACCGGGTTCTTCGATCGGCTCCTCGCTGCTCCGACCTCCCGGGTGAGCATCCTGCTCGGCCGGCTCGCCGGAGCGATGGCCTATGGAGCAGTCCAGACGGTGGTGTTCGTGCTCGTGCTGCTGCCCTTTGGACTCACGATCAAGGGCGGCGTGATCGCTCTCCTCGCGATGATGGCTGGTGGGCTACTCACGGCCCTCGCGGTCGCCGCGGTCATGTCGACGATGGCCCTCCGTACCGGCTCAAGCGAGGCCGTTCAGGGCTCGTTTCCGCTGCTGTTCGTCATCCTCTTCTTCTCGTCGGCGTTCTTTCCTCGGCAGACGATGGACGGGGCCTACCGCTGGATCGCCACACTCAACCCGATCTCGTATCTGGTGGAGGGCTTCCGGTCGTTAACGATCGACTCCGTCTCGGCATTGGCGGTCGCGCAGACGGTGCTGATCCCGCTCGCGCTCGCGATCGGCGGAGTTCGACTCGCATTGCGGAGTCTCAGGCGACGGGTGACAGCGGCATGACGGCGGCGATCGTGGACAACCGGTCAGGAGGACTCGCCGCGGCGAACGGCCTGGCGCTTCGCAGCCTGCGGAACATCCGCCGACTTCCGTCGGCGTTCATTCCCGCGCTGCTCATGCCCATCGTTCAGGTGATCTCCTTCTCAGGCACCTACGCGGGGGTGACCGACATCCCCGGCTTCCCGACCGACCGCTCCATCAACTGGTATCTGCCGTTGGCCGTGACCATGGGCGCCTCCTTCGCCGGACTCGGCACCGGGTTCGCGATGATCCGCGACTTGCAGAGCGGGTTCTACGACCGGTTGCGCATGGCGCCGACGAGCCGACGCGCGCTCCTGCTCGGACCGTTCCTCGCAGCGTGGACACGGGCCATGATCGCCGTGGTGCTGGTCAGCCTGGTCGGCCTCGCGCTCGGCGCGCGTCCCGTCGGCAACCCCGCCACCCCACTGCTCATGTTCGTCGCCGCTCTCGGGATGGCAACCGTCGGCACCGGATGGGGGCTTGGCCTGGCCTACCGGTTCCGAGACATGCGCGCCGCGGCGATCATGCAACTGACCCTGTTCCTCGGACTCTTCCTCACCGACGCGCAAACCCCTATCGAGATCATCGACGGATGGCTTCAGCCGGTCGCGACGTGGAACCCCCTAACACGAATACTGCACCTCGCGCGCCAAGGTTTCGTCGAGGGCTTCGATCCGCGTGACACGGTCATCGGGCTCGTCGTCATGGTGGTGCTCGGCATCGGGAGCGTCGCCTTCGCGTTCACCGGCCTTGCGCGGCTCGACGACTGATCGACCTACGCCCCGAGCCGCTCGCGCGGGTACCGTTGCGCGCCGTGGCCGCGAACCCGACGACTCGACGACCGAGTTCCGATGTCGAGCGTGTCCGGAGAGGGCTGACGAGGTGAGCGTCCGCACCCATGTGCTCCTCGATCTCGACGGCACGCTGAGCGACTCAGAGCCGGGCATCGTCCGCTCGCTCCAATGGGCATGCGAGCTCGAGGGTTTCCCCGTGCCCGACGACGCGACAGTGCGCACCGTGATTGGGCCTCCCTTCGAGATCGGTCTGCCGATGATCGGAATTCCCGACGATGCCCTCGAGCGGGTCATCGACCGCTACCGCGAGCGCTACACAACGATCGGCGCCTACGAGAACACCCTCTACGACGGCATCATCGAACTCCTCGACCGGCTACTCGACGACGGCCTCACCCTCGCCGTCGCCACGGCGAAGCCCGAGCAGACCGCCCACCCGATCCTCGACTACTTCGGAATCAGCGACCGCTTCGCCGTGCGCGCCGGAGCCACCCTGACCCCTGAGCGACGCACGAAGGCCGAGGTGATCGAGTTCGCTCTGCGAGAGCTCGATATAGCCGCCGACCCCGATCTCGGAGCGCACGTCATCATGGTGGGCGACCGCGATCACGACGTCCACGGCGCACGAGCCCACGGCATCCCGTGCATCGGCGTCAATTGGGGTTACGGCTCACCCGAAGAGCTTCTCGGAGCCGGTGCGGTCGTGCTGGCCGATCACCCAGCCGAGGTTGCCGCCCTCGCGCACGACACCTACCGTGTCGACCACTGGTGATGGACGCCGACACCCCCACTCCCGACGGCGCGACCGCCACATTGACCGGCGGATCGACACGCGTCGACTCACCAACGGACCGCGCGATGAGGCGGTTGCTGCGACTGCCGGTCGACGGACCCTCGGCGTCTCCTGATGCCGCGCGACGGGCCTTTCAGACGTCGATCATGGTTGCGACTGTCCGCTGCCTGCTCATGTACATCGTCTTCCCGTTCGTACTCCCGGCCCTCGGGCTAGCGAGTGGGGTCGGCCCGTTGATCGGCATTCCGATCAGCGTCGTGGCCATGACCGCGATCGTGATGAGTATCCGGCGCTTCTGGCGAGCCGATCACTCCAAGCGTTGGCACTACACCGTGCTCGGAACGGTGGTAATCGCTTTTCTGATCGGCTTGGTGGTTGTCGATCTCGTCGAACTGCTCGGCTGAGATCCCCCGTTTCGCACCCCCTCGCGCTACGGCTATCTTCTGAGTCGAGCCCCACCGGGGGACGTGGGGCTCACGAGACCCGAGGGGAGTCAACGTGGAGATCACCGTCACCATCAACGGCAAGTCGCACACCGCCGACGTCGAGCCGCGAACGCTGCTCGTGCAGTTCATCCGAGAACAGGTTGGACTCACCGGAACCAATATCGGCTGCGATACCTCCTCATGCGGGGCGTGCTCAGTGCACGTGGACGGTGAGGCCGCGAAGAGTTGCACCCTTCTCGCGGTGCAGGCCGACGGCTCCTCGATCACGACCATCGAGGGGATGGCCTCGGCCGACGGCACCCTCCACCCGATGCAGCAGGCCTTCATGGAGAACCACGGTCTCCAGTGCGGGTACTGCACCCCGGGCATGGTGATGGCGGCCACCAGCCTCCTCGCCGAGAACCCGAATCCGACCGAGGAGGAAGTCCGAATCGGTCTTGAGGGGAACCTCTGCCGGTGCACCGGCTACCACAACATCGTGCAGTCCGTGCTGGCCTGCGCCAAGTCCTGACCGCGACAACAAAAGAACGAGACGACGTCAACCGACATCGAGAACTGGGGGGTTCAACGATGACCATGACCGACGACACCACCGGGGTTCTCGGCCAGCGCCTGCTGCGCCGAGAGGATCCCGCTCTCCTGACCGGCGAGGCCCGCTACACCTCGGACCTGCCGATCCCCGGCGCTCTGCACCTCGCGGTGCTGCGCAGTCCATACGCCCGAGCGCGCATTGTCTCCGTCGATACCTCGGCTGCGGCATCCATGCCGGGGGTGACCGCCGTGTTCTCCGGCGCCGACCTCGCCGACACCTGGGCAGGGCCCATGCCGTGCGCCTGGCCGGTCACCGAGGACATGAAGTCGCCCACCCATTACCCCTTGGCCGTCGGCCAAGCGAACTACGTCGGTGATGGCGTCGCCTGCGTGCTGGCAAACTCAGCCACCGCAGCCCGCGACGCGCTCGACGCGATCGAGGTTGAGTACGAGCCGCTTGAAGCCGTCATCGATCTCGAAGACGCCTTGAGCGATCGGGTCGTCATCCACGACGAGATCGGCACCAACCGCTCTTACACCTGGGATCTCAAGATCGAGGAATCCGAGGGTCAGGTCGACCAGGCCTTCGCCGATGCGGCCTACTCCGTCAAGGAGCGCTACATCCAGCAGCGGTTGATTCCCGCCGCCATGGAGCCGCGCGCGGTGGCGGCGATCCCGCAACCCTTCGGCGGCGATATGACCCTCTACTCCGCCACTCAGGTGCCGCACATCTTGAAGGTCATGACCGCGCTCACCCTCGGCATCCCCGAGCATCAGTTGCGCGTCGTGGCCCCCGCCGTCGGCGGAGGGTTCGGATCGAAGCTCAACGTCTACGCCGAAGAGCTGCTTTGCGTAGCGCTCGCCAAGCGGACCGGCTCCCCGGTCCGCTGGACCGAGACCCGCTCGGAGGGCAACCAGGCAACCATCCACGGCCGTGGACAGATCCAGGACATCGAACTCGCCGCCGACTCCGACGGGCGCCTTACCGCGGTGCGCGTCCGCCTGATCGGTGACATGGGGGCCTACCTGCAACTCGTCACCCCCGGCGTGCCGTTGCTCGGCGCGTTCCTCTACGCCGGCGTCTACGAGTTGCCCAAGGCGTACGACTTCTCGTGCACCTCGGTCTTCACCAACATGACACCGACCGACGCCTACCGCGGCGCCGGGCGGCCCGAGGCGACCTACGCGATCGAGCGGGCCATGGATGCCCTAGCGGCTGAGATCGGTATCGATCCGCTCGAGTTGCGTCGCCGCAACTTCATCCCGACCGCCTCGTACCCGTATGAGGCGATGACCGGCCTGGTGTACGACTCGGGCGATCATGACCGCGCTGCGACGCTCGCTGCTGAGATGATCGACTACGCCGGTGTCCGCGCGCGCCAGGAGACTCAAAACGTGCCGGGTGCCACGAAGCGGCTCGGCATCGGCGTCTCGACCTACTTCGAGATGTGCGGCCTCGCCCCATCCCGCGTGCTGGCCTCACTCAACTACGGAGCGGGCGGTTGGGAGGCAGCGACGGTCCGCGTGCTGCCGACCAACAAGATCCAAGTGGTCACCGGGACCGCTCCGCACGGGCAGGGACACGAGACCGCTTGGTCGATGATCGTCGCCGAGAAGATGGGCGTCAGCCCAGATGACGTCGACGTGCTCCACTCCGACACGGCGATCGCGCCACTCGGCCTCGACACCTACGGATCGCGTTCGCTCTCCGTCGGCGGCGTGGCCATCGCGATCGCTTGCGACAAGGTGATCGACAAGGCGAAGCAGATCGCCGCCCACCAACTTGAAGCCAACCCAGACGACCTCGAGTTCTCCGGCGGCGAGTTCCGTGTGGCGGGTTCCCCCGACCGCGCAATGCCACTCGCCGCAGTGGCCTTCGAAGCCTTCACTGCGCACAACCTGCCCGACGGCCTTGAGCCCAACCTCGAGGCGCACACCACCTACGACCCGCCGAATTTCTCGTGGCCCTTTGGCACCCACATGTGCCTGGTCGAGGTCGACACCGAGACCGGACAGGTCGATGTGCTGAAGTATGTGGCCGTGGACGACTGCGGCAATCAAGTGAACCCGCTGATCGTCGACGGTCAGGTGCACGGCGGTGTGGTCCAAGGACTCGCTCAGGCCCTCTATGAGGAGGCGGTCTACGACGCCGACGGCAACCTGCAGACGTCGACGCTGGCCGAGTACCTCGTGCCGGCGGCGAGCGATGTCCCGGCGATCGACACCGGGCACACGATCACCCCATCGCCGACCAACCAGCTCGGCGTGAAGGGCATCGGCGAGGCCGGAACGATCGCGTCTACACCGGCCGTGATCAACGCGATCGTCGACGCCCTCTCGGGCCTCGGCGTTCGCGACGTGAAGATGCCGGCGAGCCCGAACACCGTCTGGAGAGCAATCAACGAGGCACAAGGAGGCCAGCAGTGATCCCTGCAGCATTCGACTACGTCAGGGCCGGCTCCGCGGCTGAGGCGATCCAGCTCATCGGCCAGTACGGCGACGAGGCGAAGTTTCTCGCCGGCGGTCACAGCCTTGTGCCCGCAATGAAGCTCCGCCTGGCCCAGCCGACGGTGCTCGTCGACATCGGACGGGTTTCCGATCTGTCCTACATCCGAGACGGTGGCGACCACATCGCCATCGGTGCTCTCACCCGACACATGGATGTCGAGAAGTCGCCGGTGCTTGCCGAGCATGTCCCGCTCCTCGCCCACGCTGCCGGCCACGTCGGTGATCCGCAGGTGAGGCATCGCGGCACGATCGGCGGCTCGCTCGCCCACGCCGATCCGGCCTCCGACCTCCCGGCGACGACCCTCGCCCTCGGGGCGACGTATGTGGCCGAAGGGCCCAACGGCACCCGCGAGATCGCCGCAGCCGACTTCTATCAGGGCTACTTCACTTCGGCCCTCGCCCCCGACGAGATGCTGACGGAGATCCGCGTCCCAAAGATGGGTGGAGCCGGCTGGAGCTTCCAGAAGTTCAACCGTCGCGCTCAGGACTGGGCGATCGTCGGAGTGGCCGCTTGGCAGCGGGGCTCGGAGTGCGGTGTGGGGCTCGTCAACATGGCCTCGACGCCAGTGCTCGCAAGCAGCGTCGCGGCCGCGATCGCCGGTGGGGCGTCAGCGGCCGAGGCCGCCGAGGCCGCTGCCAGCGAGGCCGACCCACAGGCCGACCTGAACGCCTCGGTTGAGTACCGCGTGCACCTCGCCAAGGTGCTCACCCGTCGCGCGTTGGAGGCGGCCGGCGGCTGATCGGTCGGGTGCCTCCGCACCGACTCGACATCACGTTTCACCCGCGACGGGTCACGCTGGGGGTTTCGCGGCCCCCGTAAGATCCGCGCAGGTGATAACTCATGACCTTCCATCACGACGACGTCGATCAGCGTCACCTCGACGCGATCGCCGACGCTGAACAGGTCGCCTACTGGCTCGACGGGGCCCACGTCCCCGAGACCAATCCCACGCTGGTCCGCAACGAGAGTTGCGACCTTTGCGTGATCGGAGGCGGCTACACCGGCCTGTGGACGGCCATCATCGCGAAGGAGCGAGATCCCTCGCGCGATGTGGTGGTGATCGACGCGCACGCGATCGGCAGCGCGGCGAGCGGACGCAACGGCGGCTTCATGGACGCTTCGTTGACCCACGGCATCTCGAACGGCTTCCGGCACTTCCCCGACGACATCGAGATCCTCGAGGAACTCGGCATGAAGAATCTCGACGAGATCGAGTCGGCGCTTCGCCGCTACGGGGTTGACTGCAACTACGAGCGCACCGGCGTCATCGAGGTTGTCGCCGAGCACCACCCGCCGAACTACGAGAAGGAACTCCACGAGGAGTACGCGCTCATGGAGCGCCTCGGTCACGAGGTGACCTGGCTCGACCGCGAGCAGATCCAGTCCGAGGTCTCCTCCCCGACTTACACCAGTGGCCTTTGGGATCGCAACGGGTGCGCCCTCGTCGACCCCGCCCGATTGGTGTGGGGGCTGAAGGCGACCGCGGAGCGGCTGGGTGTGCGCATCTACGAGGACACGAAAGCGACTGACCTCGAGCGAGATGGGATCGGTGTGATGGTGACCACCCCGCTCGGCCACATCCGAGCCGGCAAGGTCGCCCTCGCGACGAACGCCTTCAAGCCGCTGCTGCGCCGCATCTCCAACTACGTGGCCCCGGTGTACGACTACTGCATGATCACCGAGCCGCTCTCGGAGGCGCAGATGGCTTCCATTGGCTGGGCGAACCGGCAGGGCCTGAGCGATAACGCCAACCAGTTCCACTACTACCGACTCACCTCCGACAACCGGATCCTGTGGGGCGGCTACGACGCCATCTACTACTGGGGCGGCAAAGTGTCCGCCGAGCTTGAGAGCCGACCCGAGTCGTGGGCCCTGCTCAGCCAGCACTTCTTCGAGACCTTCCCTCAACTCGAGGGTCTCCGCTTCAGCCACATGTGGGGAGGCGCGATCGACACCTCCAGCCGATTCACGGTGTTCTGGGGACGGGCGCTCGGTGGGCGGGTCGCCTACGCCCTCGGCTACACCGGCCTCGGGGTGGCAGCCTCGCGATTCGGCGCGGCCACCATGCTCGACCTCTTGCACGGCCGACGATCGGTCGCCACGCAGACCTCCATTGTTCGCGACCGGCCGTGGCCGTTCCCTCCCGAGCCGTTCCGATTCCTCGGCATTCAAGCCACCCGCTGGTCGCTCGATCGGGAGGATCGCACAGGCAAGCGCAACCTGTGGCTCCGCGGTCTCGACCGGGTCGGTCTCGGCTTCGACTCCTGAGTCGACCGGCCCGATCCCGGGGGCACGGCCCGATGGGCCCCGGATACCTGCGGGTAGTGTCACCCCGATGACGCCGACCGATGTTCGCGAGGCCCTCGGGCAGCACGGATACCTCGCCGACACCGGACTGTCGACCTCGGTGTTCCTCGCCCTCGACCTCGGGCGTCCTCTCCTGCTCGAGGGTGACGCGGGCGTTGGCAAAACCGAGCTCGCGAAAGCCATCGCCTCGTGGACGGGCGGGGAGTTGATCCGCCTCCAGTGCTATGAGGGCATCGACGCCTCGCAGGCGGTCTACGACTGGGACTACGCCCGCCAGTTGCTCCACCTCCGCGCCGCCGAGGCCACCGGTGAGACCTCGGGTCGCTCTGCAGAGTCGGTCGAGGCGGAACTCTACGACGAGCGGTTCCTCATCCGCCGAGCGCTCCTGCGCGCCCTCGAGCCGACCGATGGGGCGGTGCCCGTCCTGCTCGTCGACGAGATCGACCGGGCCGACGACGAGTTCGAGGCCTACCTCCTCGAAATCCTTTCCGATTTCCAGATCACCGTTCCTGAGATCGGTGTGTTCCGCGCTGAGCGGCCCCCCGTGGTGATCCTCACCTCGAACCGGACCCGCGATGTCCATGACGCACTCAAGCGCCGATGCCTCTACCACTGGGTGGAGCACCCCGACTTCGACCGCGAGGTGGAGATCGTTCGACTGCGCTCCCCTGAGGTCGATAAGCGGCTCGCGCGGCAGGTCGCCGCCGCCGTCGAGGTCATGCGAGATCTCGACCTCTACAAGCCGCCTGGTGTCGCGGAGACCATCGACTGGGCCACCGCCCTCGGACGCCTCGGCGTTCGCGCCCTCGACGACGCCTCTGTGGCGGCGACCCTCGGCACGGTTCTCAAGTACCGCGAGGATCAGCAGCGCCTTCAGGACCGCGGAATCACCAGCCTCCTCGAGCGCGTCGGCGTCCGAGTCGGCGATCGCTCGGCGTGAGCACCGGGCCCGACGCCCCGATCGCCGCGCCGGCGTCGGCCTTGGCAGTGGCGTTCGTGCGAGCGCTCCGGCGCGAGGGGGTGACCGTGCCGATGAGCTCGACCGTCTCGTTCTCCGAGGCGCTCGCTTCCGTCGGACTCAGCGAGCGAGACCCGGCGTACTGGGCTGGCCGGGCGACGCTCGTGCGCCGACGCGAGGAAGTCGATATCTACGACCGCCTCTTCGCGGCGTTCTGGGAATCCCGAGCGACGGGGCGGATGGAGCGTTCGGAGACGACCGCGATCACGCTCGCGATCGACAGTGACGAGGACGACGACCAAGACGACGACTCAACGGTCGACCAGCCAGATGACGAGGAACGGCTCGAGATGCGCTTCTCGAGGGTGGAGGTGCTGCGACACAAGGACTTCGCCGACTACGCGCCCGACGAGCTCGACGAGGCCCGCCGACTGATGGAGCGTTTCCGACTCGTCGGCGAACCACGACGGTCGCTCCGGCTGACTCCCGGCGACGGGCACCGGCCAGACCTGCGCCGCACCGTTCGCTCGGCCCTCGCCTCCGATGGCGAGCCGATCCGGCGCCATTGGCGACGGCGTTCGGTGAAACCGCGCCGGTTGGTGCTTCTCCTCGATGTCAGCGGATCGATGGAGCCATACGCGCGGGCACTCGTGCGGTTCGCCCACGCCGCGGTCGTCGGACGTCAACGCGTCGAGGTGTTCGCGCTTGGCACGAGGCTCACCCGGATCACCCGGGAGTTGAGCGAACGTGATCCCGACACGGCGGTCAACCGAGCAGGACGCACCGTCGTCGACTGGAGCGGCGGCACGAGGATCGGCGACGGATTACGTGAGTTCAACGACCGCTGGGGTCAGCGTGGCATGGCCCGCGGCGCGATCGTCGTGATCCTCTCCGACGGTTGGGACCGCGGTGATCCCGAGGTGCTCGACGAGCAGCTGACCCGGCTTCGTCGGTTGGCGCATCGCCTCGTATGGGTGAATCCGCTGAAGGTGACACCCGGATACGCCCCACTCGCGCGGGGGATGGCGACCGCGCTCCCCCATCTCGACGACTTCGTTGAGGGGCACTCTGTCGAGGCCCTTGAGCGGCTGGCAGCGGTGATCAGCGGTCGATCCGCTCGCCGCTAGCGGCCGAGTATCGGCCAGACTGTGCCCCGGACCTGAGGAGGGACGATGAGGGAACTGCTCGATGATCTCGATCGCTGGCGCTCCGCCGGTGTGCGCGTCGCCCTCGCCCGCGTTGTCGATGTGGAGGGTTCTGGTCCCCGCGGACCGGGAGCCGCGATGGCGGTCAGCGAGCACGGTGAGGTGGTCGGCAGCGTCAGCGGCGGATGTGTCGAGGGTGCCGTGGTCACCGAGTCGCTCGCCGTGCTCGCCGGCGACCGCGAACCAGGGGTGATCACCTTCGGCTACAGCGATGACGAGGCATTCGCCGTCGGCCTGACCTGCGGGGGCACGATCCGCCTCTTCGTAGAGGAGTTCGACTGGTGAGCCTCTCCGCCGAGCTGGCGTCGAGGATCCGCGACGGGGTGCCGGTGGCGCTCGCCACGGTGATTTCCGGGCCCGGCATCGGCTCGAAGATGCTCGTGGCACCCGATAGTGATCCCGCGCCGGCATCGCTCGGCGATTCCGAACTCGATCGCGTGGTGCGTCGCGACGCCCTCGCTGAGCTCGAGGCGGGTCGATCGGGTGTGCGTCACTACGGCACGGCGGGGCAGACCACCCCGGAGGATCTCGCCGACACCGACATTGTGACGGTGTTCGTGGAGAGCTGGGCCCCTCCCCCGCAGATGTGGATCTTCGGCGCGGTCGATTTCACAGCGGCATTGGCGCGAGTCGCGAAGATCCTCGGATTCCGGGTGCTGGTGTGTGACGCGAGGGAGATCTTCGCGACGGGTCGCCGCTTCCCGATGGCCGACGAGGTGCGGGTCGCTTGGCCCGGTCCGGTGTTCGCTGAGCGCGGGTCCGAGCTCGGCAGTCGCGATGTGGTGTGCATCCTCACCCACGACCCAAAGTTCGACATCCCGGCGGTGAAAGGCGCGTTGGCGACCTCGGCCGGCTACATCGGGGTGATGGGGAGCCGCCGCACGCACGCGCACCGACTCGAGCGGCTTGGGGAAGCCGGTGTGGACGATCCTGCTGATCTGGCACGCCTGATGTCGCCGGTCGGACTGGATATCGGCGCTCGCACCCCCGAGGAGACAGCGATCTCAATCTGCGCGGAGATCATCTCCTCGCGCACCGGTCGCGAGGCTCGGCCTCTGCGCGACACCGAGGGTCCGATTCACCGCTAGGGCGGCGCTCAGCCGATCGGGAGTTCGGCGAGTTCGACGGCGAGATCCCTGGTGTCATCGGTCGGGTCGGCAAAGCGCACCCAGCGACGACGACGGGCTGACAGCTCGCCGATCTCGACTCCGCGCCCGGGTTCGGGGCTATGGATGATGGCGTCGCCGACGCCGAGGTACATCATGATGTGACCCGGATACCAGACGAGGTCGCCCGCTTCCGCGGCTTCGTGATCGACCTCATTGGCTCGTCGGAACTGGCTGGTGCTGTAGCGGGGCAGTTCGACGCCCGCTCGCTCCCAGGCCCAACCGGTGAGGCCGGAGCAGTCGAATGCGGTTCCCGGGGCTTCGGTGTTGCGGCGGTAGGGCACTCCCACTTGCGAGAGCGCCGCGATGAGAGCCCCTTGGCCGTCGAGGTCGGTGGATGACCAGGCGGCGATGAGTTGTTCGACGTCGATGTCGACAGCGCCGCGTTCGGCGAGGCGGTCGACGACTTGGCCGGCCACTCGATCGCGGGCGCGGACGTAGCCGACGAAGTCTTCCGGGGCGCCGGTCTCCCACCATCGATCGAGCAGGTCGAGGGCGCGAGCCGCGCCGGAGGCGAGTGGATCGACGGTGGCGACCGTCGGCACCTCCGCCGCCATGTCGGCGTCGACGGTCCCTGCTCCGAGCGTGTGAAGGCCGGTGATGCCGGCCAGGAGCAGTCCGGCCACGCGCTTGCGCGAGCGGCGGGTGGGGCGACCAGACGGACGCTCGGAGGGGGAGTTTGGAGTGCTCATGGGATCCAGCGGGGGGTGCCCGGTCCGGGTGCGGGACCGGACACCCCCTGCGGCTTGGGTGCGTCCGGTCGGCGCGAGGGTAGTGAGAGTCGCCAACAGGACACAACGTGACCGTCATATTTCCGTAATCGTTCTGTCATATTACAGCCCTGTTGTCCCACCCGCCACGTCAGGCCTTGAGCACGCCCCGCGGGCAGACTGGGGACATGAACGCCCGCCACGTGATCCCGGTGCTCCTCGCCGCCGGCGGGGGAACGCGATGGAACGGCGAAGGGCACAAACTCCTCGCGCCCCTTGGCAGCCGTTCCGTTGTCGAGCACGCGCTTCGAGCAGCCGTCGGAAGCGGGCTTGGGCCCGTCATCGTCGTCACCGGAGCGATCGAGATCCCGACTCCCGACGACCTCATCGAGCAGGTGGTCACGGTCGAGAATCCGAGATGGCGCGAGGGACAGAGCACATCGCTCGCCGTCGCGGTGGGGCACGCCACCCAACTCGGCGGTGACGCCATCGTCGTTGGCCTCGGCGATCAGCCCGGCATCACGTCCGCCGCCTGGAGCGCGGTCGGCGCCTCACCGAGTGCTCTCGCCGTGGCCACGTACGGGGATCGGCGAGGTCATCCGGTGCTGATCGCGCGCGAACACTGGGGTGACCTTCCCGGCTCGGGCGACCTCGGTGCCCGCGACCTACTCCGCCGGTTCGACCACGCGGTACAAGCGATACCCTGCGATGGGTCGCCCGCCGACATCGATACGACGGAGGATCTCACCCCATGGCAGAACTGATCACCAACGAGTTCACGGTCAACCTTCCGATCGACGAGGCCTGGCCGATCATCTGCGACGTCGAGCGCATCGCCCCCTGCCTCCCCGGAGCCGAGCTCCAAGAAATCGAGGGCACCACCTACCGCGGGGTCGTCAAGATCAAGCTCGGCGCCATCACCGCCAACTTCAAGGGCGAGGCCGAGTTCGTCGAGCGCGACGACACTGCCCACCGAGCCAAGCTCGCCGCCTCCGGGCGTGACACCGGCGGTCGAGGCAACGCCCGAGCCGACGTCACCGCCGAGGCTGAGTCCCTCTCCCCCACCAGCACCAAGTGCACGGTGACCGCCGAGTTGAACATCACCGGCAAAGTGGCCCAGTTCGGCCGGGGGATCATGGGCGACGTCTCCAAGAAGCTGATGGATCAGTTCTCCTCGAACCTGAACACCATGCTCGACGAGGAGCGTGCCGGAGTCGCCGATGCGCCGGCTCCCGCCCCAGCCCCAGCATCCGACGAGACGCCATCGGACTCCTCCGAGCCCCAATCAACTGGCGGAGTGCGACGGATCGAAGGTCCAGCCGCCGAGCCGATCGACGTGGCCAACCTCGCTGGCGCGGCTGTGGCGAAGCGCGCGATTCCCGCGGTGCTCGCCGTGATTGTGCTGGTGCTCGTTATCCGACGCCTCTGGTGACCGAGTCGACGGCGGAAGCCGATCACCGGCGGGTCGCCGAACTCCTTGGCCGCGAGCCCCTCGGGGCGTTCTCGGTCGTAGTGCGCGACAGCACCGGAGACCCCGTGGTCATCGAGAACGCGCCGCTGCTCACCGATGGGACACCGATGCCCACCGGCCACTGGCTCGTCGGGCATCGGGCCACCCTCGCCGTGAGCCGCCTGGAAGCCGACGGCGGGGTCGACGAAGCCGAGGCCAGCGTCGATGCAGCAGCGCTCGCCGCCACCCACGCCGAGTACGCCCGTCGCCGCGACACGCTGATCCCCGACGGAGCCGAGGGGCCGCTCCCCTCCGGCGGAGTGGCCGGCACCCGAACCGGGGTCAAGTGCCTTCATGCCCACTACGCCTGGTTTCTCGCCGGCGGTGACGACCCGGTCGGCCGGTGGGTTCATCAGCGGCTGACCTCTCGACTCGGGATCCGGGCCGAGATCGACGACCTTGAGACCCGCCTTACCGCCGAGCATCCGATCGACCCGGTCACGACCGCGATCCCGGTGGGTGCGGTGAATGGCTGGAGCGAGCACCTCGCCATCTCGGCGTCGAAGGCCGGACGGGTCGACCCAGCCGACCTGACCAACCTCATCGGCCTCGTGACCGACGCCGTCGATGAGTTCGCGCTGCTCAACCCCGACCAGGTGGATACGGGTCGCCCACTGTCGATCGAAGGACCGAACTCGACCCTGCTGGCCCGACTCGAGATGGGTGACGACACCGGCACAACGGTCAAGCTCGACCGAGCGACCGTCGAAGAACTCTTCCGGCTGCTCGCCACCGACGACCGTGCTGGACGAGCCTCCAACCCGGGCCTTCCCGAGTATGCCGCCGACGCCGTGCTCGCCGTCGCCTGCATCACCGCAGCCCTGACCCGAACGCTCGACCCGAGTGAGTGCTCGATCGGAGGGTCGCGATGAGCCTGCGACGCACCCCGCCACGAACGAGCTCGCTTCACCTGAGCGGCCGCCGCGTGATGCTTCGACCGATCGGCGACAACGACTTCTCAGCTTGGAGCGAGGTCCGGCGACGCAACGCCGACTGGCTCGAGCCCTGGGAGCCGCTTCGGCCGCCATACGTCACCGACCCCGCGGTGGATCGCTCCGCCTTCGTGGCCCGGTGTCGAGCCCGGGAGCGCGAGATCCTCTCGGACAGTGCCTACCCCTTCGGCATCTTCGTCGAGCATCGTCTCGTGGGCGAGGTGAACCTCAACAACGTCGTGCGAGGGGCGCTCCAGACCGGCACGATCGGCTATTGGATCGACCGTCGTCAGGCCGGCAACGGCTTCATCGCGGAGTCAGTGGCTGTCGTGCTCCGACACGCCTTCGATCGACTCGACCTCCATCGCGTGGAGATCTGCATCGTGCCGAGAAACGCCAACAGTCGGCGGGTCGTAGAGAAACTCGGCCTTCGATGCGAGGGCACCGCCGAGCGCTATCTGCAGATCAACGGCGTCTGGGAGGACCACCTCCGCTTCGCGATGACCGCCGAGGAATGGCGGGAACGCCGCGCGGAGATGGCCTCCCGGTGGCTCGAGGCCGAGCCGCCGGACGCCTCAGCCAGCTTGAAGTGACCGAAGGGCCCGCGCCCGCTCCCGTCTGAGTTGGGTGCGGCGCTTCCACATCTTGGTCTTCCAGTGGCGCGTGTTGCGCTTGCGCTTCGCCTGCTTGGTCCGCGCGACCTCAGCATCATGATGATGCATCGGCTTCCACGCGCTAACAGGTTCGTGCAGGTCTTCCGGATCGGCGCCGGCGCTCACCAGGTGCGCGACCTGGTCGAGCTCGACATGGATCCGGTGGCGCTCACCGTGCGCGTGGGCGCGCCGCTCCTGCTTCGGCGGCAACGGCACCTCGGCGGTGCGATGACGCTGGCTCATAGGGCTACCTCCTTGTCTGGTGGTCAGCTCCTCCCCCTGAGAGCACCATAACCCATCGGGAGGACCCGAGTGGAGGGACTTAAGTCCTAAGGGCGCGCTATCGCGATCGGAGAGCGCGCCAGGTCAGGACTTGGAGGTGATGCGAGCCTTGAGCGCCGCGATGCGCTCCGCGAACCACGGCTGTCCCGCGGTCCACACCTGAGGGCCGAGCTCATCGGCGACGGCTTCGAGGTGGTCGGTGATCAGGGCCGTGCGCTTCATCGTCGCTTTGGTGATCTTCACGAGTTCCCGCGGGGCCGTGGCCGCTCCGGCGGCGAGGGCCCGAGCGGCGTCGAGCAGCGCGTCGTCGTCAACGCATCGGTGCACAAGCCCGGTCCGCTCCGCCTCAGCGCCGTCGACCACCTCCGAGAAAAGCACGGTGGCCGCGGCGGCCTGCGGGCCGACGATCCGTTGCTGCATCCACGTGTGGCCACCTCCGGGATGTAGTCCGATCTGCAGGAACCGGGTGTCGAATCGGGCGCGGCGAGCGGCGATACGCACATCGCATCCGAGGGCGAGGTTCATGCCGGCGCCGACGGCCGCTCCGTTCACGGCGGCGATGGTGGGCAAGGTCGAACCGGCGATGCGGAGAAACCCCTGGTAGATGCGGTTCAGGCTCTCCTCGGTGGCCGTCTGGAGATTGCCGAGATCAGCCCCAGCGCAAAAGGCGCTCCCGGCACCGGTCACGATCACCGCATGGACGGATTCGTCGGCTTCGAGAGCGTCCATCGCGGCGACGATCTCATCGACCATGGGCAGGGTCATCGTGTTTCGAGTGTCGGGCGCGTTGAGCGTGAGCAGCGCAACCCCGTTTGAAACCTCACTCAGCAGAAGCGACATGGAGTCAGTCTCACAGCCGGACCGTCGCGCGGTGAACTTGGAGGGGTCGACGGATGTAGTGTTCTGGACGTTCACGTGAACACCGAACACAACAACCTGCCCTAAGGGGGAACCAGATGATCAAGTCCAAGCGCCTCATCGCAGGTGCGCTCACCGCGGCTCTCGCTCTCACCGCCGCTGCCTGTGGCGGCGACGATGCTGGTGGCGACCTGACCCTCGGCGTCGCCTTCGACACCGGCGGACGCGGCGACGGCACCTTCAACGACGCCGCTGGCCGTGGCGCCGACCAGGCCGAGTCCGACCTCGACTACACCGTCCAGGAGCTCGAGGCCACCACCGCCGACGACCGCGGTCCGAACCTCGAGGCGCTCGCCGGAGCCGAGAACAAGCTGATCGTCGCGGTCGGCTTCGCGTTCGGTGACGCTCTCGGCCCGATCGCCGAGGCGAACCCCGACACCTACTTCGGTTGGATCGACGGCTACTACGACGGCCCGAACATCATCACGACGGCCTTCGCCGAGCACGAGGGCTCGTTCCTCGTCGGCGCCGCTGCCGCCCTGAAGAGCCAGTCAGGTCACATCGGCTTCATCGGTGGTCAGGAGATCGACCTCATCAAGAAGTTCGAGGCCGGTTACATCGCTGGCGCCAAGGCCGTGAACCCGGACATCGTCGTCGAGTCGCAGTACCTCGGCGCCGCCGGTGACAACGCCGCTTGGGGCTCGCCCGACAAGGCCAAGGAGATCGCCCTCAGCTGGTACAACGCGGGCGCCGACGTGGTCTACACCGCAGCTGGCGGTTCCGGTCGCGGCATGATCGAAGCCGCGGTCGAGGCTGGTGACGGCAAGTGGGCCATCGGCGTCGACTCCGACGAGTACCAGTTCGACACGCCGGAGCAGCAGGCCCACCGCCTGACATCGATGCTCAAGCGCGTCGATGTCGCCGTGTACGAGATGGCCAAGAACGTCAAGGAAGGCACCGCTGCCGGTGGCTTCTACCCGTTCAACCTGGCCAACGACGGCGTCGGCTACGCCACCTCCGGTGGACACGTTGACGACATCGTCGACCAGCTCGAGGACTTCAAGAAGCAGATCGTGGCCGGCGACATCGTCGTCCCGACCGCTCCCTGATCCAACAATGTCCGTCGTCTGAGCGACGGACCGAGCACCGAACGAGGATGAGCCCGGGCTTCGGCCCGGGCTCATCCCGTCATGGGGGGCGGTGGTGATACAGCCCCTCTGCTAGAACGTGAACCGCATGGGGGGACGCGAATGAGTGATGTATCGGGCATTGTCGCCGTCGAACTGAGGGACATCTCGAAGCGATTCCCCGGGGTGATCGCGAACCACGACGTCGACCTCACCGTGCGGCGGGGCACGATCCACGCTGTCGTTGGAGAGAACGGGGCCGGCAAGTCCACGCTGATGAAGACCCTCTACGGGATGCATCAGCCCGATACGGGAAGTATCGCGATCAACGGCGAACGGCTGCAGATGCGCTCGCCGAGCGACGCCATCGAGGCCGGCGTCGGCATGGTGCACCAGCACTTCATGCTGGCCGACAACCTCACGGTGCTCGAGAACATCATTTTGGGAAGCGAACCGGCGAACCGCGGAGTGATCGATATCCGGGCGGCCCGTTCGCGGCTCAACGAGTTGATGGCGAGCGTCGGCACCGAGCTCGACCTCGACACCGAGGTGTCCGAACTTGGCGTGGGCGAGCGCCAACGGGTCGAGATCCTGAAGGTTCTCTTCCGCGGCGCCCAAATCCTCATTCTCGACGAGCCGACCGCGGTGCTCGTTCCCGACGAGGTTGATGAGCTGTTCGACACCTTGAAGCGCCTAGTCGCTGACGGAGCGACCGTCATCTTCATCTCGCACAAACTCGACGAGGTGCTCCAGGTCTCCGACGACATCACCGTCATGCGTCAGGGGACCACGGTCGCCCACACGACCCCCGCCCAGATCGACCGATCGGGCCTCGCTGAACTCATGGTGGGATCCGAACTCCCCTCCCCCGCTGGGCGCACGTCAACCATCTCCGAGACGATTCGCCTCGAGGTGCGCGATCTCTCGGTGCCGGGTCCGGAGGGACGCCCGGCCGTCGAGTCGGCATCGTTCACCGTGCGCGCCGGAGAGATCGTCGGCGTGGCCGGCGTGGAAGGCAACGGGCAGTTCGAACTGTGCACGGCCATCGTCGGCCTACGACCCTCCTCCGGATCGGTCATCGTCGACGGCAACGACCTCACCCACGCCAACACCCGCGAGCGCCACCGAGCCGGCCTCGCCTACATCCCCTTCGATCGTCAACGCGAGGGCCTCATGCTCAACGCGCCGCTTTGGGAGAACACCCTCCTCGGACGAGAGCACGAGGAATCGCTCTCTAAGGGCCCGTTCATCGATGGCGCCGCTGCCCGCGCCTCCTCGGTGTCCATCATCGAGCGCTTCGGGGTGCTCACTCCGAACGAGACCGTGCCCGCCTTCGCCCTCTCCGGCGGCAACCAGCAGAAACTCGTCGTCGGACGCAATCTCGTCACCGAGCCGGCGGTGCTGATCGCGGCCCACCCCACTCGGGGTATCGATGTCGGCGCCCAAGCCGCCGTCTGGGACGAGATCCGCCAGGCGCGGGACTCGGGAATGGCGGTGTTACTGGTGTCAGCCGACCTCGAGGAGCTGATCGGCCTGTCCGACTCACTCCTTGTCATGTTCGACGGGCGCATCACGGCCCGGCTAGACCCCGACTCGATCACGCCGAGCGAACTCGGTACCCACATGACTGGAACCCACCGGGAGGTGGCCTCATGACCGATCGCGAGCGTCCGGGCGGCTTAGCGGGCCTCCTGTCGCGCATCACCACCGGTAGCGACGCCACCGCGCTTCGCACCTCGCTCACCACCATCGGCAGCTCGCTCGCCGCGGTGCTCATCGCCCTCACGATCAGCGCGGTGCTGCTGGCGGTCGCGGGTAAGAACCCCTTCGACGCCTACGCGACGATCGTCGAGACCGGGGCGAGCGGCAACAAGTTGCTCGAGATGCTGCGTCGCGCCACCCCGCTGATCTTCTCAGCGACCGCGGTGGCAATCGGGTTCAAGATGCTGATCTTCAACATCGGTGTGGAGGGCCAGTACCTCTTCGCCGCCCTGATCGCCGCCGAGGCGGGAAGTCGTGTGTCCCTCCCGATGGCTCTCCATATCGCCTTCATCCTCGCTATCGCGGTGATCGCCGGAGCGTTCTGGGCCTCGATCGCCGGAGTGCTCAAGGTCCGCAAGAACGTCCACGAGGTGATCTCGACGATCATGCTCAACTACATCGCGCTCTCGGTCATCCAGTGGTTGTTCGAGAACTTCTTCCGCGACGACGAGGTGGAGGGCCTCAACATCAAGACGACCCTCCTGCCTGAGAGCGCCCGAATGCCCGACATCGTGGACGGACGCCTCAACGGGATGTTCCTCGTCGCTCTAGCGACCGTCACCGGATTCTGGGTGCTCGTTTACCGCAGCCGCTTCGGGTTCCGGCTGAGGGCTTCCGGTTTCAACGCGACCGCCGCCGAGACCGCCGGCATCAGCGCCCGCAGGATGACGATCATCGCGATGATGCTCTCGGGGGCCGTCGCCGGGATGGTCGCTATGCCGAGCGTTCTCGGCGAGGCCTACGCCTACGGTCCGAACGCGACCCCCATCGGCTTCGGTTTCGCCGGCATCACCGTCGCGCTGCTCGGCAGAAACCATCCGGTCGGCATCGTGGTGGCCGCCTTGCTGTTCGGTTTCCTCGACTCGACGTCCGCTGAGCTTCAACTCGCCGACGTCCCGAACTCGATCGTCAAGGTGATGCAGTCGATCATCGTGCTGAC
>JAFMMJ010000007.1 GCA_017859785.1 Ilumatobacteraceae bacterium
TCGAGAACGGCCCGGGCAAAGCCGAGTTCCTCGGCAAGTAGACCCGTCGAGTTCCTCGGCAAGTAGACCCGTCGAGTTCCCCGCAGGGGGCCCTCCGGCGCCCACCGGAGGTCATGCGCGAACTCTTCCAACACCTCCACGACCACGACGGCGTCGCCACCTGTGACGACCTCCGACGCCTCGGCGTCTCTTGGCATCGAGAGCGACGGCTCCTCGATATCGGCGTGCTCGACCGCGTTGGTTCTCGCGTCGTGCGCGTCACATCGACCCCAGAGAGCTTTCGTCAGCGCTGCCGAATCGCCACGCTCGGGCCGGGCCGCGGCGTGATCTCTCACGGTGCCGCCGCCCGCCTGCATCGACTCGACGGCTTCAACGATCACGACCGAGTCGACCTCCTCTGTCGACGCGGGTCGTGGCCCGGACATCCCGGGGTCATCATCACCCACTTCACCCGCGGTCCGGTCGACGAAGCGGTCGTCGACGTGTCGGGCATCCCAGTGCTCGACATCCCCGACACCCTCGCCCTGCTCTCACCCCACACACGACCGGATCTCCTCGAGCGGGCAGTGGTCAGCGCTCTCGGCCGCGGCTGGACCGTCACCCAACTCCGCGACGGCGCCGAACGCTGGACGAGCCGGGGTCGACCGGGGCCCCGCGCCCTCGAGGTGGTGCTCGACGATCTCAGCCGGCGAAGCCGTCAGGCGTCGACCGGAGCCAACATCTCATCGGCGGCGGTCCAGGGGTCGACACGACGACCGAGCACCTCGTCGGTCAACTCGTCCCAGCGCTCACCCGTGCACACCTGACGAGCTCGCTCGCGAAGCCGCGCGGCGACGATCTCTCGCATCTCCTCCCGCAGGCGGAACTGGCGTCGCTCAGCGAGCAGGCCGCTCTCCTCCGCGAAGGCGCGGTGACGACCCACGGCCTCCCACAACTCGGCAACGCCCTCACCCGAGTTCGCGACGGTCGCCACGATCGGCGGTCGCCACGAGTCGTTTGGCAACTCCGACAGGTCGAGCATCTGCTCGAGGTCACGGCGGGTCTCCTCGACCCCCTTGCGATCGGCCTTGTTGATGACGAACACATCGGCGATCTCCATGAGGCCCGCCTTGTTCGCCTGAACGCTGTCACCCCAACCCGGGTTCACCACCACCACGGTGGTATCCGCCTTGCCCGCGACCTCGACCTCCACCTGTCCGACACCGACCGTCTCGAGCAGGATCCAACGGCGACCGAGGGCGTCGAGAAGTCGGATCGCCTCAGGGGCGGCCACCGACAGGCCACCGAGATGCCCTCGGGTGGCCATCGACCGGATGAACACCCCGGGATCGTTCGCGTGATCCTGCATCCTCACCCGATCACCGAGGATCGCCCCTCCGGTGAACGGAGAGGAGGGATCGATCGCGAGCACGGCGACCTCGAGCTCGAGTGCACGGAGGTGGCCGATCAGCGCGCTCGTGAGGGTGCTCTTACCGGCACCGGGAGCGCCGGTGAGCCCGACGGTGTAGCCCTCTCCGCTCAAGGGATGGGCGAGTCGGCCCACCGCGCGGCCTTCGACCCCACCGCGCTCCACGAGCGAGAGAAGGCGAGCCGTCGCCGCCCGGTCACCCTCGCGGGCGGAGGCGAACAGCGCGACGGGATCCGCCGGAGCGCGACCCATCAGATCGCGTTCTCGGCCTCGGCGACGTTGATTACCTCGGTGACCCCGTCGACGCGGTCGCGCAGGATGCGTTCGATCCCGCCTTTGAGCGTCTGCGTCGACACCGGGCAGGTTCCGCAGGCCCCCACAAGCCGGACGCTGACCACACCGGTCTCCTCGTCGACGCCGACGAGTTCCATGTCGCCGCCATCGGCCTGAAGAGCCGGTCGAATGACCTCGATCGTCGCCTTGATCTGCTCCAACATCGTCTGGACAGTCAACCAGACACCGGGGTCGGCTCGCACGATCGACCTCGTACGCTCACAACGTGCCTCTCATCGCGCACCAAGGCGGCTGGGACGAGATCCTGCTCGTCGCCGGCCCAATGCTTGTGGTCATCGGCGTACTCGCGCTGGTGAAGCGTCGGGTGGAGGCCGCGGCCCAAGCGGCGGCCGAAGCCGAAAGGGATGCCGAAGACGAGACCCGCGGCGACGTGCCGAGCGAACCTGCCGACTGAGCCGTCGCGGGGTCAGGGGTCGACGCGGGCGATATCCGCGCCGATCGACGCGAGACGACCGACGAGGTCGTCGTAGCCGCGGTCGATATGTCGCACCCCAGAGATCGTCGTCGTGCCCTCGGCCGCCAGACCGGCCACCACCATCGCGGCGCCCGCGCGGATGTCGTGAGCCCGCACCGGGGCGCCGGAGAGCCGCGGCTGTCCCCTCACCACGGCATGATGACCGTCGGTGCGGATATCCGCCCCGAGCCGCTGCAGTTCCTCGACGTATCGGAAGCGACCGGGATAGAGGTTCTCGGTCACGATCGACACCCCATCGGCCACGGCGAGCATCGTGATGATGAGCGGTTTGTAGTCGGTGGCGATTCCCGGATACGGCAAGGTCTGAACATCGACCGACCTCAGCCGGGTGGAGCACGACACCCGCACCCCCTCGACACCGTCGTCCTCGAACGGTTCGAACACGATGCCCATATCTCGGCACCGGGTGAGCAGCATCTCCATATGCGCGGGCCGGGCATCCACCATCTCGACCTCTCCCCCGGCCACCGCCACCGCGGCGATGTAGGTGGCCGCCTGCACCCGATCGGGCACCGTGCGATGGCTCGCCGGGCGGAGTTCGTCGCGCCCGACCCCGCGCACCGTCAGGCGCGAGGTGCCCACCCCTGAGATGTCGGCCCCCATGGAGACGAGGAAATGACAAAGGTCGACGACCTCAGGTTCGCGGGCCGCGTTCTCCACCGTGGTCACCCCGTCAGCGAGTACCGCGGCGGTCACGATGTTCTCGGTCGCCCCAACGCTCGGGAAATCGAAGACGATGTCGGCCCCGTGGAGCCGATCGGCCCGCGCCTCGAGATATCCGTGCGAGGTCTTGAACTCGGCACCCATCGCCTCGAGGCCGGCGATGTGCATGTCGATCGGCCGAGCACCGAAGTCGTCACCACCGGGCAGCGAGAGCCGCACCTCACCGCAGCGGGTCAGCAACGGTCCGAGCACGTTGATCGAAGCACGGATTCGCTCCACGAGCTCGTACGGAGCCACCGGAACTAGGTCACCGGGGTTGGTCACCCGGAGGGTGTTCGGCTCGGGGCTGTCGAGGCGGAGGCCGATCGCCTCAAGGAGTTCGCTCATGATCGACACATCGGCGATCCGAGGGACGTTCGAGATCTCCGAGGTGCCGTCAGCCAGCAAGCAGGCGGCCATCAACTTGAGCACCGAGTTCTTCGCCCCCGGCACCAGCACCCGTCCCGAGAGGTCGCCGGCGCGCCGGACCGTGATGAGCGGACCAGTGTCGATGATGCTCGGATCTAACCCAGGGCCGGCTGACACGGCCAACAGTATGCTCCGCACGTGCCGGGAGGTCAGCGCACCGTCATCCGACGGCACCGGAGCGAAGCCGGGCACTCCGACGAGGAGATCACCAGCCCGCGTTCGGGCCTCCTGACCGAGCGAGTGGCCGAGTCGACCACCGACAGCCTCACCCTCGAGCAGGAACGCGGGCCGTTCGCCTCCTATCGACGCGTCCTTCGGCGCGACGGCGATCACTGGGAGGAGCGCACCGACTACCGCCTCGAGATCCCCTGGTTCGGCTGGCTCTTCGCGATCCCAGTGCGACGCTGGATCGGTCGACGATCGCCCGAGCGACGCCTCTGGTGGGCGCCACCGGAGGCCCTCGACCAACGCCAGATTCTCGTGCTCGGCCTCCTCGCCGCAGCCTCGATGACTTCCGCGTTCGTCAACACGATCTTCACCCAGACCGTCGCCTTCGCCGCAGACGACTTCGGCGTCGGGAACACCGGCATTGGCGTGGCGGGCTCGATCGTCCGTGCGGGCATCCTCATCACCATCCCCCTCGCGGTGGCCGCCGACCGGATCGGACGCCGACGAGTGATCACGACCGTCGCCTGGGCTGCGCCGCTCATCACCGCCCTCGGCGCGATCGCTCCCTCATTCGAGTGGCTCGTCGCCTCCCAGGCCGTCGGGCGACCCCTCGGCCTGGCCCTCGATTTCCTGATCGCCGTCGTCGCCGTCGAGGAGATGCCGCGGGGCTCGCGCGCCTACGCGGTCGCGCTCCTCGCGATGGCGAGCGGACTCGGGGCCGGGATCGCGGTCGGCGCGCTCCCCCTCACCGATCTCGGCGACGGCGGCTGGCGACTCGTCTATGTCGTGACGCTGATCTGGCTGGTGGTCGCGGTCGACATCGCTCGCCGACTGCCCGAGACGCGGCGCTTCAGCCGCGACCACACCGTCGCCCCACCTCTCGACCGCGGTCGATTCATCGCCCTCGGCGTGATCGCGATCGGCATCAACCTGTTCGTCGCACCGGCGAGCTTCTTTCAAAACCGATACCTCGACGAGATCCGAGATCTCTCCGGATCAACGATCGCCCTCTTCACCTTGACCACATCGACGCCCGCCGCCCTCGGCCTCGTCGTCGGCGGACAGCTCGCTGACAGAAGAGGGCGCCGCGGTCTCATAGCTCTCACCCTGCCGGTCGCCACCGCAGGCATCTGGACCTCCTTCAGCGTCGGCGGCTCCGCGATGTGGGTGTCCGCGTTCGCTGGTGGCTTCCTCGGCGGGATCGCCTACCCCGCCCTCGCCGTCTACCGGGCCGAGCTGTTCCCCACCGGCAATCGAGGACGGGCTGCCGGACTGCTCACCGTGCTCGCCCTGCTCGGCGGCATCGGCGGTCTCCTCGCAGCCGGGACGCTCCTCGACAGCGGATGGAGTTACGCCCGCGTCATGGGGGTGCTGACTGCCGGCCAACTCGTCGTGGTCCATGTGGTGTGGCGGTACCTTCCCGAGACGGCCCGACGAGATCTCGACGAGCTGAATCCGGTCGACGCGCTCAGCCCACCGGCATCGACTCAGTGAGAATCCGTCGAGCCTCGTTGAGCTCGAGGATCGAGGCGCTCGCCGCCGAGGTGTCGCCGCCGTGGTCGGGGTGGACGTCGAGCATGCGGCGCCGGTAGCGACGCATCACCTCTCGACGGCTCGGGGCTCCCTCATCGGGATCGAACCCGAGCAGGGTCATCGCCCAACCCCGAGGATCCGCGAGGGATCGCAGCTCGGCCGATCGCGCTCCCGCCAGGTGGGCGACGAGGGACGGCCCGATCGGCCCCCTCCAGCGTGAGGCTCGGGTGAGCACCGGCCCGATGGCGCGTCGGGCCTCGAGACCGAGGCGCTCGAGGGCGTAGACAGCGCCGAGCACCTGAGCGACATCGGTGCCCTTAGCATCGAATTCGAAGGAGATGTCGTCCCCGTCGCCGACCATGATGTGTCGGCTACAGGCGAGACCGTGGCGATCCACCTGATAGCGGTGCCGAAGGCGGGGCTGGGGCACTCGGTGACCGTGTTCCACCTCTGAGATGAGACGTCCGATATCGAGGAGATCGTCGCCGTCGAGCCGTCGGGCGTGCTCGGCAACCACGGCGCCGAGAAGGATTCCCCCGAGACCCGGTGCCGGATCAACCGGGAGGACCAGGTGACCGAGGGCGACCCGGCGGGTTGGCTGGACGGCGCGGGAGTGGAAGATCTCGAGCTCGGCCAGCACCATGGCGAAAACGTACCGGTGGGTGATCGCCCTGTCGCCGTGAGCGAAGGGTACGTTGGCTCAGACCCAGGGTCGGCAGACGTCGCGAAGGTCCTCGGCCGCTGAGGAGACCCGAGCCGGTTCGAAGTCGGCCGCCGTGAAGGCCGCACGCACGTCGGTGGCCCGCTCGAGCACTCGTCGCCACACCCCGAGCGCCACCCCGAACGGAGCGGCCTCCGGCGAGAGGGTTGGGAGCAGGTCGAACAGTTGGGTCCGGGCCGCCGATGCCGTTCCATCGCGCGCCAGCCGGTCACCGATAGCGAAGAGTTCCTGAAGGACGCCGTCGGGTGCCGTCTCGGCGGCTTCGGTGGGCGCGAGATCGCCGGCCTCGATGGCGTCGAGAAGATCGTCGACGGTCTCCTCGGCGTCCTCGGCGACGACGACGTTGTCACCTTCCCATCGGTGCGGGATCTCCGCTTCAACGAGTGACCGGCGAAGCAGGTCGATCTCGGCAGGTGCCCAATCATCGAGTTGGAACTCGGTGCCCGGCTCACCCGCAGCGAGCATCACAGGGAACGGACCGAGTTCGTCCTCGAGTCGGTCGAAGACGGTGTCGACGGCCTCCTCGTCGGATTCAGGGACGAGCAGTTCGGTCCCACGCCAAGCATGAGGGAGCCCCTCGTTGGCCAACGACTCGGTGAGGGCTGCGATTTGGTCGGCGTCCCAGCCGTCGAGGTCGTAATGGACGACGACCGTGTCGGGATCGTCCGGGCGAAACTCGCGGTCGTCGGAGGTCACGGCGGAACCCTACTGCGCGTCCTGATCGAGCCCGCTCGCGCGCCCGATGACTCCGGCGAGGAACTCGCCCACGAGGTCGTACTCGAGTCGACGGTTCTCCGGTGACCGGAAGCCGTGTCCCTCGCCCTCCAGCTCGACGATCCGCGCTTCGACGCGCGCGGGATCGAGGGCGGCGGCCAAGCGTCGCGTGTGCTCGATCGGCACGACGGGATCCTCCGTGCCGTGCATCACGAGCAGATGTCCGGAGATCTCCGCTGCCCTCGAGATCGGCGAGTTCGCGACGAGGGCGTCACTTCCCGGCGGCCCAACCAGACCGTCGGTGTAATGAGCCTCGAAACGATGGGTGTGCTCGGCCAGACCGACGAGATCGGACACCGGGTAGAGAGCGATTCCAGCGACGATCGGGCCCGCTCCGATGAGGGCGTTCAACACGACCAGCCCGCCCGATGAGGAACCCATCACGACCGTTGTGTCGCGGGTCGACCATCCCGATGACTGGCAGTGCTCGGCGACGGCCAGCACGTCGTCGGTGTCGAGTCGTCCCCACCCGCCGCGGAGCGCGTCGGTGTAGGCGCGACCGTGTCCCGTCGACCCACGGGGATCGCAAACAACGACATCCCAACCCTCCGACCACCACCGGGCGATCCTCGGCAAGAAGGTGACCGGCCACTGATCGGTTGGGCCGCCGTGCACCGCGATCAGCACCCGACCGCGACCCGCGCGGTAGCGGCGCAGAGGTACCGCGACACCGTCGACGCCCGCAACCCGGTGCACTTCCGGTTCAGGCAGGTCGTGGCCTCGCCATTCCTCCAACGGACCGACCGCGAGCACGGCGCGCTCCCCACTCGGCATCGAGTAGGCGACGACCTGCGTCGGAGTGCGAGCACCTGAGCGAATCGCCACGAGCGTGTTCCCGCCCCATGAGAGATGACCGTGCACCCCACGGCCGAGTTCGACCACCTCACCAGAGCTGATCTCGAGCACGCAGAGGCGACCGAAGCCGTCCTCATTGCGGGTGAACGCGATCTGCGTCCCGTCCGGCGAGCCGACGAAGCTGCGCTGGCCGGGACCCCACGAGGGTCCGCCGTGCTCCAACGGCTCGTCGACAAGGTGCTCCCAGGCGCCAAAGGGATCCCGGGCCCGCCAGAGGTTGAGCCAGCCCGAGTCGTCGCGGAGGCAGGCGAGCGAGCCGTCAGCGAGCGAGCGTGGCTGCTGCATGGCCACCGGGCGTCGCCCGATGTCGACCGGGCCATCCGCCGTAGCGACGACGATCGACGATCCGTCCCACGGCATATCGGGCACCGACCAGGCCTGCCAGACGATCCGCGCGTCGGGGCCATCTCCCCACACCTCCGGGTCGGCGACGAAATCGTGTCCGCCGTCATCGAGGCGCTCGATAACGGGTTGCAGCGACCGACCGTCCGCCGCGACCCGCAGCACCCGCTCGGCGTCCACGGCGACGACCACACCACCGGAGGTGT
Source organism: Ilumatobacteraceae bacterium (assembly GCA_017859785.1). Lineage (GTDB taxonomy): Bacteria > Actinomycetota > Acidimicrobiia > Acidimicrobiales > Ilumatobacteraceae > Casp-actino5. Next base: position 7,968 of record JAFMMJ010000007.1, read on the forward strand.
CCCACACCGGCGCGGCGATCGACGATCCATCGGCTGGAAGTAGCAGTGCGCTCGAACCGTTGAGGTCGACCACCCAGAGACCGGCGCGGGCGATCACAGCGAGCCGTCGACCGTCCCGCGACCACGCCAGACAACCTCCGAACATCCCTCGGCCGCCGCTCGGCTCGTCGGGGAACGTCAGCGTCCGCTCATCACCCCCGAATGCGGGGATCAGCAGCAGTTCGGCCGGTTCCCCTGGCGCTTTCGAGACCACCGCGACCGTCGAGCCATCCGGAGAAACGACCGGTCCGGTGAGGTCGCGGCCTCCGAGGCACAACTCGGTCGGTACGACCCGAGGGGCGTTGGAATCCGACGGCACCCGACCGACGGTACCGCTAGGGCTACCGTGGGGCCATGGCGAGCCCGAGCGCCCAGCGACCCGACCGCAACCTCGCGATGGAGCTGGTGCGGGTAACCGAGTCCGCGGCCCTCGCCGCCGCTCGCTGGGTGGGCCGCGGCCACAAGGAGGGCGCTGACGCCGCCGCCGTCGACGCCATGCGCCTCAGCCTCTCTACCGTGCAGATGACCGGCACCGTGATCATCGGCGAGGGTGAGAAGGATGACGCCCCGATGCTCTTCAACGGCGAGGAGGTGGGCGACGGCACTGAGCCCCTCGTCGACGTCGCGGTCGACCCGATCGACGGAACCACTCTCACCGCCTACGGGCTGAACAACGCGCTGTCGGTCATCGCGGTTGGCGAGCGCCACTCGATGTTCGATCCGGGTCCCTCGTACTACATGGAGAAGATCGCCGTCGGACCCGAGAGCGCCGGAGCCATCGACATCACCGCGAGCGCCACCCAGAACCTGAAGTGGATCGCGAAGTCGAAACAGGCGAGCGTGCGCGACCTCACCGCCGTCATCCTCGACCGTCCCCGCCACACCGAACTCATCGACGAGGTGCGCGCCTCGGGGGCCCGCATCCGACTTATCCGCGACGGCGACGTCTACGGGGCGATCGCCTCGGCCTGGCCCGACGCCGGCGTCGACGTGCTCTTCGGCATCGGCGGCACCCCCGAGGGCGTCATCAGCGCCGCCGCGCTGAAGAGCATGGGTGGCGAGATGCAGGCCCGGTTACGCCCCCAAAGCGAGGCCGAGTCCGAGGCCGTGCTCGCCGCTGGCTACGACATAGATCGCGTCCTTACCCAGGACGACCTCGTCCAGGGCGACAATTGCTTCTTCGCCGCCACCGGCCTCACCGACGGACAGTTGCTCCGCGGGGTGCGATTCGATGCCCGAGGCGCCCGAACACAGAGCCTCGTCATGCGATCACGAAGCGGAACGGTGCGCTTCATCGACGCGCGGCACCGGGTGCGGAAACTCCAAGAGTTCTCCGCGATCGACTACACCTGAGGCCGTCGATCAGACCCGCTGCACTCGCGCGGCGATCACCCTGAGCAGCGGTCGGGGTGTCACCGCCGAGAGCCCGGTCACCACCTTGTTCACCGCGCCCGGCACCGACACGACCCGTCCGCGCGTCACATCGCGCAGCCCGGTCTCGGCGACGCTGTCGACGCTCGACCAGGCAAAGCCAGGGAACCGGTCGACGTAGGACTCGGTGTTCGACACCCGTTGGAACTCGGTGCGCGTCAAACCGGGGCAGAGTGCCGTCACGTGCACCCCAACTGCCGACACCTCCGCGTGTAGCGCCTCGGACAGGCTCGTGACATAGGCCTTCGACGCCGCGTACACCGCGAGCCCGGGAGCGGCCTGGAAGCCGGCGATGCTCGACACGTTGATCAGGTAGCCCCGATGACGGGGCACCATCGCCCGGAGCGCGGCATGGCTAAGTCGCGTGAGGGAGGCGGCGTTGAGCGACACCTCCCGCTCCAGTCGGTCGACGTCGAGGGTGACGAACGGGCCACTCGTGCCGAAGGCGGCGTTGTTCACGACTAGATCGATCGGATCGCGATCGTCGACGATCCTCGCCTCAACCGCGGCGAGACCTTCTGGGGTCGTCAGGTCGGCACCGAGCACCTCGACGTCACCGAGACGGTCAGCCAGCGACTCGAGTCGATCCGCGCGCCTCGCCACCGCGACCACCGGCACACCCGCGGCCCGGAGCACCTCGACGAAGGCCTCACCAATACCCGAGGAAGCGCCGGTGACCAGCGCGCGGCCGAAGACCTCGCCGTGGGGACGGGGACGAGCCAACGTGCGTCAGGAAGCGGCGGTGACGCCAGCTGCGCTGAGCCGGGCGTTCGCGCGGGCGAGCGCCGAGGCGGCCTCAGCGTCGTGCTCGTGTCGGAGGCGCTCCTCGGCGCGCTCACGGGCCGCCTTGGCGCGCTCGACATCGATCAGCGAGGCGATCTCAGCCGAGTCGGAGAGGATCGACACCTTGTTGCCGCTCACCTCAACGAAGCCGCCGTGCACCGCGATGTCCTCCACCGTCCCCCCAGGCAGGAACACCCGGGTGTGGTTCTCGATGAGGGCACCGAGAAACGGCGCGTGCCCCGGCTGGAAGGCGATCTCCCCGCCACCAAGGGTGCGGGTGATCACCATCTCGGCCTCACCTGAGTAGAGCACCGCCTCCGGGGAGACGACCTCGACGGTCATGGTCGTGGCCATCGGTCAGGCGTTGTCCTTCAGCGACTGGGCCTTGGCGAGCACCTGCTCGACACTGCCCACGTTGAGGAAGGCCTGCTCGGGAACGTCGTCGAGCTCACCATCGATGAGCGCCTCGAACGACTGAACCGTGTCGGCGACCGGCACGTACTCGCCCTTGAGACCGGTGAACACCTCGGCCACGTAGAACGGCTGCGACAGGAACCGCTGCACCTTGCGGGCGCGGTTGACCGTGAGCCGGTCCTCCTCGGAGAGCTCGTCGAGACCGAGAATGGCGATGATGTCCTGCAGCTCCTTGTAGCGCTGGAGGGTCTCCTGCACGCGACGGGCCACGTTGTAGTGGTGATCGCCGACGACCTCAGGGCTGAGGATGGTCGAGGTGGAGGCCAGCGGGTCCACGGCCGGGTAAATACCGAGAGCGGCAACCTGACGGGAGAGCTCGGTGGTCGCATCGAGGTGCGTGAAGGTCGTGAACGGCGCCGGGTCGGTGTAGTCGTCGGCGGGCACGTAGACGGCCTGCAGCGAGGTGATCGAACGACCACGGGTCGAGGTGATCCGCTCCTGCAGCTGGCCCATCTCGTCGGCCAGCGTCGGCTGGTAGCCCACCGCGGAAGGCATACGGCCGAGCAGGGTCGACACCTCGGAACCGGCCTGAACGAACCGGAAGATGTTGTCGACGAACAGCAGCACGTCCTGGTTCTGGACGTCGCGGAAGTACTCGGCCATGGTGAGGGCCGAGAGGGCGACGCGCAGGCGCACCCCCGGCGGCTCGTCCATCTGACCGAAGACCAGAGCGGCCTTCTCGAACACGCCCGACTCCATCATCTCGAGACGAAGGTCGGTGCCCTCACGGGTGCGCTCGCCAACACCAGCGAACACCGACACGCCACCGTGCTGGGAGGCGACGCGGTTGATCATCTCGGTGATGAGCACGGTCTTGCCGACGCCCGCACCACCGAAGAGGCCGATCTTGCCGCCGGCCACATAGGGGGTGAGGAGGTCGATGACCTTGATGCCGGTCTCGAACATGCGGGCCTGGGGCTCGAGGGCGTCGAAGGTCGGGGCCGGGCGATGGATCTCCCAGCGCTCCATGTCGGCGAAGCCGTCCGGGTCGCTGTCGAGGGCCTCACCCCAGACGTTCCAGACGTGGCCGAGAACCTTGTCGCCGACGGGCACGGTGATGCCGCGCCCGGTGTCGTGCACCGGGGTGCCACGGACGAGTCCGTCGGTCGGCTTCATGCAGACGGCACGGACGCGGCCGTCACCGAGCTGTTGGGCGACCTCGGCGATGACGGGGATGGCCTGGCCATCGACGGTGATGTCGAAGGTGATCGCGTTGTTGAGCTCGGGGAGCGCACCGCGGGGGAACTCAACGTCGATCACCGGTCCGGCGATGGCGACGACGCGGCCGGTGGCCAGTTCGGTCTGGGTGTTGGTCATGTCAGTTGTCTCCGTGCTGTGCTGGGTTCTGGCCTGCGGTGACGAGATCGCCGAGGTCGATGTAACGGGTGGAGGACGCCTTCGTGGATCCGAGGGCCTCGGCACCACCGACGATCTCCATGATCTCGGTGGTGATGGCGTCCTGGCGGGCGCGGTTCATGATGATGCTCAGGTTGCGGATGAGTTCCTCGGCGTTGTCGGTCGCCGACTTCATCGCGCGCTGACGGAAGGCGTGCTCGGAGGCCGCGGCGTTAAGAAGGGCCGCGTAGATGCGGGCTTCCACGTAGCGCGGCAGAAGCGTGTCGAGGATGGTCGAGGGGTCGGGCTCGAACTCGTAATCACCACCCGAGCCTTCGTTGGAGCCGGCCTTGCCGTCACCCCCGGCGACCGTGTCACCCGAGAGCGGCACAAGCGGCCGCAACACGACCTCTTGGCTACCGGCAGTGATGAAGCGGGTGTACACCAGCTCGACCCGGTCGACCTCGCCCGAGGCGAACAGGCCGACGACGTAGCGACCGATAGCGCGCGCGTCCTCGTAGGAGGGGCTGTCGCTGAAACCGGAGAAGGTCTCACCGAGTTGGTAGCCGCGGAATCGGAAGTACCCATCGGACTTCTTGCCGACGGGAACGATGCGGTAATCGCGTCCGGCGAGCACATCGGCCTTGACCTCGCCCTCAGCGGCCCGCTGAACGCCGGTGTTGTAACCGCCGCAGAGTCCGCGGTCGGCTGTGATGACGACGTAGCAGGTGGTGCGGACCTCATCGCGACCGGCGAGCAGGGGCGAGTCGGAGGACCCGCCCGCCGCAGCGAGGTCCTTGACGACCTCGGTGATCTGCTCGGAGTAGGGAACGGCTGCCTGGACCCGTTGCTGGGCCTTCACGATTCGCGATCCCGCGATCAGTTCCATGGCGCGCGTGATCTTCTTGGTCGCCTGCATCGACTTGATGCGGCTCCTGAGAATGCGCTCCTGTCCACCTGCCATGTCAGTCGTCCCGGGTCACTCGGTCGCCAGCGTCTTGGCGGATTCGGCCTCGCCGACCTCGTCGGCGTCGACTGAGGTCGGGTCGACATTGACACCGGCGGCGGCAGCGGTCTCGGCGACGAACTGGTCCTTGAAGGCCTGCACGGCGCCGGCGAGGGCGTCGGGCACCCCAGAGGTGCGGACCTCGGTCAGGAGCGCGCCGTGGCGGCTCCGGATGAACTCGAGCAGGCCGGCCTCGAAGCGGCGCACGTCGGAGACGGCGATGTCGTCGAGGTAGCCCTTGGTGCCGGCGAAGATCGAGACGACCTGCTCCTCGACTGGCATCGGCGAGTTGAGCGGCTGCTTGAGCAGTTCGACCAGTCGGTAACCGCGCTCAAGCTGGGCCTTGGAGACCGCGTCGAGCTCGGAGCCGAAGGTGGCGAACGCCTCGAGCTCGCGGAACTGCGCGAGGTCGAGCTTCAGGGTTCCGGCGACGGACTTCATCGACTTGATCTGGGCCGCGCCACCGACGCGGGAGACCGAGATGCCGACGTCCACCGCCGGGCGGACGCCCGACTTGAAGAGGTTGTCTTGGAGGTACACCTGACCGTCGGTGATGGAGATCACGTTGGTCGGGATGAAGGCCGACACGTCGCCGCCCTTCGTCTCGATGATCGGGAGCGCGGTCATCGATCCAGCGCCGTTCTCATCAGAGAGCTTGGCGGCGCGCTCGAGGAGCCGGCTGTGCAAATAGAAGACGTCACCGGGGTACGCCTCGCGGCCCGGGGGACGACGAAGCAACAGCGACAACTGGCGGTACGCCTCGGCCTGCTTGGAAAGGTCGTCATACACCACGAGGGCGTGCTCGCCGTTCTCCATCCAGTGCTGGCCCATCGCGCAACCGGCGTAAGGGGCGAGGTATTTGAACGGAGCGGCGTCGGCGGCGGGAGCCGTCACGACGACGGTGTACTCAAGGGCGCCGGCTTGGCGGAGAGTCTCAACGGTCTGGGCGACGGTGGAGCCTTTCTGGCCGATCGCCACGTAGATGCACTTCACGCCCTGACCCTTCTGGTTCAGGATGGTGTCGATCGCGACCGTGGTCTTGCCGGTCTTGCGGTCGCCGATGATCAGCTCGCGCTGACCGCGGCCGATCGGGGTCATGGCGTCGATGGCCTTGATCCCAGTCTGCAGCGGCTCGTGCACGGGCTTACGACCCATGATGCCCGGCGCCTGGATCTCCATGCGCCGGAGCTGCGTGCCTACCAGTTCGCCGCGACCGTCGACCGGCTCGCCGAGGGCGTTCACGACACGACCGAGGACACCGTCGCCAACCGGGACCGAGAGGATGCGGCCGGTCGCCTTGACCGTCTGCCCCTCCTCAATCTCATCGCTCTCACCGAGCACAACCGCGCCGATGCTGGCCTCATCGAGGTTGAGGGCGAGGCCGACGGTGCCGTTCTCGAACTCGAGGAGTTCGTTCACAGCGGCGTCGGGAAGGCCGGAAACGCGGGCGATACCATCGCCGACCGCGACGACGCGGCCGACGGTCCGGGCCTCGAGCGAGGGCTCGTAGCCCTCGAGGTTCTTCGAGATCGCCTGGGCGATATCGGATGCGGAGATCGTGAGTTCAGCCATGGGTTGCTCCTAGAGACGGCTCTTCAACTGGTCGACGCGGGTGCGGACGCTCCCGTCGATGACGGTGTCGCCGACGGTGGCGACGAGGCCACCGACGACGGAGGGATCGATGACGACTTTCAGGTTCACCTCGTGACCGGTCGCGTTCGCGAGGGCGGCGCGGAGACGGGCCTGCTGATCGTCGGTCAGCGCGACGGCGCTACGGACCTCGGCCACAGCGAGATCCTTCGACTGGGAGGCCCGGGCGACGAGGCGGTCGATGATCGCCGGAAGGTCGCGTCCGCGTCCAGAGCCGACCACCATCGAGACGAGTTGGACGGTGGTCGCGGTGGCCTGAGCGCCAAGCAACGTCTCGACGACGCCTTGGCGGCGCTCGATCGGAACCATCTCGTCGGTGAGGGCGTTGCGGAGCGCGTCGCTCGACTCATAGGAGCGAGCGAAGCGGAAGAGTTCGTCCTCGACCTCGTCGAGGGTGCCCTCGGCTCGCGCGATCTCGAAGAGGGCCCTCGCGTAGCCCTCGATGCGTGCTTCGCTCATGACGACGACCCCACCTTCTGGATGAACGACTCGATGAGTGCCTGCTGAGCCGAATCGTCGAGGGTGTCCGCCAGGAGACGGTCGGACACCTCGGCGGCGAGACGGCTGATCTCGGTGCGCAGTTCGTCGCCGACGCGGCTCGCGGCTGCGGCCTGGTCGGCTTCAGCGCGAGCCTCGAGATCGGCGATCTCGGCGGCGAGCCGAGCACGGCCATCGCTGAGAAGCGCTTCGGCCTGGGCGTCGGCGTCGGCGAGGAGACGCTGACGCTCGGAAGCGATATCGCCCGCGGCGCGACGGATGTCGGCTGCCTCGGACTCAGCGGAGGAACGGGCCTCGGCGGATGCGTCGAGTTCACCTTGGATCTTCGCCGTGCGGTCGGCCATCGCCTTGCGGACGGCCGGGCCGGCGAACTTATAGAGCAGACCGAAGATGAGGATCGAGGCGAGGCTGCCGTAGATGAGTTCGGCGGCGGCTGGCCAGAGCCAGTGGATGCTGCGCGCCGGATCGATCTCGCCGGCGGCGATCACTGCAAAGAGGTTCATCGCGACACCCCCGCGCTCATCGCCTCGTCGACCACTCGCGACATGGTCGCGGCGTCAGGGGCCTTGCCGGTGGCGAGCTCGACGGTTCGGCTGGCCACCGCGGCGACAGCGGAGCCGATCTCGGCCCGAGCGGCCTCGTGGGCAGCAGCGGCCTCGGCGGCGGCAGCGTCGCGGCGAGCGGAGATCCGCTCGTTGGCCTCGGCGAGTTGCGCGCCGCGCTCCTGCTCGAGCTGCGCGCGGGCCGCGTCGACTCGAGCGGACGCCTCGGCCTTGACCTCGGCGAGAGCCGACTCGTAAGTGGCGACCTCACTGCGAGCGGCTTGGCGCATCGCGTCAGCCTCGGTGTGTCCAGCGCGGATCGCCTCGTAGCGAGCGTCCATGCTGCGACGCAGCCTCGGGTAGAGGAAGAAGCGCATGAGGAGGGCGAAGACGATGAACGTCCCGGCTCCCCAAGCGAGCTCCTTGGCCTCGGGCAGGATCGGGCTCGGCCCGGCCCCACAGTCACCGAGGCCGGTGAACGCCTCTGGATTGTCTGGCGCGAACTCGCAGTCCTCGGGTGTGTACTCGCTCTCAGACGAACTCTCGCTGTCTGCGGCGAGGAACACCTCGAGACCATTGGGTCCGTTGGTGACGACGGCTCTTAGCACGTCAACTCCTTGTGTGCACTAGCTCGGACATGGGCGGTGGTCGGTGCTGGGCACCGTCCGTCGGTCAGAGACCGATGAGGATGAAGACCACGAAGCCGATGAGGGCGAGCGCCTCGGTGAAGGCGATGCCGAGGAACATCGTGGTGCGCACCATGCCGGCGGCCTCGGGCTGACGGGCCATGGCCTCGACGGACTTGCCGACGAGGTAGCCGATGCCGATACCGGGGCCGATGGCAGCGAGGCCATAGGCGAAACCGGCGGAGCCGGCAGCCTCGGCGGCCTTGGCGCCTTCGTCGGTGAGCTGGGCGAGGATGCTGAATGCTTCCATGTTGGGGTTGTCTCCTGGTTGTTTCGGTTGAGGGAGATTCGGCCCGAGATCAGTGCTCGGGATGGGCGGCACCACCGATGTACACGGCGGCGAGGATGGTGAAGATGTAGGCCTGCAGGAAGGCGACGAGCACCTCGAAGGCCGTGAGGAACACGAGCATGAAGAACGGGAGGATGCCGACCGGCTTCAGCACGATCGAGCCTCCCTGGACGAGCTCCTCGGTGAGGAGCGCGAAGGTGACGAGCAGGATGTGACCCGCGAGCATGTTGGCGAAGAGTCGCACCGTGAGCGAGAAGGGCCGCACGAGGAAGGTCGAGATGAACTCGATCGGGGTGACGAGCAGGTAGAGCGCGGCCGGGACCCCGGGCGGGAAGAGGGAGTTCTTCAGGTAGCCGATGCCCTGGTGCTTGAAGCCGACACCGATGAAGATCACCCACACGAGGAGCGAGAGGAACAGCGGGATCGCCATGCGAGCGGTCGCCGGCATCTGGATGATCGGGATGACGCCGGGAACGTTGCAGAGGTAGATGAACGAGAACAGGCTGAGGAGGAACGGCGTCCAGCCAAGGCCGTCGCGGCCCATCGTCGGCATGATGATCTGCCCCTCGATGAACTCGACGATGGACTCGGCGAGGTTGCGGACTCCGCGGGGGGCGGTGGAGCCGTCAGCGTTGCCGGCGATGAGGAAGATGACGGAGGCGACCACCACTGCGGCGATGGCGATGAGCGCGATCTTGTTGACGCTCGGGACGACATCGGTCCAACGCAGGATCTCGTTGATCGGCGGGAATTCGAGTGCGAACACGTTTCGTTCCTATTCGTTACGGACGGGCGGGTCGGACGCCGGCGTGAGCCAGCGAGATGGCGACGTACTTGAGCTCCCACACGAGGAGACCGAGGTGCGTCACGATGATGGTCGCTCCGAGTGCCGGAAGTGAAATCCAGGACGCGTCGCGAACGAGAAGTACAGCCAACATGATCAGTCCGAGACGGATCAGGTAGCCGAAAAGGGTGGCGGCCATCACGAGGCCGAGGGAGATTCGGGAGGCTCCGGCGATCAGCCCGGCCGCCAGCAAGAAGTTGACCAGCACGAGTCCGGTGGCGAAGGCGGCGGAGAGCGAGCCCTCGATGTCCCAGATCATTCCGGCGAGGATGACGAGCACCGGCGCGACCCAGAGACCGCGCTTCACCATGTCGACGCTGATGCGAACCTCCACCGCCTCTCCGGCGACGGGGCCCGACATCACGGTGGCGTCGGGAGCGCTCACGCGGCCCTCCGAGCACTCTCGCGCCGTTCGCTCTCGAGCCGCGACATCGTGGCGTCGTAGACCAACTTCATCCGTACGAACGTGCCGACGGCGGCGAAGACCACGAGGCCGATGGTGAAGATCGGGCGGGTGCCAAGCCAGGTGTCGACGAGCAGGCCGATACCGAGGAAAGCGAGCACCGTGAGGGCGGTGTCCATGCCACGACCGAGGTTGTCATCGGAGCCACTGGCGCGGGACGCGCGGGCACTCGTGAACAGCATCTTCATCGGTCGGGGCGAACTCCGTTGTTCGAGGGGTGTGGCGACGACGGCTGGAGATAGCCACCGGCTTGTGAACGCTCGCACAAACTAGACGATGGGCGCAGGGGCTGCAACCCGAACGTCGAAGTCCGCACGCTCAGCTCCCTTGGCGGACCTGCTCGGAGGCGGGACGCGACAGGGCGTCCTCGATCTCCTCCGCGCGACGACGTCGCACACTCGGGTGCAACACCGTGAACAGCACGATCCCGAGCGCCCCGATTCCGAACGGGAGGTACGTCGGATTCTTCGAACTGAGCACCGGATACAGCACGAAGGCCGACAGCAGCAGCGTCCACGTCCACAGGATCAGCACGCTCCTGCGATGGCCGTGCCCGAGGTTCATGAGTCGGTGATGAAGGTGGCCTTTGTCGGCGACGTCGATCGCTTGACGCTTCGAGGCGCGACGGACGATCGCGAACAGCGTGTCGAGGATCGGCACCCCCAAGATGAGGAGCGGGATGACCAACGGCGCCAGGAAGAAGAACGTCTGACCCACGAAGTCCTGGGTGCTCGGGTCGGCGCGACCACCGACCATCGACGTGGAGACCGCGAGCAACATCCCGAGCAGGAACGCTCCCCCGTCGCCCATGAAGATTCGCGCCGGGTTGAAGTTGAACGGCAGGAAGCCGACGGCCACACCCGCCGTCACCACCGCGAGCAGCGGACCGAGGTTCGGACGCGAGAGCAACTCGAGATCACCGAGGCGGAAGGCGTAGAGGAAGAACGCCGCCGCGGCGATGGCCACGATGCCCGCCGCGAGCCCATCGAGGCCGTCGATCAGATTGATGGCTTGGGTCATACCGAGCAGCCAGAGCACGGTGATCACCGGCTGCCAGTCACCCGACAGCAGGAACACGTCGAGGAAGGGAACACGGAAGTAGAACATCGTCGCGCCGAACACCACCAGCACGAGGGCCGCGACGACGATCCCGGTCACCTTGGCCGGCGGTGGCAAGTCGCGGGAGTCGTCGAGGAAGCCGGTGGCGAACACGACGACCGCGGCGATCAGCACACCGAGCGGCTCGGTGCTATCGGTGAACACCTCCCGAAACGAGTCGGTGAGGGAGGCCACCCCGAGTGCCGCCACCAGTCCGATGAGCATCGCCAATCCCCCGGCGTGGGGAATCGGCACGGTGTGGACGCTGCGCTCGTTCGGCGGCGCCACCCAGCCCCGCGCCACCGACAGCGCGGCGACCAACGGAGTCGCGACGAAGGTCACCCCCGCCGCGACGAGGCCGATGACCACGTGGGCGGCGAGTGAGGGCTGCACCCGAATGAACCGATCAGTACGCGGGGAACCGAGCGCACAGCTCGGCGACCTCGGCCCGAACGGCGGCGATCTCGTCGGCGGAGCCCCGCTCGCGGAGCGCCCGGGTGATGAGCGACGCGATGGTCGGCATCTCGTCGGGAGTCATGCCCTGGGTCGTCACCGACGGGGTCCCGATGCGGACACCGCTCGTCACGAACGGACTGCGCGGGTCGTCCGGGACCGTGTTCTTGTTCAGCGTGATACCCGCCGAGTCGAGCACCGCTTGGGCTTCCTTCCCGGTTAGGTCGGCGTCGAAGGTGCGCAGGTCGACGACGATCATGTGGGTGTCGGTTCCCCCCGACACCATTCGGAAGCCGTTCTCAGCGAGGGCGGCAGCCAACGCCGAGGCGTTCGCCACGATGCGATGCGCGTAATCGCGGAAGTGCTCGCTGGCCGCTTCGCGGAAGGCGACCGCCTTACCGGCGATCACATGCTCGAGCGGACCGCCCTGCCAACCCGGGAAGACCGCCTTGTCGACCGCCGCCGCGTGCTCGGCCTTGGAAAGGATGCAACCACCGCGAGGTCCACGAAGCGTCTTATGGGTGGTGAAGGTGACGACATCGGCGTAGGGCACCGGGTTCGGATGCGCTCCGCCAGCCACCAGCCCAGCCAGATGGGCGATGTCGAACAGGAGCAGCGCCCCCACCTCGTCGGCGATCGCCTTGAACGGCTCGGGGTCGATGCGCCGCGGATAGCTGGTGGTGCCCGCGACGATCATCCGCGGACGATGCTCGAGCGCGAGCTCGCGCACCTGATCCATATCGATGCGCTCCTCGGCGCCGACGCCGTAGTTGACGAATCGGTAGAGGATGCCGCTCGCGTTCACCGGCGAGCCGTGGGTGAGGTGCCCTCCGTGATCGAGGCCGAGACCGAGCACCGTGTCACCGGGCGAGAGCAAGGCCTGATACACGCACATGTTGGCGTTGGCCCCCGAGTGCGGCTGGACATTTGCGTGATCGGCGCCGAAGAGTGACTTCACGCGCTCGATCGCGAGCGCCTCGATGGAGTCGACCACCTCGTTGCCGCCGTAGTACCGCTTGCCCGGATAGCCCTCGGAGTATTTGTTGGTGAGCACCGAGCCCACCGCGCGCATGACCGCCGGGGAGGTGAAGTTCTCGCTCGCGATGAGTTGCAGGCCCGTCACCTGGCGCCGCTGCTCCTCGGCGATGAGGGCCTCGAGGTCGAGGTCGGGATCGGTATCGGAGGGGAAAGGCATCAGAACTGCTCCTCGAGCTCAGAGATCTGGGCGACGCGGCGGGCATGCCGGCCTCCCTCGAACGGGGTGGACAAGAACAGGTCGACGATCTCCTCGGCGAGACCGAGACCGACGACCCTGGCACCGATGGCGAGCACATTGGCGTCGTTGTGCTCACGGGCCATGCGGGCGGTGTAGAGGCAGTTGCACAGCGCTGCCCGAGCGCCGCGAACCTTGTTGGCAGCCAATTGCTCGCCTTGGCCGCTGCCGCCGAGCACGATGCCGAACTCGGCGTCTCCGGCGACCACCGAGCGAGCCGCCGCCGCGCAGAACGATGGGTAGTCGACACTCTCGGTCGAGTCGGTGCCGTGATCGATGACGGAGTGACCAGCCGCTCCCAACCGAGCGACGAGGTGCGCCTTCAACTCAAAGCCGGCGTGGTCTGATCCGATCGCGATGACTGCCACGCGCCGAGTGTAGGACCCTGACCGGCCGCTGGCCGCCAGTGCGGACGGGCTGAAAGGCCGACCGTAGAGTCGCCTCCGTGCCGGTCGATCCTCGAACTCCCGTCATCGTCGGCGTCGGTCAGGTGACGCGACGACCCGATGGGATCGACCCTCCCGCTGCCGACTCGCCCGATGCGACGGCCCTCATGGCGGAGGCGATTCGCCTCGCGCTCACCGACGCCGGTGGTCACGCCACCGACCAGATCGGCACTCGTGTGGACGTGCTCGCCGTGGTCAACACCCTGTCGTGGCGTTACGGCGACCCGGCCCGCATCGTCGCCGAGCGAGCCGGGCTTGAACCGCGACGGCGGGTCGTTACCCCGATGGGAGGCAACTCACCACAGGCACTCGTGAACTCGACCGCGCGCTCGATCGCCGCAGGCGAGATCGACGTCGCGGTCCTCACCGGCGGCGAGACCTGGCGCACGAGGATGCGGGCTCGGCGGGCCGAAGTGGAACTCGACTGGCCGCGCGTTGAGGAAGATCAGGTCGCCGCGGATCCACCGGAGGTGTGGGGCGGGGAGCTCACGATGAACTCCGAGCACGAGACCGCTCTCGGCGTCTACATGCCGGTGCAGATCTACCCGCTCTTCGAGTCGGCGATCCGAGCGCGCCGGGGCGCTGAGGGTGTGGACCCGATCACCCATCTCGAACAGGTCGCGACCATGTGGGCGCGCTTCAGCGAGGTGGCCGCATCGAACCCGTACGCGTGGTCGCCCCGCGCCCTCTCAGCCGCCGAGGTGATCACCCCCGGGCCGACGAACCGGATGGTTGGAGCTCCGTACACGAAGGTCATGAACTCCAACAACGACGTCGACATGGCGGCCGCGCTCATCGTGTGCTCGGCGGAGCGCGCCAGCGCGCTCGGCGTGCCCCGCGACCGATGGGTCTTCCCCCATTCGGGCGCCGACTGTCACGAGCATGCCCTCGTCTCGGAACGCGACCGGCTCGACGAGGTGCCCGCGGTGAAGGCCGGAGCCGCGCTCGCCCTCGACCTGGCTCGCATCACCCTCGACGATGTCGATCTCATCGACCTGTACTCCTGCTTCCCATCCGCCGTTCAGCTCGGCGCGAGAGCGATCGGCCTCGATCCCTACGGGGACCGAGCGCTCACCCTCACCGGGGGTCTCTCGTTCATGGGCGGCCCATGGAACAACTACGTGATGCACGCGATCGCGACAGCGGTCGATGGCCTGCGGGCCGGCGGTGGACGCGCCCTCGTCTGGGCGAATGGCGGCTACGTCACAAAACACTCCTTCGGCGTCTACGGCGACCGGCCCGTCGCTGACGGATTCCGTTGGGGTTCGCCCCAAGGTGAGGTGGACGCGCTCCCTCATCGGCGGTGCGCCACGGGCGACGAGGCGGCCGGCGAGGCCAGCATCGAGAGCCACACCGTGATGCACGATCGCGACGGGCTTCCCGAGCGCGCGATCACCACGGTGATCACCGAGAACGGTGACCGCGCCTGGGCGCTCTCGAATGCGTCCGACGTCGCCTCCGAGCTCGCCGACGGCGATCACGTCGGTCGGCGCGTCACCGTCGATGGCGAAGCCGGACTCCACCTCTGACGGCGAACGACGGCCTCGTCGACCGAGCGTGCCAAGATCGCCGCATGAGCGAGAGCACCCCTGCCATCATCCTCGACTGCGACCCTGGTCATGACGATGTGGTCGCCATCGTGGCCGCCGCCCGACACACCGATCTGCTCGGTATCACCACCGTGGCCGGCAACGCTCCGCTCGACCGGACGACCTACAACGCTCGAGTCATGCGCGATCTCCTCGGCCTCGAGGTCGAGGTCCACTCCGGCGCCGCGGGACCGCTCGTCGTCGCGCCCGCCTTCGCCGGCTACGTCCACGGGGAGAGCGGACTCGACGGCGCCGAGCTGCCCGAGCCGACCACCCCGCTCGATGGCACCGACGCGGCGCGCTTCATCGTCGACACCATCCACGCCCGGCCCGGCTGCCATCTGGTCGTGACCGGCCCGATGACCAACATCGCCCTCGCTCTCGTGCAAGACCCGTCGATTCGCGACGATCTCGCTGGCATCTCGTTCATGGGCGGCGGGACCTTCGGCAACCGGACGCCAACCGCCGAGTTCAACATCTGGGCGGATCCGCACGCCGCTCGGGTGGTGGTCGACTCGGGGATCCCGCTGATCATGGCGGGGCTCGACGTCACCCATCAGTTCCAGGCCACCTCCGATCGAATCGACCGGGTCCGGGCCATCGGTGGACCACTCGCGACTGTGCTCTCGGACCTGTTCACCTTCTTCTCGGCGAACTATCGGGAACGCCACGACGACCTCGAAGGCGCCGCCGTCCACGATCCTCTCGCTGTGCTGGCCCTCACCCATCCCTCCCTCTTCAGCGTCGCGGAGCGATTCGTCGCTGTCGTGGACTCCGGCGAGCTGACCCGGGGCATGACAGTGGTCGATCGACGCACGCTGGTCGACCGACCCACCCCGAACTGCCGGGTGCTCGAGACGGTCGACGCCCCCGCGGCTTGGGACGTCATCGTCGAGGCGATCGCCGCCGCCCGCGGCTGACCCCAGCCGAGTATCGGAGCGATCAAGCGAGCCAACCGGCGGGCGAGAGCAATGAGTGACGACACCTTCCCACGGCAGTACGCGAGGACGAGGCGGCTCACCCTCGGCGCCCCGAGAGATCTTCGAGTCACCGCCGACGGTCGCACCCTGGTCTTTCTCCGCTCAGCCGCTGGCGACGACCCGGTGAACGCCCTGTGGGCGGTCGATCTCGACGGAGGACCGGAGCGGCTGCTCGTCGACCCTCGACAACCCACCACGTCGAGTGGCACGTCTGGCAGCGAGTCGGCCGCCGAGCGCGCCATTCGCGAGCGACGCCGCGAGCAGGCCGGTGGAATCACCTCGTTCTCCACCGACTCCACTGGCCGGATGATCGTCTTCACCCTCGACGGACGACCTCACGTCTGCTCGATCGACACCGGGACGGTGAGCGCCATCGACACCGACGCCGCGGTGTTCGACCCACGACTCTCCCCCGACGGGGACCGCGTCGCCTTCGTCGAGGACGGAGCCCTCCGGGTGATCGCGCGCGACGACGGCTCCCGCCTCCTCGACCTCACTGACGAGGACCCGCTCGTCACCTGGGGTCTCGCCGAGTTCGTGGCCGCCGAGGAGATGGGGCGTCAACGAGGCCACTGGTGGTCACCCGACGGCACCCTCCTCGCCGCCTGTCGGGTCGACGAGTCGGCGGTGTCCGAATGGAACCTCTCCGATGTGGCGAGCCCCTGGGAGCCGCCGCGGACGATCCGCTACCCGGCCGCTGGTTCCGAGAACGCGACCGTCACCCTTCACATCATCGAGGTCGCGACTGGCCACCGTCGCGACGTCGACTGGCGCTCCTTTGGGGCCGAATACCTCGCGGACGTCATCTGGGGCGCGGGTGGACTCGTCATCGTCACCCAGACCCGCGATCAGCGACGGCTCGACATCGCCCTCGTCGATCCGATGACCGGTGCCACCACCCCCCTTCGGACCATCACGGACGAGAGCTGGGTCGATCTCGTGCCGGGGGTGCCCCGACTCCTCGGTGACGGCCGGCTGATCACCTGCGAGGAGCGTGACGGCTCTCGACGGCTCTGCGTCGATTCCGAGCCAGTGTCCCCCGAAGGACTCCACGTGCGATCCGTCGTCGCGGCGAATACCGAGGCGATCCACTTCACCGCCAATCCCATCGACGATCCGACGGTGATGCACCTCTGGTCGCACGCGGGCGAATCGTCGACCCCGGTGGCGGAACCCGACGGGATCGTCAGCGCCGTCGTCGGCGGTGGCCAGCTGGTTGTGCGTACCGCCTCCCTCGACGGTCCAACAGCCGACTGGACGCTTCCCGACGGCCGACACCTCGTCGACCATTCCGAGCAACCGCTGGTGCGACCGCGGGTCACCCTCCTCGACGATGGTTGGTGCTCAGTCGCCGTGCTGCTCCCTCACGATCACGATGGGTCCCCCCTGCCGGTGATCGTCGATTCCTACGGCGGCCCCCACGCGCGCCGAGTGGTGCGCGCCTCCGCCGCCCACAACAGCTCGCAATGGTTCGCCGATCAGGGGTTCGCTGTGGTCGTGATCGACGGGCGGGGCACACCCGGCCGTGGCACCTCCCACGAGCGCGCCGTCGCCGGCTCGCTCTCCGACGGTGTGCTCGATGACCAGGTGCGCGGCCTCCGACTCGCCGAGGCCAACGTGCCCGGCCTCGACCTGAGTCGGGTCGCCATCCGCGGTTGGAGTTTCGGTGGATATCTCGCCGCTCTCGCGGTGATGCGGCGACCCGACGTGTTCCACTGCGCGGTCGCCGGAGCACCCGTGACCGACTGGCGGTGGTACGACACCCACTACACCGAGCGCTACCTCGGCGACCCGCGGGAGCACCCCGACATCTACGACAATGACTCGCTCATCACCGGCCCGGGACGCCTCGAGCGTCCGCTGCTGCTCATCCACGGTCTCGCGGACGACAACGTCGTCGCCGCTCACACCCTGCGACTCTCTTCAGCCCTGCTCGCCAGTGGTCGCCCCCATGAGGTGCTACCCCTCGTCGGCGTCAGCCACATGACTCCTCAGGAGGTCGTGGCTGAGAACCTCCTCCTCCACCAACTCGACTTCATCAGGCGATCGCTCCCCCATTCAGCCTGATCGGAATCGACCGACGGCCGACCCTGTCGCGGTCTACGGTGCCGGCATGGAACCACGCCTCGCGGAGCTCTACCGGGGAGTGGCGGTACACGCCACCGCCGACGACGAGCATCTCGCCGCTCTCGAACTGCTGTGCCTCGTCATGGCCGTCGACACCCGCCTCGATGAGGCCGAAGTCGCGGCGATCCGCGAGATCTCCGCCGACTGGCGCGACGACCTCCCTCCGGGGACACCGTTCGAGCAACTTCTCGGGCGGGCGGTCGCGTCAGCCCAGTCCGCGGTGGCCGAGGGGCGGATCACCGACCTGCTCGACGATCTCGACCGCCGCATCTCGAGCAACGTGCTCCGACGGGCGCTGTTCTCGGCCGCCCGGGAAGTCGCCGGAGCCGACAACGAGGAGTTCGCCTCCGAGACCGGTCTGCTCGAGGACATCGCCGTCCGCTTCAGCTGACAGGACGGCGAGCCCGTTACCGTTCGCCGCGATGCTCAACCGTCCGCAGCTCATCACCTACGCCGACCGCTTGGCCGGCGATCTCCGCGGGGTGGCCCAGATGCTCCGCGGCCCACTCGCCGGAGCCTTCGGCGGAGTGCACGTTCTTCCCTTCTTCGTACCGATCGACGGTGCCGACGCCGGATTCGATCCCGCCGACCACACGACCGTCGATCCCCGCGTCGGCGACTGGCACGACATCGTCGACCTCGCCGGCGATCACGAGGTGATGGCCGACCTCATCATCAACCATGTCTCGGACGACTCGGCCCAGTTCCGCGACTGGCTCGCCCGAGGATCGGAATCCCCGTACGACGGGATGTTCCTCACCCTCTCCAGTGTGTTCCCGGATGGCGCGCCCGAGGCGGCCCTCGCGGCGATCTACCGCCCCCGTCCCGGCATGCCGTTCACCAAGGTCGCCGCCGCCGACGGCACGACGCGTCTCGCTTGGACCACCTTCACCTCCCGTCAGATCGACATCGACATCGAGTCGGAGCCGGGTCGCGAGTACCTCGAGAGCATC
This sequence comes from Ilumatobacteraceae bacterium, assembly GCA_017859785.1. Lineage (GTDB taxonomy): Bacteria > Actinomycetota > Acidimicrobiia > Acidimicrobiales > Ilumatobacteraceae > Casp-actino5. Next base: position 26,927 of record JAFMMJ010000007.1, read on the forward strand.
GTCCAGGCGTTCGAGCGCGGCCGGGTCTCACTGGTGCGACTCGACGCCGTCGGGTACGGCATCAAGCGGGCCGGCACCTCGTGTTTCATGATTCCGGAGACCTTCGATTTCATCGCCTCCTTCGCCGAGCGCTGCCGGCAGGGTGGAATGGAGGTGCTGGTCGAGATCCACGGTTATCACGTTGATCAGATCGAGATCGCCGCTCGAGTCGACCTCGTGTACGACTTCGCACTTCCACCGCTCGTCCTCGACGCCTTCTACCGCGGTACCTCGACGGTGCTTCGCCGCTGGTTCGACATCCGCCCGACCAACTGCGTGACGGTGCTCGATACCCACGACGGCATCGGCATCGTCGATGTGGCCGCGGACCCGTCCGACCGTTCGCGTCTCGGGCTACTCGACGACGATCAGGTCGCGGCGCTCGTGGCCGGCATTCACGAGCGCAGCGGCGGCACGAGTCAGCTCGCGACCGGCGCGGCCGCCTCGAACCTCGACATCTACCAGGTGAACTGCACCTACTACGAGGCCCTCGGCCGTGATGACGTCGCCTATCTGGCGGCGCGCCTCATCCAGGTGTTCACCCCCGGAACTCCGCAGATCTATTACGTCGGTCTGCTCGCCGGCACCAATGACCTCGACCTGCTCGGAGCGACCGGCGTCGGTCGCGACATCAACCGCCACCACTACACGCCCTTCGAACTCACCGGCGAGCTCGAACGACCGGTGGTGCGAGCACTGCTCGCGCTGCTCAGGTGGCGCTGCCGCGAGGACGAGCTTTTCAACGGCGAGTTCGCCGTGCTCGACACCGACGACTCGATGATCGGCATGCGTTGGTCGTCCGCCGACCAAACCGCGACCCTGTCGGTCGGACTCGATGACATCTCGTTCTGCCTCGAGATCGACAACAAGTCGACCAGCGTGGTGGTCGACACCATCGACGGGCTCATCGCCCTCGACGGACCAAGCGGGTGACCGTCACCGAGATCGCGGTCATCGTGGCCGCGGTCCTCGTCGGCTCTCTCGTGAAGAGCGTGACCGGGATGGGATTCCCGATCATCGCCGTTCCGATCATGTCGCTCTACACGGGTCCGGCGACGGCGATCGCGGTGATCGCGATACCGAACGCCGCGCAGAATCTCGGCATCGCTTGGAGCCACCGACGCGCGCTTCCCGAGACGAAGGGCCTCGCGGTGTTCTGCGGGGTCGGGGTGCTCGGCGCGGTCGCCGGCGCGCTCACCCTCGGGGTGGTCCCCGAGGACCTGACCTCCGCTGTGCTTGTCACCGCTATCGCCGCCTGGGTGTTTCAAGCCCTCCGCCGACCCGATCTCGTCGTTCCCGAAAATCGACGGTCGATCGTGAATCCGCTCGCTGGCGCTCTCGCCGGCATCTTCCAGGGAGCTGCCGGCATCTCCGGCCCGATCGTGGCCGCTTGGCACCACGGGCTCCGACTCTCGAGAAACGCGTTCATTCTCTCGATCGCCACCGCCTTCTTTCTGACCGGCGCCGCGCAGATCGCCGTGCTCGGCGCTCGTGGTGAACTCGCCGGACGCCTCGGAGTCTCGGCCGTGCTCACGGTCATCGTGCTTGGCACCATTCCGATCGGCGCGCGACTGCGGGAACGTCTTAGCGGCCCGGCCTTCGAACGGCTCGTGCTGGCGATGGTCGCCGCTTCAGGCCTTGGCCTCCTCGTTGACATCCTGAGCTGAGCCGACCGCTCAGTCGTAGAGCGGGGCGAAGAACTCCCGGTTCTTCGCCAGCAGCTCGTCGACCGTGACCTCGACCGGGTCGAGGGCGGCGTCGCTCGTGCCGAGGCGCTCCACTCGGTCCCCCCATCGCAGCACCACCGAGCCCCAGGTGACGCCGCCACCGAACGCGGTAAAGACCACGATGTCGCCGGGGCGCACTCGGCCGGTGTCGAGAGCGTCGTTCAACGCCATCGGGATCGAGGCCGCCGAGGTGTTGCCATGGGTCGCGATGTTCAACATCACCTGGTCGTCGCTCAAGCCGAGTCGTGAGGCCGCGGCGCGGATAATCCGCTCGTTCGCCTGATGCGGGACGACGAGGTCGACGTCGTCGGCGGTGAGGCCCGCTCGGTCGAGCGCCCGGCAGACCGAATCGATCATGCCCCGGACAGCAATCTTGAAGACCGCCTGGCCCTCGAAGTGGAGGCGAGAGTTCGCTGGGTCGCGAGTGCTCGTGAGCTCTCCTCGCGAGCCGAGCGTCGGCACCACCATCGTCGAGCCGGAGACACCATCGGCTCCTAGGTCGGTGCCGAGCACTCCAGGACCAGAGGAGTCAGCCGGATCGTCAATCGCCTCGTAGACGACGGCGCCAGCGCCGTCACCGAACAGCACACAGGTGTTCCGATCCCGGTAGTCCATGAGGAAGTGGAGCTTCTCCACCCCGACGACGAGCACGGTGCGCTTCGCCCCGGCCGCGATCATCGAGGCAGCAGTCACCGATCCGTAGACGAAGCCCGAGCAGGCCGCGTTCAGATCGAAGGCCGCCGCGTTCACCGCGCCGATCCGCTCCTGGAGCGAGCAGGCTGCACTTGGGCAGGAGACCTCCGGAGTCAAGGTGCATGTGATGATGAGGTCGAGGTCGGTGGGTTCGAGCCCCGCCGCGGCGAGGGCGTGACGAGCGGCGACCTCAGCCATGTCGGTGGTCTCCATATGACAGAGCCCGCGCTCGGTGATCCCGGTGCGTTCCGCGATCCACTCGTCGGAGGTCTCGACGAGACGCTCGAGATCAGCGTTCGTCAACGACAGCGGTGGGCGGCACTTGCCCCACCCGGTGATGACCGCGCGGGTCACGGATCCACCAGGGTCAAGAAGACAGCGAGGATGAGCGCGACCCCCGTGAACACCACCGTCGAGATACCGACCACCCGGGTGACGGTCGGATGGGCTGGCGTCTCGCCCGCTCGGAGCGGCCCGTGGAGATCCTCGTAGTGGCGGGCCGCCCAAAGCAGCACGGCCCCGCCGAGCACCACCCACGTGACACCGAGCGCGCCGAGAACGAAATGGCCATGGCTTGAGGCGTAACGACCGAGAATGGCTCCGGCGACCATCATCGCGACCGCCGTGCGTTCCCACGCGAGCGCGGTGCGTTCATGCTGAACACCGGGATCGAAGACCGTCGTCGGACGGGCGTGCTCGCTCACCGGGAGTCGACGATCAAGAGGACGACAGCGACAATGCCGATCACGGCGACACCGGTCGCCATGATCTGCGGGAGGGGTGATGGGGGAAGCGGCTCGTCGAGCCGAATGGAGCGCTCGTTGAGCGCCCAGCGGCGGTACGCGGTGGCGGCGGCGACGAAGGCGAACAGGAGGACCACCACGCCGAGCACCTCAGCGCCAGCGACGTCTTCCAACAACACGATGGCCCCGAGCCCACCGGCGACGAGCGCGAGGGAGGTGCGGATCCACGACAGGAAGGTCCGCTCGTTGGCGAGGGAGAACCGGTAGTCGGGGGTCTTCCCAACGAGCCGCGGATCAGCTGGGAACAGGAACCGAAACGGATTCACACCGCGATATTGCCACGATGCGGTCAGCCGCCCGGCGAAACACCGTTGAGCGCAGCGAGGAACCGGTCGTTCTCGGTCGCCGATCCGATCGTCACCCGGATCCCCTCGTCGGCGAACGGGCGCACGACGACCCCAGCGCGTTCGAGATCAACCGCGATCGAAGCGGTGCGCGCACCGGTCGAGAGCCACACGAAGTTGCCCCGATGATCCGGGAGATCCCAGCCGGCCGCACGAAGCGTCGACTCGACTCGGATGCGCTCGGCGACCACTCGGCCGACCCGCTCGGCGATCTCCTCGGGATGCTGAAGGGCAGCGAGAGCGGCCGCCTGCGCCAGGGCGTTCACGGCGAACGGCAGCGCCACTTTGTCGATGTCGGCGATGACCGCCGGATGCCCAACGCCGTAGCCGATCCGGAGCCCGGCAAGCCCTTGGGCCTTGGAGAGGGTTCGGGTCACCACGACATTCGGGTGATCCGGCAAGAGATCGTCGATCGCGTCGTCGCCGTCGGCGTCGAACTCCCGGTAGGCCTCGTCAACCACGATGATCGTGCCGAGGCCGGCGGCCGTAGCCAGCCGGGCGAGATCGGCGGTCGAGGTCGCCGTGCCGGTCGGGTTATTCGGGGTGGCGACCACCACAAGGCGGGTCTCGGGGGTGAGCGCGGCGATGAGCCCGTCGACGTCGACGCTGAGTCGCGCATCGAGGGGCACCGTGGCGGCCTCGCCGCCGGCCAGTCGGGTGTAGATCGGGTACACCTCGAACGATCGCCACGGGTAGAGCACCCGGTCACCCCGGGCCACATAGGTCTGGAAGATCTGCTGAAGCACACCCGATGAGCCGTTGCCGACGGTGACGGACTCGGAGGTCACTCCGAGGCGTTCGGCGAGCGCGGCCCGCACGGCTCCCGCGCGGTGGTCGGCGTAACGGTTCACGCCGCTGGCTGCCTCGGTCACCGCGGCCACGACGGCGGAGATCGGCGGCTCGGGCATCTCGTTGGAGGCGAGCTTCACCGCTCCGGTGATCCCGTGGTCGCGCTCGGCCTGGGCGGCATCACGACCCGGCCGATACGACGGCAAGGCGTGCACCTCCTCGCGTGGTCGACCGGGGTGGTCGGCGCTCGGAACGTGGGCGGCGGCCTCGTCGCTCATGACTCCCGACGGTAGCGACCGAGCACGCCCGCCTCCTCGAGGGCATCGAGGCGCTCATCGTCGTAGCCGACTTCGCTGAGCACCTCGCGGCCGTGTTCGCCGAGAAGCGGCGCAGGGCGTCGCGGGGCGTCGTCGACGGCTGGGCCTCCGACGAGCGGTGGGGTGTGCCGATAGGCACCGGCGACGGGATGCTCCACGAGCGGGAGCCCGTCGACGATGGAGTCGAGGGTCTCCACTCGTGAGGCGGGAACGCCGTGAGAGGCACAGGCCTCAAGGAAGGAGGCGGTCGTGTGGCCGTCGGCGATGCGTTGGTACTCGCGGTAGAGCTCGTCGATGTTGTCGAGTCGTCCGAGCCGCGTGAGGAATCGCGGATCGTCGAGCATCTCGAGACGTCCCCCGATGGTGATCAACCCTTCGAACTGGTGGCGCTCATAGGCAAGGATCACGACGAGGCCGTCGGAGGTGCGAAGCGGACGTCGCTCGGGGCTGAGGAGCCGCGGGTAGCCGCTGCGCCCCTGAGGCGGCTCGGCGATCGCCGCCGCCCCGTGCTCGACAAGCAGGAACCCGCGGATGATGTCGTACATGGCGAGCACCGTCTCGGAGCCCTCACCGGTGCGCTCTCGGTGAAGCAGGCCAGCGGTCACCGCTTGGGCTAAGGCCATGCCGCACACCTTGTCGACGAGCAGGGTCGGCGACAGCACCGGCGGCAGACCGGACCGCTCGGCGACGTCGACGAGTCCGGCCGCGGCCTGGATGATGTCGTCGTAAGCGGCGTCGTCGGCCCGCTCGCTGTCAGCGGGGTAGCCAGCAGCGGCGCACCAGACGAGGTCGGGTCGCGCGATAGCGAGATCGTCGCGGGTGATGCGCGCCCGCGCCCGCGAGCCGGGACGAAGATTGGTGACGAACACATCGGCGCTCGACACGAGTCGCAAAAGCGCCTCGTAGCCCGACTCGGATCGAAGATCGAGAACGATCGAGCGCTTGTTTCGCAGCAGGTTGAGGGCGACTCCGGAGAGTTCGGGGTGAGGGCCCGTGCCCATATGACGGTTCGCGTCGCCGAGGGCAGCCTCGATAGCGATCACGTCGGCTCCGAGGTCGGCGAGCATCTGTGTGCCGAGCGGACCCATGACGACCGAGGTCAGATCGATCACGCGGATTCCCGCGAGGGGCTGAACGGCGCTCATCGGCTCAGGAGTCGATCAGGTCGACCGGCGCCTCGACAACCCGGGCGCGCAACCACTCCCCCAGACTCTTGGCCTGGGGATCGCTCCTCGTCGACGCCGCGACACCCTCCTCGAGGAGACCCCGGATCACGAAGTTCATCGCCCGGAGTCGGGGAAGAAGGTGTCGTTCAACGGGAAGATCAGCGATCTCGGGGAGCAGTTCGCGCAGTCGCTCCACGGTGAGCTCCGCGACCAGCCACGGGTAGACGGCGTCGTCGCGGGTGAACACGCCGAGGTTGGCGTCACCGCCTTTGTCACCGCTGCGCGTCCCGATCAGGCGACCGAGCGGGATCGGCCTCGTCGGCCCATTCGATTCACGAGCCGAGGGCACGCCCTCGACGTCGCGCTCCGTCGGGGCACCCGAACCCGACGGGGTGTCGACCACGGTCGTCCGTCCGTCGATGTGGGCGTATTGCGGCACGAGCGCAGCAGGAACGAGGGCTGGCCGATACACGCCGTAGGGCTGACCAGCCGATGGCCCGCCGCTCAGCAGGTACATGCCCGGGATGCTCGCGAGCGCCGTCTCCACCATCGCGTTGGAGAAGGCACGGCCGACCAGACGCTCATCGGGATCCTTTACCGAGATGCGCAATTCGGCGGTCGCTGCCTCGTTCGACCTCGGGTCGTCGTGCTCGCGTCGCACCACCCGCGTCGTGCATGAGGCGAAGTCGCCCGGATCGTTGGGACAGGCACGCCAGAAAGCGGCGAGGGCCGCCTCGGCCTTGGCGTCAACGTCGAGTCCGGTGAGAGCGACCACGAGGTCGTTGCGGTAGCCGCCGAGTTCGTTCATCGCGACCTTCACCGTTCCCGTCGGGGCCGACCCTCGAACACCCGAGATTCGAACCCGGTCCGTCGCGACCTGCTCCAAGTCGATGGTGTCGAAGTGCGCGATCACATCGGGGCCGAGGTAATCCGGCCCGCCGATCTCGTAGAGGATCTGACTGGTGATCGTCCCGACGGTCACCGCGCCCCCGGTGTCGTCGTGCTTGCCGATCACCGAGGATCCGTCGGCCGCGATCTCAGCCCACGGGAAGCCGATGTGCGCGATACCCGGGATCTCCTCGAAGAAGGAGTAGTTCCCGCCGGTCGCCTGGGCGGAGCACTCGATGACGTGACCGGCGACGACAGCTCCGGCCAGCGCATCGAAGTCGTCGCGTCGCCATCCGTGGTGATGGGCTGCTGGACCGCACACCACAGCGGCGTCGGTCACCCGGCCGGTGACAACGATGTCCGCTCCGGCGGAGAGCGCCTCGACGATTCCCCAACAGCCGAGATAGGCGTTCGCTGACACGAGCGCGGACGGGTCTCCGAGCCCACCGGAATGCGGGCCGAACTCGATGAGATCGCCGGTCGCCATGAGCTCGGCCGCCCGCGGCAACAGATCGTCCCCATCGACGTAGGCGATCCGCGGTGACAGACCGAGACGGCCGGCGACCTCGCCCAACTGCTCGGCGCAACCAGCCGGGTCGAGACCCCCGGCGTTGGAGACAACGGTGATGCCGCGGTCGAGGCAGGTCCCCATCACCTCCTCCATCTGGGTGACGAAGGTGGAGGCGAACCCCCGACCCGGTCGCTTGGCCCGGATCCTCGCGAGGATCAGCATGGTCAACTCAGCGAGCCAGTCGCCGGTGAGTACGTCGATCGGTCCTCCGTCGACCATCTCGCGCGCCGCCGAGAGTCGGTCGCCGAAGAACCCGGAGCAGTTCGCGATCCGGATCGGATCGCTCACGACGATTCACCGGTGTCGAGCACCACGAGGAGGTCGCCCATGTCGACCCGGTCGCCGACGGCGAAACGCACCTCGCTCACGACCCCGGCGGCCGGCGCGGTGATTTGATGCTCCATCTTCATCGCCTCGACGACCATGAGCACCTGGTCGGCCTCCACCTTCTGGCCAGCCTCCACGGCGACAGCGATGACCGTTCCGGGGAGCGGAGCGACCGGCCCCGAGCCGACCAACTCGGACTCGTGATCGACGAACCGTGGTCGAAGCATCCATCGGGTACGTCCCGTCGGGTCGACAGCGATTCGTTCGGCCCCTCGCCCCGCGAGGGTCACGGTGCGAGCGAGTCCATCGACCTCAACGAAAACCACCTCGGAGTCGGCCAACTCGGCGCGCCTCTCGCGTCGGAACTGAAGGGTTCGGCGCTCGTCGGCGGGCAGCGCGCCCTTCTCGTCGGGCTCGGGCCAGTCACCGAGCATCACATTCCAATGATCCTCGAAGCCTCCACGGGTGACGATCTCGTACTCGACACGATGCTCGATCGGCTCGGGTCCGCCGTCCTCCAAGAGCACCACCCGGGTTCCGCGGGTTCGCACGTTTCGCCATCCCGACGGCACCTCACCCCAGTGACGATCCGCCGATCGGTTCGCCGACTCGACCGAGGCGACAACGGCCATGAGGTGCGCGGTCAGGTCATCACCGGTCGGTCGGGATCCGTTCAGGATGTCCGGTGAACGCGCGAGTAGACCGGTGTCGAGGCGCCCCGCGGCGAAGTCGTCATCATCGAGAAGAGCAACGAGCATGTCGATGTTGGTCCGAACCCCATCGACCTCGGATGATCGCAACGCGGCTCGCAGCCGTCGCCGCGCCGTGTCACGGTCCGGGCCGTATGCGATGACCTTCGCGAGCAACGAGTCGTAATCGGTGGTGACGACGCTGCCCGCCTCAACCCCGGAGTCGACACGCACTCCGTCGCCGATCTCGAACCGGTCGATCCGCCCGGTGGAGGGCAACCATCCCGAGGCGGGGTCTTCCGCGACCACCCGCGCCTCGATGGCATGCCCGTCGAAACGGACATCATCTTGGCCAAGTGGAAGGGGATGACCAGCCGCGATGGCGAGTTGCATCTCGACCAGATCCAGACCAGTGATCGCCTCGGTGACCGGATGCTCGACCTGGAGGCGGGTGTTGACCTCGAGGAAGGTGATGGTCCCGTCCGGGCCGACTAGGAACTCGACCGTGCCGGCACCGCGGTAGCCGACATGACGTGCGAGCGAGACCGCTCCCGAGCGAAGCGCGTCGCGCACGGTCGGCTCGAGGCCGGGGGCCGGGGCCTCCTCGACCACCTTCTGGTTGCGTCGCTGCACCGAGCAGTCGCGCTCACCAAGGTGAATGACCGACCCATGCGAGTCCGCCATGATCTGCACCTCGATGTGGCGGCCGTGCTCGATATACGGCTCGATGAACACCGTTGGATCGCCGAAAGCGGCGAGCGCCTCGCGCCCGGCCGCCTCGATCGCCCCGGCGAGATCCTCGGCGCGATGAACCACCCTCATCCCGCGGCCCCCACCGCCGGCCGCCGCCTTCACGAGGGCGGGCATGGCGACCCCCTCCGGTGGCGGACCGGCCAGATCGACGGTGTGGACGGTGGTCGTCGGCACACCAGCGGCGACGGCCGCCCGCTTGGCGGCGATCTTGTCGCCGAGCAACTCGATCTGCTCGGGGGTGGGACCAACCCAGATGAGGCCTGCCGCTTCGACGGCGCGTGCCGCCGCTGGGTTCTCGGCGAGGAAGCCGTAGCCCGGGTGCACCGCATCGCAGCCGGTCGCGAGCGCAGCGGCGACGATGGCGTCGACCCGCAGATACGACTCCGCGGGTGTCGATCCACCGAGGGAGACCGACCGGTCCATCGTTCGGGTGTGCAGCGCTCCCCGATCGGCCTCGGAGTGAACGCCGATCGGGGAGATGCCGAGTCGGCGGGCGGTGCGCGCGATCCTCACCGCGATTTCCCCACGGTTCGCGATGAGTAGGCGATCGATGGTTGCCGCCATCAGTGCCTCCACACCCCGTACTCGGTGGCTCCTCGCACCTCGGCCGAATGGGTGACCGAGAGCGCCATGGTGAGGATGTGTCTGGTGTCGTTCGGGTGGATGATCCCGTCGTCCCACACCCGCCCGGTCGAATAGAGCGCGGACGACTCAGATTCGATCTGCGCTTCGAGGGCCGCCTTGCGCTGGTCGAGTTCGGCTTCGTCGACCTCGATTCCGCGGCCGGCAGCGGCGTTCCTGGCGACGATGTCCATCACCCCGGCGAGTTGACGACCGCCCATCACAGCAATGCGATGGTTGGGCCAGGTGAAGATGAACCTCGGGTCGTAGGCCTTGCCCGCCATGCCGTAGTTACCCGCGCCATAAGACGCGCCGACCATGAGCACGATGTGCGGGACGGTCGAGTTCGACACCGCGTTGATGAGTTTCGCCCCGTTGCGGATGATGCCGCCACGCTCGGCCTTCGACCCGACCATGAACCCCGTGATGTTGTGCATGAAGACGAGCGGGGTGTCGGTGCGGTTGCACAACTGGATGAACTGGGCGCCCTTTGCGGCCTCCTCGGAGAAGAGGATCCCGTTGTTGCCGAGCAGACCGACGGGGAAGCCGCCGATGGAGCCCCATCCACACACGAGTTTGTCGCCGTACAGCGGTTTGAACTCCTCGAACCGGCTGCCGTCGAGCACTCGGGCGAGCACTTCGCGGATGTCGAAGGGCACGCGCACATCAGCCGAGGCGCAACCGATGAGCTCGTCGGGATCGTGGACGGGCGGATCGGCTTCCAGGGTCGGGCCCGGTCCGAGTTTGCGCCAACGCAGATGAGCGACGATCTCACGGGTGATGCGGAGGGCATCCATCTCGTCGACGGCGAGGTAGTCGGAGAGACCACTGACGCGGGTGTGCATCTCGGCGCCGCCGAGGGTCTCCTCGTCGACGATCTCGTCGATCGCCATCTTCACGAGCGGTGGTCCCCCGAGGTAGGCGGTGCCACGGCCCTTGACGAACACGGTGTAGTCGCTCATGCCCGGCGTGTAGGCGCCGCCGGCGGTGGCCGGGCCGAAGCCGACGGTGATGGTTGGGATGCCGAGTTTCGAGAGTTGGGTCTGGTTGCGGAAGCCCTCGCCGCCGCGGATGAAGATGTCGGCCTGATGCGGCAGATCGGCTCCGGCTGACTCGTTGAGCGAGATCCAAGGAAGTCGGTTGGCGCGGACGATCTCTTGGAACCGCATGTTCTTGTCGACCGAGCGCGGGTTCATCGATCCGCCGCGGTAGGTCATGTCGGTCGCGGTGATGGCGACCTCGGTTCCCTCGACGATGCCGATCCCGTTGACGACGCCGGCGCTCACCGGGAACTCCGATCCCCAGCCGGCGAGCGGGGAGAGTTCGAGAAACGGCGTGTCGGGGTCGATGAGTTGTTCGATGCGCTCGCGGGCGAGCATCTTCCCGCGCTGGCGGTGCCGATCGACGTAGCGCTGTCCACCGATTCCGGGCACCGTCGCCAGTTCGGCCTCAACGGTCGCCCACAGGGCCTCCATCTCCGCGCGATTCGCGCGATACGCCTCGCTCGCGGGGGCGAGCCGCGACCGCAGGACGGGTCCCGAGGAGCGCTGTCTCACGACCGAAACCTACGGTTTGGTACCGTTCAGTGTCAACTGGTACCGCCCGCGGGCGGAGGGAGGCAACATGGACGTCGCTGGGGTCACTGCCGATCTGATCGCTGAGCAAGATGCGCTCGACGCGGTCGTCGCCCCACTCGCCGACGGCGCCTGGTCGACAGCGACACCGAGTCCGGGCTGGACCGTGGCTGATCAGATCGGTCACCTCACCTTCTTCGACCGAACCGCCGCCCTCGCCATCGAGGATCCCGACGCCTTCATCGCGCACCGAGCCAAGCTCGTCGCCTCATTCGCCGACGCCGACGCCGTCGAGCGAATCACCCTCGGTGAGTTCCGAGCGATGGAACCCGGAGAGTTGCTCGATGCTTGGAGATCAGGGCGGAGCGCGCTTGCTCGGGCGGCCTCCGGTCTCGCCGACGACACCAGAGTGGAGTGGTACGGACCGTCAATGAGCGCGAAGTCGTTCCTCACGGCCCGCCTCATGGAGGCCTGGGCCCACGGTCAAGACATCGTCGACACGGTGGGTGCGAGCCGCGAGCCGAGCGATCGCCTCCGCCACATCGCGCAACTCGGCGTGATCACCCGTGGCTGGTCATACATCAATCGCGGTCTCGAACGACCCTCCAGTGAGGTGTCGGTGGTGCTCGACGCCCCGTCGGGCGAGGAGTGGTCCTGGGAGCATGCCGACGAGGTCGGACGAGTCACCGGACCGGCAGAGGACTTCTGCCTCGTCGTCACCCAGCGCCGCCATGTCGATGACACCCGACTCGTCGTGTCCGAGGGTCCGGCACGAGACTGGCTGTTGATCGCTCAGGCCTTCGCCGGCGGCGCGACCGACGGACCGTCGGCCCGGGCCTGAGACACCGCCACCCGAGACGAGCAGACACGAGATGGACTTCGACCTTCCCGCCGACGACGACCCGCGACGTCTCGAGGTGCGCGCTTGGCTCGCCGAGCATCCCGAGCCCACCAACACCGATCTCGCCGAGGCCGGGTACATCGTTCCTCACTGGCCGCGACCCTGGGGTCTTGACGCCGACCCGATGCACCAACTGATCATCGACGACGAACTCCGGCGGGCGGGCGTCGTCCGAACGGCCTCGACCACCAATGCCATCGGGGTCGGCTGGGCCGCCCCGACGATCCTGCTGGCCGGCAGCGACTGGCAGAAGGAGCGGTTCCTGCCGAAAATCTTCTCCGGCGAGGAGTCCTGGTGTCAGCTCTTCAGCGAGCCGGACTCGGGAAGCGATCTCGCCTCCCTCGCGACCCGCGCGGTTCGCGACGGCGACGAGTACGTCATCAACGGATCGAAGATCTGGTCGAGTGGAGCCCACCACGCCGACTTCGGGATCTTGATCGCGCGCACCGATCCCGACGTCGCCAAACACAAAGGCATCTCCTACTTCTTGGTGCCGATGGATCTGCCTGGCATCACCCTGTCCCCCATCGTCGACATGACGACGGCTCACTCGTTCAATCAGACCTTCTTCGACGACGTTCGACTACCGGCTGAGTACCTCGTCGGCGCGGAGGGCGACGGCTGGCGGCTCGCGAAGGTCACGCTCGCTAACGAGCGGGTGTCGCTCTCATCGGCCGGGTCGATGTGGGGCACCGGGCCGTCGGCCGCGCAACTGCTCGACCTCGTGCGATCAGGTCCGCCGATCACTGATCCGAACATGCGCCAACGCATCGCCGCGCTCCACATCGAGGCGGAGGTGCTCCGACTCAACCGACTTCGCACGCTGAGCGCTCGACTCCAAGGGCGCACTCCGGGAGAGGAGGCATCCGTGCAAAAGATCATGGGTGACGAGCACGGCCAGCACGTGATGGAACTCGCCAAGGATCTCGCGGGCGCCGCTGGAATGCTCGAGGGGTCAGGGCCCGCCGGTGACATCCCTGCTGGAGCACGTAGCGGAGCCACCGACATCAACTTCCCGCGTGGCGTGAAGAGCCAGTTCCCCGACACGGACCCCGTCTGGCACTACGGCTACCTCTTCGCGCCGGCACTGACCCTCGGAGGAGGCACCTTCGCGGTCCAGCGCAACATCGTCGCGGAGCAGGTGCTCGGTCTGCCGCGTGACATCCATGGCGACCAAGGCATGACATGGTCGGAGTATCGATCGGGAAGGAACGGTGACAACTCATGAAGACCCGTGTCACGGAGATGTTCGGTATCGACCTGCCGATCCTCGCTTTCAGCCACTGCCGAGACGTCGTCGCGGCGGTGTCGCGTGCCGGGGGCCTCGGTGTGCTCGGGGCGGTCGGCCACTCCGACAGCCAACTCGAGATCGACCTCGACTGGATCGAGGACCAGATCGGTGATCGCCCCTACGGCGTCGATCTGATCGCACCGGCGAAGTACACCGGCAGTGACGGCGGCGGTGCTCGGGTGCAGGACCTCGTCGGCATGATTCCCGACGAGCACCGAACCTTCGTCGAGCGACTCCTCAACGAGTTCGATGTGCCCGAGCTGCCCGACGGTGTTCGAGGTGAGCGCGGGCTCGCTTCCCATGGCGACGCGGCACCCCTCACCGCCGAGCGCGCGGCGCCGCAACTCGAGATCTCTCTCGCTCACCGACCCTCGCTCATCGTCAACGCGCTCGGCCCTCCCCCGGCTCACATGCTCGAGAGATCCCATGAAGAAGGACGACTCGTCGGCGCGTTGGCCGGCAAGGCCCAGCATGCCGAACGCCATGTCGCGGCCGGCGTCGATCTGGTGATCGCACAAGGGTCCGAAGCCGGTGGTCACACCGGCGAGATCGGGACGATGGTGCTGATCCCCGAGATCGTCGACGCGATCGGCGACCGGGTGCCGGTGCTCGGTGCGGGTGGTATTGGCCGCGGTCGTCAGATGGCCGCCGCCATGGCCCTCGGAGCGGAGGGGGTCTGGTGCGGGTCGGTGTGGTTGACCACCGAGGAGGCCGAGACCCATCCGACCGTGAAGGAGAAATTCCTCGCCGCGACCTCCTCCGACACGATCCGCTCGCGTTCGCGCACCGGCAAGCCGGCCCGCCAGTTGCGGACCGCGTGGACCGATGCTTGGGAGGACCCGTCGAACCCGGCTCCGCTCCCGATGCCGCTGCAGCCGATGTTGGTCGACGACGCGATCCGGCGGATCGATCGGGCCGCGCACAACGCGGACTCCGGCGCCGCCAAGCTCGCGAACTACTTCGTCGGCCAGGTGGTCGGATCGATGAACGAGTCGAAGTCGGCCTCTCGAGTCGTCTACGAGATGATCGAAGAGTTCATCGAGTCGACCGAGCGCCTCGGTTCGCTCCTCGAGGACTGAGACGCTCAGGCGAGGATCGAGCGGATCACCAGGTCGAGCATCGCATCGGTTGGATCCGGATGCGCGATCTCGACCTGGTTGAAGTAGAGACCGCTTCCGGCGAGCACCCCGGCCACGATCGACGGTGACACCTGCCGGAACTCACCGGCTGCCACGCCCTCGGCGACGAGTTCTTCGGTCACGGCCATCACGTATCGGAAGTGGCGGTCGAGCAACCGCCGCGCCGCCGGGTCGTCGGCGAGATCCTCAGCGAAGGTTTGCGACAACCGCTGCAACTCGACTCCACCTCGGAAGTAGGCACGAATGCGATCGGCATGGGGCTGCTCACGGTCGATCGAATCGAGAGCGGTTCGACCCACGCGATGCAGGAAGCGGTCGAGGACCACCAGCACCAACTCGTCTTTCGATGGAGCGAGTTCATAAAGGGTGCGTCGTGAGCATCCGACGTTCGCCGCGAGTTCGCGCACGCTGATCCCCCCGAAACCCTCCTCGAGGAAGAGCCGTTCGAGTTGGTCGAGCACCTGGCGATGTCGCGGGCCGAGCCGTTCCTCGGCGCGTTGGGAGAGCAGCGGCCTCGGCATCGACTCAGGAGCCGGAGCCGACCGACCTGTTCGACGTTCCGCTGCCTCCTCGATGGCCATCTCAGCTCACTACCCGATACTCGAAGTCGGTGACTCGGCGGCCCGCTTCGAGCCCTTTCGTCTCGAACCGGGTGATCGGACGGTCGTCGGGCCGAGGCACGATGCCTCCCTCGAGGCGCGCCGACCGGGAGCAGACCTCGCCGATCTGCTCGGCGTAGTCGTCGACGTCGGTGGCGAGACGAAACCGAGCCCCGATGATCATGGTGCCGATGATGGTCTCGAGGAGGTCGTCTCGGACGAGTCGGCGTTGGCGCTGCCGTGGTTTCGGCCAGGGGTCGGGGAAGAAGATCCTGACCTCGTCGAAGGAGCGGCCCGGAAGGCGAGCGGCGAAGTCGAGAGCGTCGCCGTGCACGACGCGCAGGTTCGTGAGCCCCGTTCGGTCGATCTCGGTGAGGAGTCGGGCGATGCCCGGGGTGTGGACGTCGCAGGCGATGAGATCGGTGTCGGGAGCGGCCGCCGACATGTCGAGCGCCGCCTCCCCGGCCCCGCAACCGATCTCGAGGGCGCGGCGGGATCGACGCCCGAAGACCGCGTCAAGATCGATCGGCGGGCCGGAGACCTCAAGGCCGAGGACGGGCAGCAGTCGATCGAGTTCCGCTTCGCGGGTCGGCGACAGGCGACGACGACGGGGCTTGAAGGTTCGCGACCGGGCCGGATAGGCGCCGGGGGGAACCGTCATTGGTTCGAGTCGTTCTGGGTTCGACGGAACTTCTCCATCAGGTGCCGGCCGGCGGTGATCGGAGGAAGGAGGTCGGTTGGGTCCTCGGGTCGACATGGCTCGAGACAGTCGATGACGGCATCCCAGTTCGCGTTGTGGAAGAACGCGATCGACTGACGTTCCGTCGATTCGGTGACGTCGGTTGGGGGCAGCACCACGCGGTGCAGGGTTGAGCGCCACCGGCCGTTGGTCCATCGTTCGAGGGCGTCGCCGATGTTGACGACGTATGCGCCGTCGACCGCGGGCGCGGATACCCAAGTGTTGTCGGCGGCGAGCACTTCGAGGCCGCCCGGAGCGTCGTCTTGACGCAGGAGGGTCAAGGTGCCGTAGTCGGAGTGAGCGCCGGCTCGCAGTTGGCCCGGTTCGGCGCGTGTGCCGGCGAGATCGGGGTAGTGGAGCAGCCGCAGCGCGGAGGTGTGTTGATCGGTGAGCGGGATGAAGTGGTCGACGGGGAGTCCGAGCGCGGTGGCCATGAGCGACAGAATCCGGTCAACCAGTTCAGCGAGATCGTCGTAGTAGCGACGCATGACCGGTTCCATCTCGGGTAGCGCGTCTGGCCAGCGGTTCGGAGAGAACGAGAACGCGGCCGCGGGATCATCGGCGAGTAGCCCAGGCGGGTTCTCGAACGGCCCGATTGAGAAGGTCTCCTTCAGATCGGGAGGGGTGTCGACACCAAGTGAGGAGGCGAGTCGCTCCACCCGATACGGGCCGTAGCCGTAGGCATCGCCGGGAGGGATCGTGGCCTCATGCTTGTCAGCCTCCGGCAGGGAGAAGAACCGCCGGGCGCATTCCCACGCTTCGTTCTCAACATCAGCATCGAGCCCGTGACCGACGACCTGCACGAAGCCGACCTCGCTGCACGCACGGTCGAGTTCGATCGCGACCCGTTCGGTCGGTCCAGAGAGGTCGACGACGGGGATCTCCACGACGGGCGAGCGTAGTGAGCGCTGTCGATTACCCCGCCCTGATTCGACGACCACTGACCTCCGTGGCTCGGATCCTCACCCAGTGAGTTCTTGACACCGCATCGGCCCATGGTTGAAGTCCAAGGTGCGCCAAGTTGTCGAGCTCGTCGGCATCGAGGACCTCCTCGGCGCTACCCCGAAGCAACACGCTCCAGCCGGTGTGACCAGCGGTATCCCAGGCGTCCACCTCGAATGCGATCGGTCGCCCCATCGAAGCGGCAAGCAATTTCGAACCGTACGAGGTTCGAAACACGATCGAGTGCCCGTCAACCCGGTGAGTCACGGGGAACACCACCGGCTCACCGGCGTCGACAAAGGCGACCCGGCCGACGGCGGCGGAGTTCAGCCGCGTCCAACAGGCGTCGTTATCGAGCACCTCAAGGCCTTGATGGTCGCGGATCGGGTCGGAGCGAGTGTCCATGCTTCGAGTGTGCGCCGGCGGTTCGCGCCGCGCCAGAGCCGTTGGTCCCGACCCCGATACGGTGGTCCGATGTCCCCCGACGGCTCGCGCGTGGCCTTCGAGGCCAATCCCGATGCGGTGCTCATCGTCGGTGCCGACGGCGTGATCTCCGAGGCGAACCCGGCGGCGCACCTGCTCTTCGGCTACGGCCCGACCGAGTTGATCGGGCTCACCGTGGAGCAGTTGGTTCCCGAAATGAGTCGTCACCGTCATGTCGAACTCCGCCAGGGCTACGAGGCGCATCCACTCCCCCGCCCGATGGGTCTCGGTATGGGGTTGATGTGCGAGCGAGCCGATGGAACGAACGTCCCGGTTGAGATCTCCCTCAGCCCGCTCGGTGATGGCGGCTCGACCATCGCCACGGTCAGAGACGTGACTGACCGGCTGGCTGACCGGAATGAGGCGAGGCGCAACGTCTCTCGACTCGAGTTACTCGAGGACCGCGAGCGGATCGCCCGAGACCTTCACGACATGGTGATCCAACGTTTGTTCGCCTCGGGCATGAGCTTGCAGGCGGTGGCCGCAATCGCCGAACCCGCTGAGGTGGCTGAGCGGATCATGTTCACCATCGATGAACTCGACGACACCATCCGCGACATTCGCAACACGATCTTCGAACTGCACCTGCAGCGGCGTCCTGCGCTGTCGGAGCAACTCGCCAACTTGATCGCCGACCGGAGCGACGCGCTCGGATTCGAGCCCAAGCTCAGCGTGACCGAAGAGATCGACCGGCTTCCTGCTGATTTGAGCGACGACTTGCTCGCGACCCTCGCCGAGGCCCTGTCGAACGTCGGTCGACACGCCACCGCCGGATCCGCATCGGTCACCGTGGAGCAGCGAAGCGGTTCACTGAGCCTCGTCGTGGTCGATAACGGGCGCGGAATGCCGGCCGGGCCGAATCCGGGACACGGTCTGTCGAACATCCTCTGGAGGGCCGCGAACCACGGCGGCCGATGCACTTGGCGCCCCGCCGATGGCGGAGGCACCGTCATGGAGTGGCAGGTGCCCGTGCCGATTGCTGGGCCGTAAACATCAGGCGTCTCGTCGATGCCGTTCAGTCAGGCGAGCGGCGAGCGCCGCGGCCTCGGTGCGCCGCGACATCCCCAACTTCGCGAGGAGATTCGACACGTAGTTCTTGACGGTCTTCTCCGCCAAGAACATCTCCTCCGCGATCTGTCGATTGGTTCGTCCCTCTCCGATGAGGTCAAAGATCCTCGTCTCCTGTGGCGTCAGGTCGAGGAGCCGGCCCCCCTCGGAAGACCTCAAGCGCTGCAAGGCCATCTTGGCCTCCGCCGAATCGAGCAGGACCGCGCCTCCCGCAATCCGACGGATCGCGTCGACGAGGTCGGTGCCACGGATCTGCTTGAGGACGTATCCCGCTGCACCGGCCATCGCGGCATCGAGAATCGCCTGGTCATCGTGGAGTGAGGTCAGGATGAGGCAACGGACATCCTCATGAGCCGACCGGATGGCTCGACAGACCTCGATGCCGTTGCCGTCGGCGAGACGCACATCGAGTACCGCCACATCGGGCCGAACCCGGTCGACGACCCGCAACGCTTCAGTGGCGCCGCCCGCCTCCCCAACGATCTCGATATCGGTCTCGCGATCGAGCATCGCTGCCAACCCAGCGCGAACGACCTCGTGATCATCGAGCAGGAAGACCCTGATCGTCCCGAGTTCGGTTGCGGCCATATCACCAGTGTGCTCGTTGCCGAAGCATCGTCCTAGGGACCAAGGTCACCCTGGCCGTGCCGCGGTTCGGCCTGCCGCATGAGGTCATCGGCACGCCTGCGCCAGAGCCCGACTCAGCGCCGGTGCAGCGACCGCGTGTCGTCAGCCGTCGATGTCGGCAGCGACTCCTCGAGCGAGCGCCGTCAGACGTCGACGAAAGGCCGACACGCTCGGGGTGTCGAATTTGAAGCCTTTCGGTGAGAACTCGAGGATTTCAGCCCACTCCGCTCGCCGATCCTCGGCCGCCTTGGTGCGACTGGGGTACGCCTCGACGAGAAACGCCGCGACGAAGTCGTCGATGTCATTCGAAGACTTCGAACCCGCCATGCGCTCCACCATCAACTGGTACGAGTGAAGTCGGAGGTGAAGCGGTCCATCACCTGACCCACCTCGTCCGGTGCCCGGGGCGGGACTTGAACCCGCACGACTCTTTCGAGCCAGGGGGGTTTAAGCCCCCCGTGTCTGCCAATTCCACCACCCGGGCGTCAGCGGAAGGGTAGACGCGTCGGGCGTCGAGACGGTCGGCTCAGGCGACCCGACGTTGGGGCGGCATCGCGGCGGAGTCATCGACCACCAGTGCCGAGGCGACCGACTCCCACAGCGCAGCCCGCGCCCGGTCGGCATCCGGCGCGTGAAGCCCGTTAGCGACCACGACCCCCTCGACCATGTCGGCGAGCACCGCTGGCCATGGTCGATCGCGCACCCGAATCGAGACGACGGCGGGAGCCGCCTCACCCGACGTCGACCGACGACGCCGGACACTCCGATCGACTCCAACGAGGCGCGGCGGCGAACGGAAACCGGGTGCCTCGAGACCCATTGAGCGGGCGGTCGCGCCGAGAACCTTCACCGCGCCCGCGAACTCAAGACTCCCGTTCGCCGGCCCCAACGGAGAGGTTCGGTGAGTACGGGAGGAGCGTCGGGGAGTCGGATGCATGTGGCCATCATGATCGAGGGGTGTGACGCCCGAACCGAGCCTCAGGGTCTCGGTAGGGTTCGGCCATGGAGGCCGCATCGCTGACCCCGGCCCAAGAGTCGACGCTCGCGTTGCTGAGACGCGATGGAGACCCGGTCGTCTTCGACCGTCACCTGATCGATTCGCTCACCGCCGATTTCGCCGAGGCTTTCGAGCATCTCTCCTCGCGGGTCGAGGCGACCGGCGGTGACCTGTTCATCAACAAGACTCGACTCACCTCGGTGCTCGGCTGCGAGGAGCACCACCTCAACGGCGCGCCATTCGAATGGAACACCCGGAACGCGGTCGGCACGGTCAGCCACCGATCGGTCGAGCTCATCACCAACTGGCGCGGCGAGATCACTCCAGCCGATGTGGTCGACGAGGCGATCGCGCGACTCATCGAATCCGGTACTGGCGTCGGACCGTGGCTCGCCGGGCTCGGAGAGGCCGACCTCGCGGACCTGCGGGGCCCGTGCACCGACGCAGTGGTGAAGTTCCTTGAGACCTTCCCGCCCCTCGACCGACGATGGGCTCCCGTCGTCGAGTCGTCGCTCCGATGGCCCGCGAACGGACCACTGACGCTCTCGGGCAAGGTCGACCTTGTCATCGGCCGCGCAGTCGGATCAGAGAGTCGCAAAGTGATTATCGACCTGAAGACCGGTGGCGTGTACCCGAACCACCTCGACGACCTCCGGTTCTACGCCCTCCTCGAGACGCTCCGCACCGGCGTACCCCCGCGCAAGGTGGCTGGCTTCTACCTCGACGCCGGCCGCGCCGTTCCCGAGGACGTCACCATCGAGATGCTCCGCTCCGCCATGCACCGAACCCTCGAGGGGGTCGGACGGGCGGTCGAACTCCTCGAGGGACGCCCACCGGTGAGGCGACCGCAATCGTCATGCCGGTGGTGCCCCTTGCGCGACGACTGCGAGGAGGGGCGCGAATACCTCGCCGAACTCGCCGAGCGCTACGACTAAAGCCGCGTCACGAGATCACCCGAACGGTGTCTCCCACCTCGAGGTGGTCCCACACC